>DATGYM010000282.1:0-4129 GCA_035297925.1 Pyrinomonadaceae bacterium | reverse complement strand
GTGCAATCAGGAAAGGACGTCAAAACGCGTTGAAAGAAATTCTTTGCGTAGACCGGCGTGCCCAGGTCTCGCATATTACGAGCAAACACCTCATAAAACCCGTCCAAAAGCTCTGTCTGCCCGATGACGAATTTCAGACCGCTTTTCTGCGCCTTGCGTACTTGATTTCTCAGCTTCGCATTAAAGGCCTTCCACTGAGTCTCTTCGTTGGCCGCGAGCTCAAGAATCATCGTTACCTTGTGTTCCTTTGAGGAAAACCCCTCCACAGAATATCCCAGATGGCGCAATTCAACATGCGTCGCCTGAACCGATTTTCGCAGGTACTCTGCCTGATCCAATAAAAGCCGAGCGGCTTGGAAATCACTACATACCAAACCGCCATAGTTCACAAAAGGCATGGACACTAAGAAATTTCCGAAAAGCCGACTACGCATATGAACCAGCGGTAGCACACCTCGCCACACACCAGCCTCATCGACAGCCGCGAAGTAATAGCAGTCATGGCCAAAACTCTGGCCTATGATCGACTTCCAGCGGAACCGATGATAACCTGTTGCCCGCTCCGCCGTTTCTACAAATGAATCCCAATCGGTTTCGTCTTTGTCGATTTGAACAACGTTCATTTGGCTAAACCTGGTATTCTCATAGTAACCGAAAAAAGCTTTTTTTCCATTAAACCGCGTCGACTAATCAGGGTAAGCTCCGGAGAAATCCGTGTGACCCGTCACGTTTGCCGGCGTTCAGGCAGGTCTTCTGCAACTTGCTCGCCCACACCTCTTTGCTTATGCCGCGTATTCAACGATCTGTGACGTGAGATACGTTCAACTGGCGAACTCTTGCAAAAGTCCGATTATTGATAGGCGAGCACAACTCAATTTACCCCAAATCAATCGTGGTAAACCGAATGTCTACGGCGTCCCAAATTGACTCTTCGGAAATACGGGCAAATTCAAAACTTGCCGAAAGAAAGTCGCCAAATTCATGCTGGGTCCTTGGTCTCGCAAGAGATTTTCCCACAAAATCGAGAGCTTTCCGCGGGCGATTGGGACACTCCCCGCGACTAAATAGCGAGTTATTAGCCAGTGCGCGATCCGTAAATTGGTCATGCCAAACGATTTTTGCTGACCGAAGAGTTCTCGCAATATGTCCTGATCGATACAAACGATATTCTTGTTTTGCAAATAACTTAGAAGCAAATAAAGATGCGTTGCCGCCACCGAATTTCGTACCCAGTCAAAAATCATCTTCCAGCGTAGACCGTGCTGCGCGCCGCGTAGTATGAAAATTGTGTCCAGGAGCGCAAACAGACCGCCTTTGTGTTTGAGATCAATCAAGCCCAAGGCCCAATGCGACGCGGTATAGACAATCTGCAGCTCTGGCGTGAATCGTTTAACTGCTATTCCGTCTACTTGGCATAATCTTGACTCTGCCGCAATATTATCTCGGCTAAAGACAGGCAGCGCCGACAATCTATTCGTTTGTGGAAAGAGTCCGTGATGTATTTCCACCCAAACTCCGGTTGGCGGGTGATAGAACGGCATACTGTGATGATGCGTCAGATAGTATGCTGCGGTATTTGTCGATTGCTGGCGGAATCCCATTTCGAACAGAAGCGACTCGATTATCGGCTGGTCTTTTGCCTCCACCAAAACATCGAGATCTCGCATGACCCGAAGATACGTTTCTGGATAAAATTCACTGCCAACCGAACATCCTTTAAGAAGCGTAATCGGCGGTAACAACCCTCGGGAGCGCTTCAATAAGTGGCGGAGAGTCTCGTGTTGGAGATCATTTGAGAAGCGGACACTGAGATTCGCCGACTCGAGGTCGCACCATAAGGGCGACTCAAACCTGCGCGAATCGGTTCGGCTGAGAAAACAAACAAGAGGAGCAAAACCCGTTTTTATAATCCAGTGAATCTGCGCATGAGAGAAATCGGACAACAGCGGAATTGGGTAACCCTGGGAAACTGCGCGTAATAGTGCCACAGCGTCGAGGGGATTCTTATAACGCGCATGAGTCAAGTCTGGCTCCAACCTGGCTAAACTGTCGGCCGCAAGCGGCCTTGACCAATTTACACGTGCTGCCGAGATCTCCGGTGAACAGCTCGAAGCACGGCATTGTCGTGGCAATAGCAATCGCATCGTCCAGCCCGTATTGTGAGTGAGCCAACGGATTGAGCGTATTGATGAGCAGGCGTACCGTGGCATCCGCTGAGCTAATCGGCTTTAGTATCGGCGATTGAGCTTGACCGATGAACCGCAGAAAAAAAATCATCAAAAGCGGTAACGGCTCCTTTGCCAGGTCACCTGAAAAAAGCGCTGTCGGGACATGAACGGTTCGGCCGGTAACAATCGTATCTACCGGCAATGGATAGCAGTCGGGCGGATTTTTCTTCAGGCAGAGAGCACGCGGAAATGGACGCACCCTAAATGTTCTAGGTTCGATTGGTGCAAGCTCATCGCTCAGGTACTGAAAACCGTGCTGCAACAGCGCCCAGGTCGTCGTCGATTTGCCGAACCCGGATGGCGCCACCAGAGCGATCGCATGACCGCGAAAAGCAACCACCGCCGCATGGACGAAATAAAGATCGGGCCTGAGTTTTTGCGTCTCGATGATAAGATCTTTGTCGAACTTGCAAATGAAATCTCCGAGCCCTCGCGCACTCACAGAGCAATCTCCGTGGCGCGTTATGAACAGGCCATCGGGCGACCCGGAAGTGATATGGTAACTGACCCGTGCTTGTCTAATCGGTTGCTTAAAAGAACGGTAAATGTTTTCTAACAGAGCGTGAGTGTCCTGATCGCCACACTCGATTTGCACGCCGCAATCAAGAACCTCCAAATGAAGAGCAGCCATTTAAAGAAAAATTGACGGGAAGAGTAGCCGTTGAACGTCGTGCCCCTCGACTATTTGGTTCTTGTCTTGTTCGTCAGGTCTAGAAAACTGTTCTTGTAGTCTTTTTTTTCTTTATTGTCCTGATTCTTGTTGTCCTTATCCTTTGTACCGACGTAGTAATCTCCGGATCCCGCTGAGGCAAAGGAAAAAGTGGCAGGAATAGTGAAAATAATCGGTGCGACATACGCGGCTTTCTTGATTATATCTCTTCTTGTAATGAGCTCTTCAGACATCACGACTCTCCATTTTTAGTAGATTTATCTCATCAGCAGGCTCAGCGACTCAAATTTTAAAAGCGTTTCACTTACATCCTTCTGGCCGGTCATTAAGTCTACGTCGTACGCACTCGCCAACCGAGCAACAATATCATCCACCCGTGAACTGCCATCGCAGCAGTCCCAAATGAAACTAGCGGTCGGATTGAGCCGGTGAAGCACTCCAGCTTCACGGTTCAGTATTACCGCTTCGCCTTCGATAATTCTGCACAGGAGATCCGAACGATGTTGAGGACGCCTTTCTCGGAGTTTTTGACTGAGTTCTGGATCGTGATCTCTTGTAGGGTTCGGATTCGCCATGCTTAAACCTGACATCCGTGTTCCCGAGCAATCTGCATACCGATCGACGAGAGATTGGATCCGGGTAAAACACACATAATTTTCAAATGTTTCCAATACCGTAATGGTTCCAAACAGCATCACGTTTGCCACAATCGGCATAAAACTGTCACGCGCCGCTTTTGCTCGTGTCAATGTGGAATGTCGCTCGTAGAATAACGGAGATCTCCAGTAAATTATGCCGAAAGCGCTTCCCGCTCTCGATTATTCGATAACTTATCCGAGGATTCCTCACCGCCCCTACCAGCCTACCTCAAACCAGAAATTCCCTTGGCCACGACCTAATCTTTACTAATCATCAAGAGAGTCGAACTATAGAGGAGTCGAAATGGTCTTTGTTGTAAAAACTTGGCAACCATTGACTGTAACGGTAATTATTACCCAACGAGTAACATCTTTCGGCGGCCAGATCACCTCTGCTCTCAGTCTTCTACAGAATCCGTTTACCCACTGCCTGTTATTGCCTTCAATCGCATTGCATTCTTTGGCCTACGTTTTTTCACCCAGCGGCAATACGGAATGATTTTCCCAAAATTATTTTCAAATTCTTCGAACGTCCAGACGGGGGAAGAGATTCGTTTTTTCTTGAGCCAAGTCGCAAGAAGGGTGTTGCAGCT
>DATGYM010000281.1:0-2602 GCA_035297925.1 Pyrinomonadaceae bacterium | reverse complement strand
GGGCCTTGCGCAAGACACCGGATTTGTTCGCGGCGTTCACCGCCTGTACCACGACCGGGATGCCGGCGAGTCTGCCGACCAGATCGGTGTTTGTAAGCAGTCTGTCGCGTTTCTTCACGTCACCCTTTTTAAACTTCACCGCCTTGGCACGCAGCAAGAGGTGCGGGAAGTCCACGTTCCATTCATGCGGTGGGACATAAGGGCACTTGGTCATGAAACACAGATCGCAGAGATAACAATGATCGACGACCTGCCAATAGTCCTGCTTCTTGACCCCATCGACTTCCATCGTGGACGAGTTGTCCACCAGGTCGAACAGCGTGGGAAAGGCCTGACACAAACTGACGCAGCGGCGGCAGCCGTGACAAATGTCGAAGACGCGTTCGAGCTCTTTCATCAGCGCCTCTTCGTCGTAAAACCCGGGTTGCTTCCAGTCGAGCGGATGGCGCGTCGGCGCCTTGAGACTGCCTTCGCGTTGGCCTTCAGTCGGTTGGCTCATGGTCGAATCTGCATGACGATAAATTCAGGGTATCTTCCTTTTTACGGCTGCGACCAGCTTTGACCGCCATCAAACGCGGCCAGGAAGAATGAAGCGACGGGTGGGCACACCCGAACCCGTCGCTCATGGCTGACGATTTACTTGCCGAGGGTGTCCAGAGCCTTCTGGAACCGGTTGGCGTGCGAGCGTTCGGCCTTGGCCAGCGTTTCGAACCAGTCGGCGATTTCGGCGAAACCCTCGTCGCGCGCGGCCTTGGCCATGCCCGGGTACATATCGGTATACTCGTGGGTCTCACCGGCAATGGCGGCCTTGAGGTTGTCAGAAGTGACACCGATCGGGAGGCCGGTGGCCGGGTCGCCACATTGCTCGAGATACTCAAGATGTCCGTGGGCGTGGCCGGTTTCACCTTCAGCGGTGGAGCGGAATACGGCGGACACATCGTTGTAGCCCTCTACGTCGGCCTTGGCAGCAAAATACAGATAACGGCGGTTGGCCTGGGATTCGCCGGCGAAGGCGGCCTTTAGATTGTTTTCGGTCTTGCTTCCTTTCAGTTTTGACATGATTGACTCCTCGTTCGACAGGCAGTTAACGGTAACATTATGAATCTAAAAATGATTTCAATCGAATGATTCGATTTAGAATAATTCTAAATTAGTGAAAAACCCTTGTCAACAGCGGACTTTCCCAGCTGGCCAATTCAATGGAGATTGGGTGGAATGCAGCTATTCTTAGTTTCAGGTGCCTCGCACAGACCATCTACCGTGCTGGCCACATTTCCAGGCGCCATTATCCCGGCAATGAATTAGCGAGGGCAGGCAGCACGAAAGCTCGGTAAAAAATTGAGACCGCATCGTTCCGGCGCAGGAATTTGAATGCGAACTTCAAAAAGCGCAGGGAACAGGAGGAAAAATGATTTGGCGCAGCAGGATATCTAAACTATATTTGATTGACCCGGCGCAAAAGCAGTGACGCTTACCTAGATTTCCACATCATGGCAACCGCAAGCACAGCGACGAATCTGAGTGGCCTGGCGCTGAGGCTGGTGCGCGACAATCTCCTGAGCCCGACGGACGCCGAGCGCATCCAGGCGGAGGCGCTCAGCAAGAAAACCTCCTTCGTCACGCAACTGGTCGAGAGCAAGAAGCTCGACAGCAGCACCATCGCCAAGGTGGCGTCGGAAGATTTTGGCATTCCGCTGTTCGAAATCAATTCGCTCGATCTGGAGATGGCGCCGGTCAAGCTGGTGGATGAAAAAATCATCCGCCGACATCGCGTTCTGCCATTATTCAAACGCGGTACAAGACTTTTCGTTGCCGTCTCCGATCCCACGAATCTCCAGGCACTGGATGAAATCAAGTTCCATACGGGCCTTGGCACCGAACCGATTCTGGTCGAGGAAACCAAGCTCGCTGTCATTATCGAGAAATCCCTGGACGCCCAGGACACCAGCCTTGCCGATTTGGCGGGTGATGACAGCCTGGAAAATCTCGAGATCATTGCCGGCGAGGAAGGCACGGAAGTCGGAAACACCGCTGGCGAGGAAGGCGTTAACGATGCCCCGGTCGTCAAGTTCGTCAACAAAGTGCTGATGGATGCCATCAACCGCGGCGCCTCGGATATTCATATCGAGCCGTACGAAAAAACCTATCGCGTGCGTTATCGCCAGGACGGCATGCTGACTGAGATCGCTAACCCCCCGCTGGCTATGTCCGCGCGTATTGCCGCGCGCCTGAAAATTCTTTCCCGGCTCGATATTGCCGAGCGTCGCGTCCCTCAGGACGGACGCATGAAGATGCGTATCTCGAAGAATCGCGCGATCGACTTTCGCGTCAGCACGCTGCCGACCCTATGGGGCGAAAAGATCGTGATGCGTATTCTTGACCCGACTTCCGCCACACTGGGCGTGGAAAAACTCGGGTTTGAGGATTTCCAGAAACAACTTTTTCTTGAAGCCATTAACCGTCCGTACGGCATGGTGCTCGTCACCGGTCCGACGGGTAGCGGCAAAACCGTTACACTTTATACCGGGCTGAATATTCTCAATACACCGGACAACAACATCTCCACTGCGGAAGACCCGGTGGAAATTAACCTGGCGGGCAT
>DATGYM010000280.1:0-2173 GCA_035297925.1 Pyrinomonadaceae bacterium | reverse complement strand
AGGGATCCAGCTCAATCGTACTCACCACCGCGCCAAAGATATCCGTCACTCGCTTCGACTTCGTCACCGGGTCTTCATGTACCCAGTAGTTATAGCCGCTAGCCAGTTTAAGCGCCAATAGTTGGCCACCCAAATAGATATAGCTGCGCCGTAACCCACCCCCGCCGGTTAGCTCCGCCACCACCTGTCCACCGAGCACCGTCGAACGCAGATAGTAGGTGATAGTGCCGTTGTCGTTCTTCTTCACCCGCAGGCCGTCGCCATCATAGCTCTGCTGTAAAGAGTAGCCGCTGCTTAAGTTCCAAGCGTAGTCTGCCAAAAAGTCCGCCAAATTCCTGACAGCTCTAACGTAGCCAATCAAGGCAGTCGCCGTTTAGTTCCCCCTTCGCGGAGCTTTTCCGTTTGCTTTCCTGACTACAAGTACAGACAATTCTGTTGTGTTCATCCGAGTCAGCGGTTTGAGCAACTTTCAAAATCAATTAGAAAGTTTTTCTGTGCTTTCCTAAATCATCCTTATGTCGTTCATGACCAAGACAGCAGCCTTCGTGGGTATGAAGGCCCTGCGAAATTTAGTCTCCGATTCGATGGCCATAGATATGGGATCGGCGGCAACCATGATTTCTGTGCGTGGGCGGGGCATAGTGATAGATGAACCGTCCCTCGTCGCCGTCGACTCCAACACCGGAGAAGTGATAGCGATTGGAATTGAAGCGCAACAGATGTCCGGCCGCGAGGCCCGTGATGTTACGGTGATCGCTCCTTTGCTCGATGGGGTAGTCGCAGACTTTGAGAGAACCAAGGAGATGCTGGCGTATTTTGTGCGCAAAGCGCGCGGCGGCAACTCATATTTTAGCCGTCGTGCACTCATGAGTGTCTTGTCTGGAGTAACGCAAGTGGAGGAGCGGGCGTTGCTCAGCGCTGCTGAGCACGCGCGTATCGGCCGGGTAGTAATGATTGAAGAAGGCCTGGCGGCCGCATTCGGGGCTGGCATACGAGGAGATGACCCAAAGGCTTCCGCGGTTGTTGATATCGGAGGTGGAACCACCAATGTGGCCATCGTTGCGAACGGCGCAATTGTTCATGCACGAGCTGAACGGATCGGGAGCGAGGACATTAACGCGGCCATTGTCGACCATCTTCGCCGTCACCGTGGATTACTCATTGGTCCGCAGTCAGCAGAGCGTCTGAAGCTGGAACTCGCTTCAGCGACTCTTCCAGTCGACCTGGCTGAGGAGATGATGATCAAGGGACTCGATGTGCTGACGAGGAGTCCCGGAGCTATCGACATCACAGCCGGTGAACTCTATCCCGTCGTGCTGCAGGTGGTTCGCAAGATAGTTGAAGTATTGAACACGACTCTCACCGAGCTTTCGCCTGAGGTTGGCGGGGACATCTACGAACGAGGAATCATCCTAACGGGGGGCGGTGCGCTGTTTGCCGGTCTTGAAGATTTCTTTCGGGAGCAGACGAAACTGCCGGTGCGTATCGCTCCGGAACCCAGGAATGCCATTATGCGGGGTCTTGAGCAAATGTTTGACGAGCCACTCAGACTACGTCGCGTCATACGCAGGGAGCGTTATCCGGTGCTGGATATGGAAGGCTGATTGACCGCAAGTCCTGTTGAGACGCTTTGACATGAAAATCGCTGGCGCGTGGGGATTCGAACCCCAGACCCAACATGTCAAGTAAGTGCTGCTCTCATTCACAGCGACGGGTGACGCTTTCGTCCGCCAGTTCTCAATACCCCTGGGCCGATTAGAAATTGAAAAGGGGCTGTTCCCTTCAACGCGCCGGCTATTGCCCAAACAATTTCTCCAGCTCTTTCGCCGCCCTCTCGACGCTGTGCTTGGCAACTTCCACTGCCTTCGCTGCCCCTTCTGCGTCGGCTGCGATGCTTCGCGCGCTTCGGGCCGCATCTTTCGCCGCCACTCGTGCCTGCTCGAAACGCTCCTCGGTTTCGCGCCGGTGCTTCTCGGCTTCCTTCACGTCTGCGTTGGCTTTTTTCCGCGCTGCCTCCAAACTCTCTACACTGGCCCGTGCTTCGATCAACAAACTCCTGGCTTCCTGCAGTGAAACTTTCGCTGTATTTATCTTTGCTTGACGCGTCTGTTCAGACTGGCTCGCATCGCTGGCCGACGCCACCTTTCGCCGAGTGATCGCGGCACGCCCTGAT
>DATGYM010000279.1:0-2160 GCA_035297925.1 Pyrinomonadaceae bacterium | reverse complement strand
CTATGCGACGGCAGTTTACGTTCGCGATCAAATTCGCAGTTACGGTATCCCCTCCGAGCTTAAAGAATATGAGGTGCTGCTGCCTTATCCGAAGCAACCGGGTATCGTAGAGCTGGTAGCGCCGCAACGCGAGAGGTTGGCGGTAAAGGAACCTGGTATTGCTGAAGATCCGTCGTCGTCCAATCCGAAAATCATTCCGCTCTTCAACGGCTACAGTCCCAGTGGCGACGTTACAGCTCCGCTTGTGTACGTGAATTACGGTTTGCCTCCGGATTATGACGCTCTGAAAAAAGCCGGCGTCGACGTCAAAGGGAAAATCGCAATTGCGCGCTACGGCAATTCCTTCCGCGGTGTGAAAGCCGAAGTCGCGCAGAAAAACGGCGCTCTGGGGCTAATCATTTATTCGGATCCGGCTGACGATGGTTATGCGCAAGGCGACGTCTATCCAAAGGGCCCATGGCGTCCATCGATGTCGGGACAGCGCGGCTCGGTCCAATTCCTGTCAACCGCTCCGGGCGATCCGCTGACGCCGGGCCGACCTGCAATACCCGGCGAGCCGCGCTTAAAGATGGAAGACGTGACAACCCTGCCGCGTATTCCCGTGCAGCCAATTTCCTACGGCGACGCGCGACGATTGCTCGAACCGTTACGCGGTCCAATTCGGCCAAAGGGTTTTCAGGGTGGCTTGCCGTTTCCTTATCACGTTGGCGGCACAGAATACGTTCGCGTACACCTGAAGACGGTAATGGATTATCAGATGCGCAAGATTTGGGATGTCATCTCGCGCATTGATGGCGACGAAGAAAAGGATCGCTGGGTCGTGATGGGCAACCACCGTGACGCCTGGACTTTCGGAGCGGTCGATCCCAACAGCGGCACGACGGCGATGCTGGAAACCGCGCGCGGCTTCGGTACGCTATTGAAGCAAGGTTGGAAACCGCGGCGAACGATCATCCTTTGCAGTTGGGATGGTGAAGAGTACGGACTTTTGGGCTCAACTGAATGGGTAGAAGAAAACACTGCGGAGCTAAAAGAGAAAGCGGTCGCTTATCTTAATGTCGATTCCGCGGTTTCCGGGTCAAACTTTGGCGCTTCGTCAGTGCCTTCGATGTGGAAACTAATTCGCGCCGCCACGCGCGACGTCAAGGATCCGAAAAGCGGCCATTCCGTTTATCAACAATGGCAGGACCGCGCGCGCGAGCAGCAGCCCGATCCCGAGCTTACGAATGCGGAGACAGGCACTGACACTCCGATTGCCGAGGCTCGCATTGGCGCTTTGGGTTCGGGGTCAGACTTTACGCCTTTCTTACAACACCTTGGCGTGCCCTCCAGCGACATGGGCTTTGGCGGCGATTACGGCGTCTACCATTCCGCATACGACTCTTTTTACTGGATGACTCACTTTGGCGATCCAAACTTTGTCTATCACGTAGCGGCTGCCCAACTTTGGGGGACAATTGGCATGCGTTTGGCAAACGCCCCGGGGTTGCCACTTGACTATCGCGATTACGCCACGCAAGTGCTCGAGTTTTTCAATGAAAGTATGAAGACCGCGAAGCGCCGTAACCTTGCCGGAGCAATTGCCGAGCAGCCGATGATAAAAGCTGTGCAGAATTTTTCCGCGGAAGCTGAACGAATCGACCGGGCCCGGCGGGATACGGTTCAGGAAATCGAGGGCTCACAAAGGGAAGCCAGCGATCGCCATCCCAGGGCTGTAGCCAGACTGAAGCGGATCAACGATGCGCTGTTGTCGGTCGAACGATCTTTGACCGATGCGCGAGGCCTGCGCGGGCGCACCTGGTACACCCACCAAATTTACGCGCCGGGAGCTTATACGGGTTATGCCGCACAGCCGCTTCCTGATTTCCGGCAGGCACTGGATGATCGAAACACGACTAACGCCGCCGAGGCGTTGGATCGAATAGTGGAGGCGATTAATCGCGCCACCGAAACGATGCGGAAAGCGCGCGATTGAATTTGATGGTTTTGAACGAACAGCGGGCAAGCTCATCCGCGCGATCATTTTACTTGCGGGATGCCATTCCTTGAGTGGTTCCCACCTTCGTCCGCAGAACGATTAGAAAATAAGGAGAAACGAGCAATGAGAAAAAGGTTTTGGGGTTATAGCCTGGTGGGTATTTTCATGTTGCTGACTTTTTC
>DATGYM010000278.1:0-11888 GCA_035297925.1 Pyrinomonadaceae bacterium | reverse complement strand
ATCCGACCGGCGCGAGCCGTCAAGGAAGAAGCGTATTCGGCGTCGGCGCGCACGGCATCGTTAAAGCGCTTTGCGGCATCTGCAGCCTGCCCGCGTTTCAAGCTGATTTCTCCGAGTCCGATGTTGCCCCAGGCAAGCGCTGCAGGCGTTGGCAACGGATCATCGACGGTCTGGCGAAAAAGTTTTTCGGCTTCGTCGATCCGGTTTTGTCCGAGCAACGCCCGCGCTAGAAGGATTCGGGCTTCCTGCATGTTGGGCAACGCTGCCATTATCTCGCGGGCAATTGTTTCGGCTTTAACGTAGTCCTGCGCGCCAAATTGTCGCGTTGCTTCAGCCAGAGCTTCCTGCGCGTCTCGTGTACGCGGGGTCGCATCGTTGGAATAGTCCAACTGCGGATATAGTTTATCGGGGTCAATCTCAACGCGCACAAGCTTCGCGTTGGTTTTAAATACCGCTTCGCCGAAGTTCCGCGCCGGCACTGTGACATCAACTGAAAGCTGTTCACCGCTGGCTGCTACGCCTTTGACCGTTGTGGTTGCGTCGGTCGAGCCGAAGTTCCGCAGCGCCGTTACCCACTCATTACCACGCTGCTGTGGAATTCCAATCATTAGGTCCAGGTCCGTAATCTGGTCGAACTGTTGATCGAGAAGCGTTTTAACTCTTTCGCCTCCGCGCGCAGCCAGAGCAGCCCTTAACGCAGCGAGATTCACGCCGCCTCCATTTGATCTTCCCGTCTGCAGCTGATCGCGGACTATGCTCATAAAAGCATCACGGCCAAGACTGCTCTCTACCAGGCGCCAGACCATTGCGCCCTTGTTTGGAACGGAGTTGAAGTAAGTCGCGTCCAAAGGCGTAACGCGCGCGAGCGGCCCGTCCTTTTTGGCAACTGTGCTGTAGGCCAGCCGCTCTCTTAACATTTCCGCTTTTGCCGGCTCCCGTCCAAATTGCTTTTCAATGAATTGTGTTGCAAGAAATCTCGACAGAGCATCGCGCAACAGGCCGCCACCTTCGCCCCGCACCGGAGTCTGGGTTCCAATCCACAAACGGGCGACCGCTTCCGAGATCAGCAGCGCGGTTGCCGAGTCAAGCCTGCTCCGGCGAAAGGCGCCCGGCTCGATGAGTATCGTGCCACCGTCACTAAATCCCGCACCACGCCGCACTGCCAGCAAACGAATAGGAGTTTCCGGAGCGGGTCCAAGCAAGCTCGCGTAATAGGCGCGAGCGCCGGCCGCGAAATTTATCAAAGCTTCCGCCTGTTTCTTTTCTTCCGCCGTGGAGCCGCGGGGCACGAAAGCAGAGACGCCCCTGCCTTCAGCGTTACCTTCAATTTTGTCCCAGTCTCCCTGCACAAAAAACGGTTGCCCAAATAGCGTTTGCTCGTAAGTAGTGGACGCCGGTGAGCTATTCTTCTCGCTTCCTGAACTAACCACATTGCCGCCGTTAACGATCAGACGGAAAGGCGCGGTGTCTGCGCCGCGTATGGTGAACTGCGTGTTGGGAGCTGGATACCAAAACGAGAGGGGTAGAAACTGGGAGCCGAGCGGCGAAATCGCTGCCAGGCCGGTATTGTTTTCAACCGGCAGATTGTAACTGATGTTTATGACCAGCGCGCCGCCTGAAGCAACGGGCGTCGCTAGCGTGACAGTCACTCGTTGCAGGTTGCCATAGCTTTCGGGAACGGTGCGAAAGCCGGCGTTTGCGCCTCCGACCGTGACGCTCTTGACGGCGACCTTGTTCGTTATGCGAAACGTGAATGAAGAACCCGTGCCCTTCCCCACGTTTGTTGCCGTCAATATCGCAACGGCGGCCAGCGTTCGCTCAGCGGGCTGCACATTTGCTGTGATGTCAAAGTTTGTTACCTGCCATGCGGCTCTGGCTTCTTCCTGAGCAACGATGACTGACGAAAACATGAAGAGAGAAGTTAGTAGTAATACTATGGTCCTCATATCGTTTGCTTGTTTGCCGGCTGAATATAGAAATGGAGACTCACGCTTGGGAACCCGATCACGCTGTATCACCTCTCACCAGCTCATGAATGTCGCGCAGCGTTAATAACAGCGATTCCATGCGCTCGAGCGGTAGAGCATTTGGTCCGTCAGAAGGCGCTCGTTCCGGGCAATCGTGCACTTCCATGAAAACAGCGTCTACTCCGCATGCTACTCCCGCGCGCGCGAGCGGTTCGATGTATTCGGACTGGCCGCCGGTTGCATGTCCGAGCCCACCTGGCAATTGCAGCGAGTGGGTCACATCAAAAACTATCGGGACACCAAATTGACTCATGATCGGAAACGAGCGCATGTCGACGACAAGGTTATTGTAGCCAAAACTAACGCCGCGTTCCGTGAGCATGATCCTGTCGCAGCCCACCGCGCGCGCCTTATCCACGATGTTACGAGCGTCAAGCGGCGCCAGAAATTGTCCTTTCTTAACGTTAACCGCGCGCCCGGATCGGGCAGCCGCCAAAACCAAATCCGTCTGCCGTGAAAGGAATGCGGGAATTTGTAAAACGTCAGCGACTTCAGCGACGGGCGCCACCTGAAAAACATCGTGCACATCGGTAAGCACCGGCACGCCGATTTCCTGTTTCACCCTCTGCAACACTTCAAGACCTTCATCCATTCCCAGCCCGCGAAAACTTTTTATCGACGAGCGATTGGCCTTGTCGAAAGACGATTTGAAAACGAAATCCAATCCCGCTTTCTGCGCCCGCGTTGCACATTCACGCGCCATCATCAAGGCGTGTTCCGCAGACTCAATAACGCAAGGCCCGGCGATGATGGTTAAGCGTCCGTCTCCGAAAGTTGCGCCGCCGACCTGGAAGGATTTTTTGGGTGATTTTTCCATGCAGTGATTCAGAATGGCTTCTTGAGGAACCGACCGACCCTCTTGAGAATAGAGTTCCCTTTCGCTTCTTTCTTTGGCTGCACCTCCGGCTTTTTGGGTTGCGACTTCGGTGTTGGGGATGGCGAAGGTGACGGTGTTGGCTCCAACGTCGGGCTCGGGCTCGCCGCAATCGTAACTTCAGTGGGAGTCGAGCCACTTCTGGAGCGCACAACAAAGGCTAATGCAATCAAGAGCAACGCGGTCATCATTAGCGCTACCATCTGCAGTCGCTTCTTAGCCTGGTCCGAACCCGTTAACGAAAGCGAGATTCTCGGGAAAACCGGTCTGGCATCGGCCACTCTTGCTAAATGACCATCATCCTGCGCTGATCCGGCAGCGGCTGCTCCGCTAATGACAGTCATTTCAGTGGCGTCCGCAGTTGACGCCCGGTTTTCACGTAGACGCGAGAGGTCAATGACCAGACGGCCTGATGGTGATTCCGTACCGACGCTGCGGAGCGCCGCGAGATCTGGTGAACTTGTCACCGCTGCGTGCTCCAGCCCCAGTCGCTCTGCAGTGTCAAGTAGTTCTTTGCGAAACTCAGCCGCGTTTGCCGGTCGATTCTCGGGACGTTTTTCCAACGTGTGCAACACTACCTGCTCAAGCGCCGGCGGGATTGACGAAACGAAATCGCGAGGACGGCGCGGGATCTCGGCACTGTGTTTCATTGCTATAGCCAACGGTGTCGATCCGCTGAACGGAACGGTGCCTGTTAACATCTCATAAAGAATCACGCCCAGGCTGTAAACATCGGCAGCCGGCGTTAAGTCGACACCGTCACACTGTTCCGGCGACATGTATCGCGGCGTGCCAATCATTGCGCCCACTTGAGTCAGCGTCATCGCTTCGTCTTCATCAAGCGACTCGGCGGCCAGTTTTGCGATCCCGAAATCGAGCACCTTGACTACAGCCGGCACGTCAGCCCGCTGCACAATAAATATGTTGGCGGGTTTCAAATCGCGATGAATAATCCCTGCTTCGTGAGCGGCGGCAACTGCGGCTGAAATCTGCAACATCAACGAGACTGACCGCGCCACGTCAAGCGGCGCCTCCTTTGCGAGCACATCGCGAAGCGTGCGTCCCTCCAAAAGTTCCATCACCAGGTAGACGTAGCCATCCTGTGATTCACCAAAATCCGTTACCGTAACGGCATTGGCATGCTGCAGTCGTCCCGCCGCTCTCGCTTCCCGGCGAAAACGCGTGCGCGCTGCTTCATCTTCGACGAAACGTTGATTCAAAACTTTAACAGCAACCGGGCGATCGATTAGCAGGTGGCGGGCGCGATAGACGGTGCCCATACCGCCAATTCCGAGCCGTTCTTCGAGACGATATTTTTCATCAAGCGTGTGTCCGATCAGCGGATCACCAGACGCAGGCGCGCCAAGAGTTGCGTCAGCCTGTAAGGGCGCGTTGTCCTCTGGACAGACTTCGAAGTCGGTCGAATACTGACGTCCACATTTAGGGCAATGAAGCATATGAAACCCGAGACTGAGAGAGAACAGAAGCATTATTACCTAAACGACCGGCCAGCGGTAGCGGGAGGCACGAAGTTAGTAGTCATTTACAAGACTACTGTCTTATAGAATCAGAACTCCGGATCAATGTTGTTAGACGACAACTCTTCAGAGATCAACGGCGCGTCGGCGACTGTTTTCCAGAGGCGACCGTCCGTCCTCAGAAAAACGAACGGCTGCGGCGCTGCGCAGCCGGTCAAGGATGGTGTGTTAATTTTGGTTTTCTCGGCGAAGTCTCGGTGACCTTTGCGCCGCTGCGGTGAATCGCTAGTGTACATACCGTCAGCGCAGAGCCGCCGAGTACGCATTGAACGCGCAGAGAAATTCGCAGCTGAAACTAAGAAACTGCCCAACAAAGCGCTGACAGGCGCGCAAGCAGCAAAACTTTTAATTGCAAATCCGCCGGCTAATCGGCGCTCACCACCGTCGCCCGCTCAGAGATTAGCGGTTCCGCTTCGCCGTTTTTGTCCATCGAAGTCTCATTGTGCATGCGGTTTTCGTGAGCAGCGCGCACAAAAGCCGAGAACAGCGGGTGCGCATTCAGTGGCTTTGACTTGTATTCAGGATGAAACTGACAGCCGAGGAACCAGGGGTGTTCGTCCCGTGGTAGTTCCACTATCTCAACAAATTTACCGTCAGGCGAAACTCCACTGAATACAAGTCCGCAACGCTCCAAAGTCTCTCGAAATTCCGGATTAAACTCGTAACGGTGGCGATGGCGCTCGCTGATTACTTCGGACCCGTAGACGTCCCTGGCCAAAGAGCCGCTGACCAGATCGCAGGGCCAGGCGCCCAGACGCATCGTGCCGCCGAGTTCGTCAACATCGACCAAATCGCGCAGTTTGAAAATGACGGGATAGGGCGTGTCGCTGTCAAACTCAGTTGAATCTGCTTCCTTGAGTCCGCAAACATTGCGGGCATACTCGATACAAGCCGTTTGCATTCCGAGACAAATCCCAAAGTAAGGCGTATGACTCTTCCGCGCATAGGTGATCGCGCGAATCATTCCCGCGATGCCTCGTTTTCCAAAGCCGCCCGGAACCAATATGGCGTCAAAATCTCTCAGCCGGGATTCATAGTCGTCGTCCATCAACTCTTCAGACTCAATCCACTTCACGCTAACGCGAAGATTGTTTGCCACGCCGCCGTGAGTAAGTGCTTCGCGCAACGATTTGTAAGAATCTTCAAGCTCGACGTACTTGCCCACTATCGCAATTGAGGTTTCGCCGCCCGATGGTTCGCGAATTGTTCCCACCAGATCGCGCCATTGTGAGAGATCCGAATGCGACGCGCGTGCGCCAAAACCAAGTTGGGTAACGATCAATTCATCCAGGCCCTGCTCATGAAATGCAAGGGGTACGTCATAAATCGTATCGACATCCTGGGCGCTGATAACGGCAGACTCCTTGACGTTGCAAAACAGCGCGATCTTCGAGCGCAGATCGTATGAGAGAGGTTTTTCAGAGCGACATAAAAGAATGTCAGGCGCGATACCAATTTCGCGCAGTTCCTTTACCGAGTGTTGCGTTGGTTTTGTTTTCAATTCCTTGGCAGCGGCGATGTAAGGGACGAGGGTGACGTGAATAAAGAGTATGTTCCCCGCGCCTTCTTCGTTGCCCATCTGGCGGATGGCTTCCAAAAACGGCAGCGACTCAATGTCGCCTACAGTGCCGCCAATCTCGACAATTATGGCGTCGGGATTGTCCTTTTCGGCTACGGCCCTAACCGCGGTTTTGATTTCGTTGGTGATGTGTGGCACCACCTGAATGGTCTTTCCAAGATAATCGCCACGGCGTTCTTTCTCGATAACGGAAAGATAGATACGACCGGTAGTCCAATTATTGGCTTGTGAAAGGGGCGCGTGCGTGAACCGTTCGTAATGACCCAGATCGAGGTCGGTCTCCGCGCCGTCATCAGTAACAAATACTTCGCCGTGTTGGAAGGGCGACATCGTTCCCGGATCCACATTGATATAGGGATCAAGCTTTATCAGCGAAACGTTAAGACCGCGCGCCTCGAGCAGGCAGCCGATGGAGGACGCTGCCAGACCCTTCCCCAAGCTTGAAACGACGCCACCGGTAACAAAAATGTATTTAGTCATAGCTGCCTTTCGAGGTAGAACAGGCATTCCTGCCCGTTTGTTTTTTCCGGGACGGACTTAAAAGTCTGTCCTACGGCGTCATGCTATTGCCTTCTGCTTCGTCTTCTCCCGCTTCCGGTCCATCGCCTTTAGCCTGTTCGCTGTCAAAGCGCCCTTCCTTGAAATCCTCCTGCGTTTCAACCGCCTTTGCGGTGGCGGGATCGAGAATCTTTTGCAGACCCACAACCCCGGCACTCAAGAGACTCGGCGCCTCGTGCGCACGCTTTTCAAACTCCTCAATGCTCACCTCGTATGGTCTGGACAGCCTCCAGAGAGCAAGCAAGGCGCATAGAGCAATGAAACCGATGACAGCTAATCCAATCCAATCGTTCATCGAATATTAGTTTCAAGTTTCAAGTTTCAAGTTTCAAGTTCTAACGCAAAGTTCGATTTATGCGAGCGAACTCGAAACGCCAGCCTCCTGACTCGCAACCAGGTGTCTCACTCGTTCAAGATCTTCGAGCGTGTCCACGCCAATCGAAGGAGTGCCGGCTCTGATTGCTTTGATCCAAACGCCATGTTCCAGCGCCCGCAATTGCTCGAGTGATTCCAGTCTTTCCAGCGTTGAATGCGGCCACTTCGCAAACTCCAGCAGAACCTCTCGCCGGTAGACGTAGAGCCCTGTATGTTTGCGGAAGTTGGTCAGCAGTCCCGGCTCCCGCGACAGCGCCGCTTCAATGGACCCGTACTTCAGCACGGCTTCCCGAGGGTATGGCACCGGCAAGCGCGAAAAATAGATCGCGCGTTCGTTCTCATTCACCAGCACTTTGACCACGTCAGGATTCAGAACATCAGCGGCACACTCAATTGGCTCCCAGCTCGTCACGATGCCGATGTACTCCTCAGCAAGATTCCTTTCTGCTTTTCCCCAATTCCATGATTGTTCCATGGCTGTGACCGCGCCTTCGATTGTGTCGGGTGAAATGAGGGGCTCATCGCCCTGGACGTTGACGATGATGTCAGCATCGTCCAGATTAGCAGCAACCTCAGCTACCCGATCTGTTCCACTGCGATGGTCGCCACTTGTCATAACGACTTCGTAGCCAGCGGACTGTACTGCGTTGCAGATCCGCTCATCATCAGTGGCGACGATAGTTCGCGCCACATTGCGGGCGGCGCGTGTCCGCTCCACAACCCAGCAAATCATTGGCTTTCCAGCGATTTCAAGCAGCGCTTTGCCTGGCAAGCGTAGAGAATCGTAGCGTGCCGGGATTATTGCGACCGTATTCGTTTTGGGATTAGTTGGAGGATTTGAGCCCGTGCGATTCACGGGGTAACAGATTAACTTGGCGCCGTGCCGCTGTCAACGAGCAGCCACGGCGATGACGCCTTCTCTAACCACTGGAACTCCACGCGTCCCATCTAAGACTTTGGTGGATACCCACATAGAGGTGACGCCAGCGGCCGTTGCTGGAGTATTCGATCTTCCTTGAAAAGCCGTTTGTTAGTCTGGTGAAGCGACGCATGCGATGACATTGTCGCCCTGCTAGATCGCGTGTGATAATTTGGATTGTGAACATCACTAATTCACGCTGGAGATGGGTGATCATTGCGGCTGTTTTCCTTGCCACCATCGCAGCGGCAGTAATTGGATCGTTTAGACCAGAACCTAACCTAAACCTCACGGATCTCAATAACATTTCGGAACTGCGGGAGCAATTCAACCGGGATGCGGGCAAGGTTCGGGTGTTGCTCCTTCTGTCTCCCACTTGACCGGAATGTCTTATAGGTGCCCGGCGGGTGCAAAGCGAGATTCTAAAAACGAATCAATCTCAGAAGCTACGCGTCTACGCAGTCTGGTTTTCGATGATTCCAAGCGATGCGCGTTCCAGGTGGAATTGGACAGGCGGCGTTCTCGATGATCCACGCGTCTTGCACTATTGGGACGAACAGAAAAAGGTAGGCCGCTTCTACGCTGGCAAAGACCCTGAGACCAACGACCCGCACGTTGTTTGGGACGCGTTCTATCTTTACGCTAGTGACGCCAGATGGACAGAAAGACCTGACCGGGAACTGGCTACAGGCGTGACCGTGAGAAGTGAGTTTGACACGCTCAGAAATGCCTTGCTGCCACTCTTAAGATGACCATTCTCGAATCAACGATCACTTGTCCAAAATGCGGCTTTGTCAAGACTGAAGAGATGCCCACAAACGCCTGCATCCACTTCTACGAGTGCGAAGGCTGTGGCGTTAGGCTGAAACCGCAACCAGGAGATTGTTGCGTATTCTGTTCGTATGGCAACGTGAAGTGTCCGCCTCAGCAGGAATCCTCACGGAACGCTGGTCAGTGAAACCCCATTGTTCAACATTGCAAATGACCCACTACCTTTGGTTCATGTTGATTGACACTGCCAGACACGCGGGGCTACCATGCGACGCTTCACGCCGGTCGTGGTGCGAATAGTAGTTTTGTAACCGGTGCGTTTTACTATTCAGGCGCGACCATTTACGATTAAACATATGGGATTTGCAACCACCGCCATTCATAGCGGGCAGGAGCCGGATCAGGCCACAGGGTCAGTTACGGTGCCTATCTATCAAACTTCAACTTATGCGCAGGAGGGACTCGGCCGGAATAAGGGCTATGAGTATGCACGTACCCAAAACCCCACGAGGAGCGCCCTCGAACAAAACCTCGCGGCATTGGAGGGAGCGCGGTTTGGTTTTGCTTTCGCGTCGGGAATGGCGGCGATCGATGCCACACTACGACTGGTAAAAGCCGGTGAGCACGTGGTTGTTTCCGACAACACGTACGGCGGCACTTTTCGGCTCTTCACCAAAGTGCTGGCCAACTACAGCCTCGAATTCGATTTTGTCGATACCTCAGAACCGCTGAATGTTGAAGCGGCAATCAAGCCCAATACGAAAATGCTTTTCGTAGAAACGCCGACGAATCCGGTGATGATTGTCACCGATTTGCGAGAGGTGTCGGAAATAGCGCATCGGGCCGGCGCGCGTGTAGTTTGTGATAACACCTTTATGTCGCCTTACCTGCAGCGCCCGCTCGAATTTGGCGTTGACATCGTTGTCCACTCAACAACGAAGTATTTGAACGGGCACTCTGACGGCATCGGCGGGGCGGTGCTTTTGAACAATGAAGAGGACGCGGCGTGGATCGGGTTCATTCAAAACAGCGCCGGAGCGATTCTTTCGCCGTTTGACTCCTGGCTCGTGATGCGCGGCACCAAGACGCTGGCCCTGCGCATGGAGCAGCACGACAAATCAGGGCGCGCGGTTGCCGCCTTTCTGGAAGAGCATCCGAAAGTCAAAAAGATCTATTACCCCGGCTCAGCGTCGCATCCCCAGCATGCCTTGGCAAAACGACAGCAACACGGTTTTGGCGGCATGGTGGCCTTTGACGTTGGTTCCCTGGAGGCAGCGCGGGCGGTACTCGAAGCAGTCAAGTTATGCACCCTGGCCGAAAGCCTTGGCGGTGTTGAAACTCTTATTTCCCACCCAGCCACCATGACTCACGCTTCCGTCGACGGTGATAAGCGTGCTCGTCTCGGTATCACCGATGGATTGGTAAGGGTCTCTGTCGGGCTTGAAGATACGGATGATATAATTGCTGATCTCGATCAGGCGTTAAATAGTATTTGAACTTACAGCTTAAACTGTTACCTTGCGGCCAATCGCCAGTTGTAACAGTTTGCGCTTCATCGAACGGAAGTGACAGCCAAACTCTGAACAGGTTAGAATTCAAAGAGAACCTTTTCCCGAATCGCCTTCACGCGCCTTATGATTGTTGAGTTGCACGCAAAGTCAGATGTGGGTCGTGTCCGTCGCGGAAACGAGGACAACTTTCTCGTCCTCGAACTCTCGAAGCAACAAACCTGGACCGGCACCGATGGCGCCACAGCTCCCGGTGGCATGAGTTCTTTTGAGTTGGGCGACAAGGGCCTGGTTCTGGTTGTTTCTGATGGGATGGGGGGCGCACTTGCAGGCGACGTTGCCAGCCGCATGGCTGTGGATTCCGTGCGCGATATGATCATGGGCAACAACTCGGAGAAGTGCGATCCCGACGCGTCCCTGGTCGAATGTCTCAAGAGCGCCACCGTCTACGCAAATCTAGCCATACACAATAAAAGTCAGGAAGATTCGCGCTGCGCCGGGATGGGTGCCACTTTTACCGGCGCCGCCGTGCACGGCGATCTGCTGGATCTGGTGCAGGTGGGGGACAGTCGCGGTTATCTGTTGCGCAAGAATCAGATAAGACTGGCAACCAAGGACCAGTCGTTGGTGCAACAACTTGTCGACGTCGGCCAAATCAGCGAAGCCGAAGCCGAAACGCACATGTTCCGCAATGTGATTTTGCAGGCGCTCGGCGCGCAGGGCGATATCACGCCGGTAACGGGCAGGATACGCTTGCGACGTGGCGATACGCTTTTGCTTTGCAGTGATGGCTTGTCCGGAAAATTGCGTTCAGAAGATATTCAAAACATTGTGACCGCGAATCCGGATCTCGCCACGGCATGTGACGAATTGATTGCTGAGGCAAACAACCGTGGTGGTGAAGATAATATTACCGTGATACTCGCGCGTTTCAGTGGCGACGAACTGGAAGATCCGACCAGCGAACGCATCACGGTTGAGTTGCCGCCGCTTGCGGAAGAAGACAAAACTCTCGACGACACCTACGAGCCCGACACCGAACCTCGCTAAGCTTCCCTCGTCACACTTCGAAGCAGACAAGTCAGATAAAACGTATTTGCGGATTGATACGCGGTTTTAAAGCGTTACTGGCGTTCGTTAACAGACGAATCCTCAGGCAGCGACCTGGCGCGCCAGTCCGTTCCTTCATCGATGCGACGCACGTAGATTGACGAGCCTTCAACACTTTCGACGCGCACACGCTCGCCTGCTTCCAGGGCCGACTCGCCTTCGGCCGGATACGCAGTCCAAGTCGAACCGAATACTTTGACCGCGCCTTCCTGCATAGCCCCGCGACTGGAAGAAACCACGGTGCCGATTTTTCCGGGTAGTGAGTCGACCCCAGTGCGTAGCGAGTCGCCCGTTTTCTCACGGGAAAAATAGTTGACGAAGATCGTGCGTGAAGCAGCCGTCAGGCCAACGGAGACGAGCGCGAAGATTACAAACTGAATTCCGAGGTTGCTGACACCAAGAATGCCGGCCAGCGCCGCGGCCAGAGCGCCGATACCAAACCACAAAAGGACGAACCCGGCCGTAAAAACCTCCGCGACGATTAACACCGCGCCGAGAATACACCACAAGATCCAGTAAAGATTTTCCATTGGCCCATCAGCCTTTTAGCAGGTTCTTAAAAACAAACCAAATGTTTGCCGGACGTTCTGCCAACCGTCTCATAAAGTAAGGATACCAGTGTTTTCCGT
>DATGYM010000277.1:0-32407 GCA_035297925.1 Pyrinomonadaceae bacterium | reverse complement strand
CAAACGATGAGCCGCTTTCTTCCGGCGGCGATTACCGCCCGCACGCTTAGCGATCTGGGAATAAAACCTGAGACCGCGATGACGCGAGTCTTTGGCGGTATCGAACAATCAACCGCAGCTGTAACCCATGTGCAAGGTAAGCGCAGCCTGGATCAACTCGATGCAATTACAAAGCAGAGTCTTGAGCGTCTTTACGACTTTCAGCACGCTGATGGCGGTTGGGGCTGGTGGAAAGACGGGGAAAGCGATCACTTCATGACTGCTTATGTGCTTTGGGGTATGTCGCTGGCGCGCGAGGCCGGCATCGAAGTGAAACAAGATGTTGCTGACCGCGCCGCGAGTTATCTCGACAAGGAGCTGATTGAAGCGGAGACAAATTATGACGAGCAGGCATGGATGCTGCACGCCGTCGCAGTCTATTCGAGTGCGTTGGTTAACGGCCCGTCCGCCCTTTCGCATACAGCTCCCGCTGCGAATCAGTTTCAACTAAAGGCATTCGACAATCTTTACGTTAATCGCGACAAGCTAAATGCTTATACCCGCGCCTTGCTGGCGTTGGCGGCACACAATTTTGGTTTCAAAGACAAAGCCAGGACGCTGATCGAGAACCTGGAGAACGGTGTCACGATCGACTCCCGGCCTGACACTTCGATACTGCAAGAGGGCGCACAAAATTCGAATTCGTCTGTGATCGCAACCGCCCACTGGGGAGAGGATGGGCTCTACTGGCGCTGGTCGGAAGGCGGAGTCGAAGCAACCTCGTTTGTGTTGCGCGCACTGCTGGCAATCGATCCACAGAACAAGCTGATCGAGCCGGTAACTAACTGGCTGATTAAGAACCGGCGTGGCGCGCAATGGAGCAACACACGCGATACCGCCATTGTTGTGCTGACGCTAAACGACTATTTGAAAAAGAGCGGCGAGCTGCAGCCGGACATTGGCTACGAGTTGCTGGTCAATGGAACTTCCATCGTCAGCAAACAAATCAGTGCAAACGACGCGCTTGGCGCTCCCGCCAAGTTTGAAATTTCGCGCGAACTGATTCGTGATGGAGCGAATGACATTGTTATCCGCCGGACCAATGGCGCCGGTCCACTCTATTTCGCGGCCCAGGCGAAGTTCTTCAGCTTCGAAGAACCGGTTGCGCCGGCGGGCACTGAAATTTTCGTGCGTCGCCAGTATTTCAAACTCGTCAACCACGCAACGCTTCTCAAGGGGTTTGTTGCTGAGCGCGTGCCGTTGAACGACGGCGACACGGTGCGCAGTGGCGAACGGGTGGAAACCGTTATTACCATCGAAGCGAAGAACAACTACGAATATCTTCTTTTTGAAGACCTGAAACCCGCGGGGCTTGAGGCTGTCGAGATTCGGAGCGGCGACAACCTGTACGTCCGTGAGATCAAATCCGGAGCTCTGGCAACGTCGGCCGCAAGCGGTTCGTATTCCGGAAGCGCAGACATCTCGCCCACAGCTTCTCGCCAGGCCCTGAGCTTCACTTCAACAAGTGACTTTACCGGTCGCACCCGTTGGGTTTATCAGGAATTACGCGATCGCAAGGTGGCGCTCTTCATCGATCATCTGCCGCAAGGCGTTTGGCAATTAAGTTACGAAATGCGTGCCGAAAGCCCGGGCGACTTCCACGCGTTGCCGGTTCTGGGCCATGCCATGTATGTTCCGGAAATTCGGACGAACGGCAGCGAGGTTAGAATTCGAGTTGTGGATTGATAAGTTGAGTGCGCAGCAGAAGAGAGTGGTTTTGGAGTGCGGCCGCCGCACTCCAAAACCTTCCGACATTACGTCTACGGGCGCTTACCCTTACCCTTGCCTCCGCCCTGACCCTGTGCTGCCGCTGCGGGTTGCGACGGTGGTCCATGCCCTTCATGCTTTTGCGCGGGGACGGCCTGTTGCACTGGCGATGACTGGCGTTGTTGGACTGCCTGCCGTTGGGGTGTCGCGACCGGCTGCCTTGCCGGCTGCACTACCTGCGGCCGGTTCACTAGCTGTGGTCGATCAACTACCTGCGGCGCGCGCGGCTGCGGGCGGGACTCGAAATGCGGTTGCGGTGGCGCAACTCTGCGCGGTTGCGGCTGCGCTCGCTGCACCGGTGGTGGCGCAATAGGCTTCTGCGGCTGTTGTCGCTCGGGCTGTCCTACGCGTTCTCCCCGAGGCTGTTGGGCCTGTCGTTGTGCGCGCTGCGCTTCCATTTCCTGCTTTCTTTGCTCTTGTTGTAGCTGCTGCACCTGGCGTCGGGCATCTCGGTTGCCCTTGGCTGCTTCGGCAGCAAGCGCGCCAATCGGTTGTTTGCGCTCAGCAGCGGCAGCCGGCACTTGGCCTTGTCCCTGATTTGACTGAGCCTGACGCTCGTCTTTGAAATTCAGCTTTTGGTTCTTAGCTTTTTCGGAAACCGGTTGCACGCGCAAGGCGGTCGCCACATCTTTCCTGAACGGCGGCGCAAACGGTACAGCACTTGTGATGACAGGTGTCGCTAATTTCTTTGCGATACCTGGCGGCAGATCGATCTTGCCGCGGCCCCACGCCGAGTGTAGCGCTGCATTCCTCAACGGCGTTAACAGCAGAGGTTCCAGCGTTGGGTTCACTTGCGCGAGCATTTGCGGATTCATCCTGGTCACCACCCGCGGATCAATTGTGCGGCCGAAGGAATCTACCGGCACGACTGTGACGGCCATCGGCACCCTAAGATTTACAAGTTGCGAGGGCGTAACGTCCCCGCGCGTTAAGTAATACGGCTGCCAGTTCGCGTCGTAGTAACGCGGAACGTAGGTATCACCCGGGCCCAGCGGCACCCAACCAATTTGATTCGCATCATTGAAGGGAATGAATGCCACGAGCGCCGGTGAATACAGCGGCGTGGTGTTGACTGCGTCAGGAATCCAATACCACTGATTGTTGACGAATGCCCAACGTCCATAGTGATACGGAGCATATCCCCAGGGCTCGCTGGAAACCCATGTTAAGCCGTAAGGATAATCTGTCTCCCAGTATCCCTGTTGATAAGGCACCCAACCCGTATCGACGCGCGGCCGCCAGCCGTATCCGTAACCACTTAAGTTCTGCCAATCGCCGTAATAGTCGAGATCGTAAATACCAGGTATGTATGAATTGACATACTGATAACTCGTAAAGCGACGATAAGGATCGTAGTAATAAGGATCGCTCAGGTATGCGTCGTAGCTGCTGTAGCGGCCATCGTAAACGTTAGGGTACTGATAGCGGTAATAATCATCGATAAGATAACCGGCGTTGCGCCCGTCCAGCCGGGACAAGGCAACCTGCGCCGCTGTTTGTCCCAGCAGGGTGAGCATTTCACCTTTACTGATTTGCCCTGAGCCGCCAAGACCAACCACCTGGGCCAGGCCGCTGAGTACCGAAACAAGCACGTTGCCGTTGTTATCAAAACCGACGTCGTAAAGACCGGGCTGATCAAAGTCGACGGCGCCATATGGTGTTCCCACCTCAAATAACTGGCCGGCCGGTAAATAACCAACGTCAAAGAGCGCCGAACCATCACGCAGAGCAAGCTGTGTGCGGCTATCGGAAAGTTCCAGAACGTCCAACTCCGTATTTGGATTAAGCCGTGCAAAATTGCGGCCGGTAAATGCCAGAGATGCGCGTGAGTTATCGCGAGTGTAGATGCGGTCGCCGACTGAAAACGGCTGATTAGGCGCAGCAACTAACCATTGCGCGTTCGCATCGCCGTTTTGGAGACTATTGTTAAGGGCTACTTCGCCGTCAACATGTTGAATGCGCGCCGCATGGGGCAGCGCTTCAGCCTTGACCGTTTGTTCGTGTTTCAGATAAAACGCCACGCCTAGACCAGCCAACACCGCGACCAGAACTGCGACGATTGTCAGATGCGGCCATGCCTTTATTTGATTCATAATTGCAATACCTCCTCAATCCATCCAAAGCACCGAGTGCAAGGGTTTCACCATGAGCGCGCCGGGCGCGTCTGTAGTGCGGTCAATGCAAAATTCTTCTTCAACTGAGTTCATATAAGAACCTCATCTTCTGGGGGACGCCGGTGAGGCGTCCGTACTGATAAAGTCAGTTGTTTTTCCGATTCTTCACTTGGAGTAATTGGCAATACTCATGCCTTGTCGCCGCCCGGATCGACAACGTTTTCGCAGGTTTTTCTTGTTGGGAGGTAAGATTGGAGGTATGTCTGCAGGGCCGGTGAGACGTTATTGATTAGTCACCGTATCGCAAGAATATTGTTAGATGGTAGCGATGACGGAGCGAGCAGGGGCTGTTGGTTAAATGCGGTATTTGAGTGCGTTGACGTACCCATTCAGGGCAGACTCTGGATAATCAGAACCGGAAGCGGTAGCGACCGGCCATAGACTCGGCCTTCCGCTGATCCAGCTACCCGTAGGGGCACGGCATGCCGTGCCCCCACAAATTGTTTACCTGCTGGAGAGCCCTGGACTAGTCCACGGGTTGAGTTAGTCGCCGTTCGCTACTACTCGCGGTTTTAACTTTTTGCTCTAACAGTTGCTTTAAGCGCTCGACTTCTCTTTCGCAACGCGGCGACTGGCAATCCTTCACAATCGCTTCATACTCAGCCAGCCGCTGCTGCGCTTCCTCGGCACGCCCGGATTGGAAGAGTGCTTCAACATGCAGCGGTCCGAGCCACAAGCGTGGAACACGCGACTTTACGTCGCCAAGCAAATCCAGGACCTCGTTGCACAGGCGAATCGTTTCCTCCAGCTCGCCACCTCTGAAATGAACGTGTGCGAGACAGCGGCGCCCCTCCGCTCGAGAATAAAGCAGTCCGAGAGTTTCGCTTCTGGCGAAATTCTCCCGTGCAGTTTTGAAAGCTTCGTCTAACCGTCCCAAATCGGCCAACACAATTGCGAGGTTACCCTTCAGCAGCAGCGCGAGGCGTTGTTCGCCGATTGACTCCGCGAGCGCAATGCCCTCTGTCAGTTCATGCTCCGCAGAATTCAAGTCACCGGAGGTCGAATAAGAAACCGAAGTGACGAGATAGGTCCAAGCCTGGCGTTCCCGTGAATGTAAGCGCGCCGCGATCTCGCGTTCCCGCGTCGCGTATTCCAACGCCACTTGCCAATCGCCGGCGTTCATCGAATTCTCGCCAAGAAATTCGTACCCAAGCGCCTGGGCCAACGGCACCCCGTACGTGTTTCCGAATTCCACCGAGCGCCAGGCAACCACGTTCCCATCCGCAAACCGACCGAGGTGTTGATGGGCACCGGCGAGAAAGCCAAGCGCCGTTGCCATGGTAGCCGCGCCGAAAGGTGTGATCTCCTTCTCAACGATCGGAGCAGCCAGCGCTACCGCCCTCTCCAATAGCGCGATCGCTTCATCGTGGCGCCCTGCAAGATGGTGAAACCGTCCTTCAATCGACAAAGCATTCGCCATTTCTAATGGATCGGTTTCCGGATCGAGCACCAGCAGCGCCTGATGCACATAATCAAGCGCGCGCGGGTCACCATTAGTAACGAGCGAACTGGCTGCCTGAGTTTGTATGCGTGCGCGGACGCGCGGATCGTGGGCCAGCTCCAGCGCACGATCAAAGTGTACAGTCGCGCGCAAGGTATCGCCGGAGGCAAGTGCGGCATTACCGGTGGCTTCCTCGAGCTTGAGCCGTTCATCGTCTAATCCAAGGGATTGCGCGCACTCAATTGCGCGCCCGTACGCCGCCATCGCTTCGTCGTAGGCAAAGATTCGCTCAGCCTCAACCGCCGCTTGTTTTGCGTAGGTTAGTCCGCGGTCATACTCGCCTGCATGAATGAAGTGATGTGCCAGGGTTTCCACAGCCACTGGCGCTTTTTCTCGATGACGCTCGAGCCCCTCAGCCGTTCGCAGATGCAAACGCCGGCGGCGTATCGGATTTAATTCCTCGTAGAGAACTTCACGAATCTTGTCGTGTGTAAAAACAAAAGTTTCGTCGCGATCCGCAGCGAGCAGTTGGGCCGCGACCGCTTCATCAAGCGCGTCGAGAAGCTTATTCTCGTTCTCTCCCTCGGTAGCCGCCGTCAGGGCGTCTATAGTGAATGTCTTACCGAGAACGGCGGCCGCCCGCAAAACCTCATTACATTCTGCGCTCACGCGATCCAGGCGATTGCCGATTGCCTCTTTCACACTCTGAGGAATAACCAGATCGACAAGCTCGCAGCGTTTCCAGCGCCCACTCTCTCGTCGCACACAGCCTTGTTCGATCAGCGCTTTCATCACCTCTTCGACGAAGAACGGATTGCCTTCGGTTTCGCGATAGACTGCTTCCGAGAATTCCCCGGAGATATTTTCGTCCAGCAGAGCGGCGATTTGCGCTCTCGTCTCTTCGAGACTAAAACGCTTCAAACTGGTGCGGGTTGTAAAGCGTTCACGATTCCAGTCGACCAGGGCCTTTGCCAGCGGGTGAGCCCGGTCAAGCTCGGTGTCGCGATAAGAAGCTACAACCAGCACTCGTTCTTCACGCAGATTGCGAATCAAATGACCCAGCAGCCAGAGTGTGCCACTGTCAGCCCAGTGCAAATCATCGAGATAGAAAAAGACACTCTGCCGGCGCGCCAACCTCGCGAAGAGGTGAGTGACGGCATCGAAAAAGAGTAGTCGTTCTTCATGCGCCGGTAACTCGTGGCGCGCGGGGAAGGGGCCAACACGCGGTTCAATTTCAGGCGCCAACTTTGCAATTTGGGCCGCACTCTCACCCAGCAGTTCCTTCAGCTTCGCATCGTCTTTCTGCTCTCGTACCCAGCGCCGAAAGGCCTCGACAAACGGCAGGTAAGGAGTAGCGGCTTCATATTCGTAGCAGGCGCCGCTGAGAACAACTGCGCCATCAAGAGTCGCCTGTACGATCACTTCGCGCGCCAGGCGCGTTTTTCCGGAACCGGGTTCGCCGCTTATCAAAAGACAGTGACCACGGCCTTCCTGTGCCCGGCGCCAAAGTTCCCGCGCTTCGGCCAATTCGTTCTCCCGGCCCACCAAACGTCCACGCGAAAGCGCGTCGAGAATTGCTACCGCGGTTGCGCCGTCTTCCTCCGCCTCGTCTGCTAAGCCACTGATTGCGTGGCGTAACGCATCCGCCGTTTCCGCGGCAGTGGCAAAACGCTGGGCAGGATCCTTTGCCAGGAGACGAAGAATCACCGTTTCAAACGAGCGCGGCAGATCGGGACGCAACATGCGCGGTGGCACTACGGGCGCATGGAGGTGCTGGGAAATTGTGGCCAGTGGATTGTCGCCGAGAAATGGCACGCGCCCCGTCGTCAGCTCGTAAAGCAACACGCCCAGCGCATATAGATCAGCACGACCATCAACGGTTTTTCCTAAAGCCTGTTCCGGCGCCATGTAGGCGGCCGTCCCCACAATCGTGCCGGCGTGCGATATGCGTGAGCCGCGCGCCGGCAGGGCCAGACCCAGGTCGGCGAGTTTCACTGTCGCGCCTGACAACAAGACATTCGCGGGCTTCAAATCGCGATGCACTATCTTGTTAGCGTGAGCATGTTCGAGTGCGGCGCAAATCTGACAAGCGAATTCCACAATCTGTTGCAGGCTATCAACGGGTGTTTGCCCGAGGTTGGGACCAGCGACCAACTCCATGACAAAAAACGGAAAGCCGTGATCCTCGCCAACGTCGTACACGGATACAATGTTTGGATGATTCAGAGCCGCGGCCGCGCGTGCCTCGCGCATGAAACGCGAGCGCATGTCGTCGCTGGATTCTTTATTTGTCTCGTCGATGACCCCAGCAGCTCCGTCAGGGCTGGTGGCTTTTTGCACATTGCCTCCCGCGTACGTGACGGGGGTCGCTGATGAGCTATCCAAACTCTGCGCCAGAATTTTCACGGCAACCGGCCGCAATAACTCAAGATCAGTCGCGCGAAAGACTACGCCCATGGCCCCACGTCCGATTTCACTGTCCAAACGATAGCGCTGGCGCAGGACAAGTCCCGGGCGCGGCGCGCTGGCGCGGATCAGATCAGAGTCGAAACGGCGTGTTTCCTGCGATTCGTTTGGGGAATCGGGCCGGAACTCAGGCGGAGATTCGGGTTGGAATTCGCTCATTATTCATAACTCGGGACTTCTATGCATTACGCTCTTATAGTCGTCGATGTTGCGACAGTGTTCCCGGCGCAAGGCCCTTAGCGTGGCTTTTGCCCTCGATTCTATCCGAGTTATTGAAAGTGAGGCTAGTGGAGGACTTTTGACCTGTGGGGGCATCGGAATACGTAAGTTTTCCCAACTTCCGTGAGCGCGGGAATCCTCGTCCCCACATTTCCCAGTCGCCTGCTGGTTGATAAATTACACTTCGCCCGCCACTTTTAGTGGCTGTTGCAGGTAAGAGCTTGTTGACAGACTTTAGTAGCCCGAATGATTGCGGTCGATTATAACAACTGTTGAAAAACAGCAGCAGTGAGCGGCCAGCAGTGACCTAATTTCAATCTCCGCGTTAGCTCGGCGTGCTCTGCGACTCGGCGGTATGCGTGGCTTGGCGGCCGCGCGTGCTTCGACGAGCGCAGCATGGCAAACAGCATTTTGTTGAAGTCACAGACTGTGACGACGATAGAGTCTGCATTACGCATTGAACCTGCCCACGTCAGTGGCAATCAGAGGGATCGACAGCATCGAAATTCTCGAGCAGGCGCTCGAGGCTGCGGAGACATTCCATCCGCTTAACGAAAGGGCATTGACCGTGTTGCTGGCGAAAACGGCTGACACAGCAGCGACCGGTCGATTCGAACCGTTTAAGACAATGTCCATCTTTGATGGCACCGAGGAAAGTCCGAAGTGGGCTGGCGAGGAGCCGCCGGAAGTCCGACATTTGATGCCGGCGTGAGAGTTAGCTGTGGGCAGCGGGGCCGTGTGCAATCGGCAGTGTGCAGTAAGTAGCTCATATGCCAGGCGCGGATTGGAACTCTGCCTGTGCTTACTGCCAACAGCCCACTGCCCCTCTGCTCTCTGCTCACTTAAGGCTTCTTACCTTTGCCTTTGCCGCCACCATGACCCTGGGCACCTGGCTGGTCTGGTGATTTTTGGTTGCGTTCCTGTTTTGGCGCCCCCGTGGTCTGTGGCTTTGCCTCAGGCTTCGCTGGTTTGCCTACACGTTCTCCCTGCGGTTGCTGTACGGCTTTGCGCTGGGCTTTCTGCTGAGTGGCCTCCTGAGCATGAGTGTCTTTTCTTTGCTGTTGCTCAAGCTGACTCGCCTGACGTTGTGCTTCCTTAGCACCTTTTGCGGCTTCGGCGTTAACCTTGTCAATCTCCTGTTTGCGTCCAGTATCCGCCTGCTGCGCCTGGCGCTCATCCTTAACCTTGAATTTTTGGTTCTTCGCTGTGTCGGAAACACGTTCTACGCGCATCGACTTTGCCTGGTCCTTGCGAAACTTCAATTCTTTGACATCACTGGCGACAAACACACGCGTGTCGTTGAGTTTCTTTGCGATGCCCGGCGGCAGATCGATTTTGCCGCGTCCCCAAGCGGAATGTATCACGGCGTTTCTTAGCGGAGTCAGCGTCAAGGGATCGAGCGTTGACCTCACTGATGCCAACCTCTGCTGATCAATCCTTCGGACACTGCGCGGATCGATGGGCCGACCCCAGGCATCCACGGGCATAATAGTCACTGCTCCGGGTACGCCGAAATTTACAAGTTGTGTCGGCACCACATTCGTTCGCGTCAGATAATGTGGCTGCCAGTTAGCGTCGTAATAACGCGGCGCATAGGGGTCGCCCGGACCCAACGGCACCCAGCCGATTTGGTTGTCGTCCAATGGAACGAAAGCAACGAGGGCTGGCGCGTACGACGGCGTGGTGTTCACTGCATCGGGAATCCAGTACCACTGGTTTCCTACGTTGGCCCAACGTCCATAGTGATAAGGCGCATAACCCCAGGGCTCACTTGAAACCCACGTCGGCCCATACGGATAATTGTTGACCCACTGACCCTGCTGGTATGGAACCCAACCTGAATCAACCCGCGGTCTCCAGGCATTGCCATAACCGCTCACGTTCTGCCAGTCGCCGTAGTAATCCAGGTCGTTGAGACCGGGAATGCTGGAACTCGCATACTGATAACTCGCATTGGTGCGGTAAGGATCGTAATAGTAAGGGTCATTAAGATAAGCGTCGTAGTTACTGTAACGACCGTCATAAGAATTCGGATATTGGTACCGGTAATAATCGTCCACCTGACGTCCGGCATCCTGACCATTCAAGCGCGACAATACGAGCTGGGACGCAGCCTGGCCCACGAGCGTAAGCATTTCGCCTTTGTTAATCTGGCCGGATCCGTTCAAACCCACGACCTGCGCCAGCCCGCTCAGCACTGAGACAAGCACGCCGCCATTGTTATCAAAACCAACGTTGTAGAGTCCGGGCTGATCAAAGTTTACCGCGCCGTTGGGCGTGGCCACTTCAAACAATTCGTTTGGTTGTAAATATCCGACGTCGAACATTGCCGAGCCGTCGCGCAGCGCCAATTGAGTACGGCGGTCTCCCAGCGAGACTACGTCAAGTGATGTGTTCGGCTCGAGTCGCGCGAAATTGCGTCCACTAAACGCGAGCGAGGCGCGCGAGTTGTCGCGCGTATAAATCCGATCTCCTACTGAGAAGGGTTGATTTGGAGTAGCGGCTATCCACTCGGCATTTGCATTATTGTTAGCGAGACTATTGCTGAATGCGACCTCTCCGTCCACTCGCTGTATGCGAGCTGCATAGGGCAGCTCCTCAGCGGATGCGGTTTGCTCTTGCTTCATCCAAAAGGCCACGCCCAAGCCGGCGATTAGCGCTACCACTACTCCCACGATCGTCATGTGTGGCCATACTTTGATCCTGTTCATAACACTCTCCTTCTCTAAATCCAACCAGATCGTTTTAGGAATATCTTCCTCGGTAATGTCGTGCTTGAACTCATCTCTGTGCGTCCTCGGTGTGCTCTGTGTCTCTGGTGGTGGAACCTTTTTACGATTGCTTACCACAGAAACGCGGAGAAGACCGAGGTTGCACAAAGAAAGTAGAATTCACGCACGACCTTCCAAACCTACCGTCTTTGCGGGTCTCGAAATTGTTTTTCAGGAATAGCGCAGCAAGAACCATGCCCGCGGGCCGGGCAAATAGAGAGATTTCAGGGAGAAACCGGGTTACGACGCGATATGTAGATCAATGCTGGCAAAGATGGCAGGCCGCCATGAATTAAGCACACTCTTACAAGGTGATAGCTTAGTAAAGAATCGCGAACGAAGGGAAAATTTGCGCTCTCGGCGGCAATGCGTACCCATTCAGGTCAACCTCCTCCGATGTACGGAGAGTATCTGAACTGCCCGCGCAACAGACGATTGGCAATAGCCCGGCAGTTGAATGCTGGGAAGCATTGATATTGGCTAGTCTGTTAGGTGTAGTGTAATCCCGGCGATTAATCTCCCGGCTATTGCCAGTCTCCGCTGTGGCTGGCCTATCGCGAGATCACGTTGCCAAGGCCGCGATCGCGCAGCAGTTTATTAAAGGCGTCGAGATCTTTACTCAGTAGCTCGTCCATTCGGCGCCGATGTGCGGCAAGCTGCTCCTCAAACATTGCCTTCACTTCTCGTTGTTGCGTGGTGGGGCTAAAGTCGGCCCCGCCGATCCCGTTTGCCAGGTAATTAATCTTGCTGATTAATTTTGGCGGCCAGCGAACCGAGTCCTGGCCCTGGCCCGTCAATCTGCGTTGAATCAGGTTTTCTTCCAAGTCGATTAGCTTCTTGTCGAAGTCGTCGGCAGCTTTCTTGATTGCCGTGTAGTCGGCTGAACCCTCTCTGATGTTCGGGCCACTGCCCCCTGCATTTCCAGCGGATGCGGGTTCAAGCAAAGCAGTGAGGCTCGCAAGTTGGCTGCGGATAATTTCAATCTGGTTAACCATGTCGGCGGCTGCTTCCAAATCCTTGCGCAACTCAAGCAGCATCGCAACCTGAGTGTTGACGTCAGCTTCAGTTCCTTCCGAATTAGGATCCTTCCTGACAATGAGCGGCTGACTCAGTTCCGCGCCTCCGGCCACAAGTTTTACCGTGTAGTTTCCCGGTGGCATCAGGACAGACATGCGCGCACCGTCAGGCGCCACGCGCCAACCTTCATTTCCGTTCCTGATCTCCGGCGCATAGGCGGGACTCGTACGCAGACGGACTTCTTTTGTTTGCTCGCCGCGCAAATCCCAGTTGACGCGATTGATACCGACCGTCTTCGTGCCGTTGATGGTTCGAACTAACTCGCCCTTCGCGTCTTCGATGCGAATTTTGACGTCCCCCGCCGGCGCGCTCTTCAGGTAATAACTGATCGCGGCGCCGTATGTTGGATTCTGGCCTGCTGTCGGATCGTAATCGACAGAAGCCGGCACGGCTGTGTTGCGGAAACGATATGCCGGTCGCGGCGTGAACAGATGCGCATTGCTGTTGCGCACATTGGCGTTCATCTGTTGCAACGGACCAAGGTCGTCGAGAATCCAGAAGCCACGTCCGTAGGTAGCAATAACCAGATCGTTGAAGTGTTCCTGCACGACCATCCAGTAGACAGGCACGTGCGGCAGGTTTGACTGTAATGGCTCCCAGTTACCGCCGTCGTCAAACGAAACGTAGAGGCCGCCTTCAGTTCCGAGATACAGCAGTCCCTGGCGCACCGGATCTTCGCGCACGCAATGCGCGTAACTCAGCATCGTATGCGGAATGCCGTTAGTGATCGCAGTCCAGGTCTTGCCGTAGTCGCTGGTCTTGTAAACAAACGGATCACGATTGTTCACCTGGTGGAAATCAATCGTTATATAAGCCGTTCCCGCGTTGTAGCGAGAGGGCTCTATGTTGCTGACCGTGCCCCAGGGCGGAAGTCCGGGAATATTCTTCGTCACATTTGTCCAATTCCTGCCCGCGTCGCGCGTGATTTGGACCAGGCCATCATTCGTGCCCGCCCAAATGAGTCCCTTTTCTGTGGGCGACTCCGCAATAGCAAAAACCACCGGTGCATACTCGACGCCGATGTTGTCGCCCGTTAATCCACCCGAAAATCCCTGCTTGCTCTTGTCATTCGTCGTCAAGTCCGGACTGATTAACTGCCAACTCTGGCCGCCGTCAGTAGTTTGATGAATGTACTGACTACCGACGTAAAGCTTGTTGTGATCGTGCGGAGAAATCGTCAACGGCATAGTCCATACAAAACGGTATTTCAGTTCACCTGCTGTGGAACCGTTGGATTGATCCGGCCACACCTCGACATTTCGTCCCTGGCCAGTAGTCAGGTTAAAACGCTCGACAATGCCGCCGACACTTCCCGATCCCGACGCGCTTGACCAGATAATATTGTTGTCGACCGGATCCGGCGTGGCCCAACCGCTTTCCCCACCACCTACCGGCTGCCATGCGCCGCGCGGAATCTGCCCGCCAGCAAAGCCGCCGCCGCGTGTGTTGCTCGGCCCGCGATATGAGGGGTCATCCTGTTCATTGCCGTAGACGAAATAAGGGATGCGACTGTCGACGGTCACGTGATACATCTGCGCAATGGGAAGCTGAACACGATTCCAGGTTTTGCCGCGCGTCACTGAAATCGAAACCCCACCGTCGTTGGCTACCGCCATGCGATTCGTGTTTGTCGGATCAATCCACATGTCGTGATTGTCGCCGCCCGGACTGCTGCCGAAGCCTGAACTGGGACGTAATGTTTCGCCGCCGTCGATGGACGTGCTGAAGGCCGCCGTCAGAAAGTATGTTTCATTTTCGTTATCGGGTGCGGCCACGACGCGGAAGTAGTAATGGGTACGGCCTCCGAGCGTGCGGTCATAACTAACGAGACGCCAATTATCGCCAGCATCATCTGAGCGCCAGAGTTTGCCGCGATCGGTTTCTTTGCCTTTTACGGGTGCGCCGTCGCCGGTCTCAATCAAGGCATAGACGCGATTAGGGTTTGAGTTTGCAATGGCCATAGCCACTTTGCCGGTGGTGCGTGTGGGCAATCCATGTCCCGTGAGCTTCTTCCAGGTAAGACCTTCGTCAGTCGACTTATAAATGCCGCTGCCCGGCCCGCCACTTTCTCGACCCCACGTATGAATTTCCAGAGGCCACATGCCCGCAAACACAATGCGTGCATTGCTGGGATCCATCACCACTTCAGACGCGCCCGTGTTCTCATCCACGAACAAAACTCGATCCCAACTCTTGCCGCCATCGGCAGTACGAAATATCCCGCGCTCCTGTTGGGGCCCGTAACTGTGGCCCATGGCAGCAGCAAGCACGATGTCGGGATTCTTCGGGTCAATCACAATGCGGCCGATGCGGCCGGTCTTTTCGAGTCCCATCAACTTCCACGTCTTGCCGGCATCGGTCGACTTATAGATGCCGGCCCCAACTGAAATATGACTGCGAATATGTGCCTCGCCAGTGCCGGCCCAAATCACATTTGGATCAGAAGGGGCGATCGCCAGCGAACCGATGGAGGCCACCGGTTGGCCGTCAAAGATTGGGTCCCAATGGACGCCACCGTCGGTTGTCTTGAAGATGCCGCCGGATGCCGCGCCAACGTAATAAATGTTTGGCTGACCCGGCACGCTCACAACTGAAGTCACGCGATTCCCCATTGGGCCAATATAGCGATAGCGCATCGCGCCGAGAACGTCCTTAGTCGATTCTTGCGCGTGAATTGGTGCAGCGAAAACGGTGAATAGACTGAGGACGATAACAAGCATTTTTGAGAACTTTGACATGGTTATCTCCGCGCGACTCGCTTTTGATCGAGGTCGCGTCCGTTAGCTATGTAGTTGTTTGCAGAGAAACTCGAACGCCGGCTTGTTCCTTGGAGCGGGCGAATTATTGCACTCCTTCACGAGAAGAAGCAAAACATTTCAGGATCATTAGCCGCGGATAAACGCAGATGCTCGCGGATCCAGCGGCAGATAAGCACCGGGACTAAACGGTCAGAAAAGATATTCCATTAAAACAGAGCTCGAACCTCTCTTGAAAATCTTATCTTATCCGTGAGTATCCGTGTTTATCTGCGGCTAATTTTAAAACTCGAACCTCTCTTGAAAGTCTTGTCTTATCCGTGAGTATCCGCGTTTATCTGCGGCCAATTTTAAAACCTGCCCGCCCGCTTCTTTTTCAAACGCGACTTGAATTCTTTCACGTCCTCCCTAATCCCTGGTCCTAAACGTATTCTGGTTTCTCTTAGTCGGTTCGACGCCGCGTCAGTGACCACTTGAGCAGGGGTGGAGTTAACAGAGTCGTGATGATCACCATTATCACAATAGCTCCGAAAGTTGCGGAGCCAATCACGGGTTCGGGAACTCCCGCTGTGTCGGGCAAGACGAGGGTCGCCCCTATGCCGGCGATAATCAATCCCACTTCGCCGCGGGGAATCATGCCCAATCCCACGGCTATCCTGTTAAGGCCACGCTCCGCCACCACCAGGGAGCAAATCTGCTTCCCTACAATCGCTGCCAGTGTCAACGCCGACGCGAAGCCGAGCAGTTGTGGACGTGCAAACACCCTTAAGTCTACTTTCATCCCCATCAGCACAAAAAAGATTGGGACAAGAAAAGTAGTCACCGGATTGAGCAGTTCTCTCAGGTCATGCTCGCCTCGTTCTCGGAACAATTTGAAGTGTGCTTCTTCCAGCACCAGACCCGCTGCAAAGGCCCCGACTATGGCTGCCAGCTCGACCTTTGTTGCCAGCCAGGACAACCAGAAACAAAATGCAATCGACAACACCAGCAAAACGCCGCGGCTCCGGAAACGACCCGCCCCGCGAAACACGTGAGGTATTACATAGTGCCCAATCGCAAAGGCGCTAACAAAAAAGGTCGCCGTCTTGAGGGCAATCCAGAAAATATGAGCGAATGAGAGCGAGGTACCTGAGATGGTCGCTGCCACCGCACCAATCACAACCGCCAGGATCATTAGCCCGATGACGTCATCGATCACGGCGGCGCCGAGAATGATTCGCGACTCGCGCAAGGTTAGTTTTCCAAGGTCTTTCAAAACCCGCGCCGTAATGCCGACGCTGGTCGCGCACAGCACCGAACCAATAAAGATATGAACCAGTCGCGATTCACCCGGAAGAAAATAGGCGGAAATGCCCCAGCCGAGAAAGAATGGAGCTACTACTCCCGCAACCGCAACGAACAACGAGGACCAGCCGACCTCCAGCATTTCGCCGATATCTGATTCCAGGCCGACCTCAAACAACAACAGAATTACTCCGAGCTGCGCGAGTGCGGCTATTACCACGTCGTTTTTCAAGGGTTCAGCAGCCGTCACACCAACCAATGCGAGGTTTCCAATGATAATTCCCCCTAATAGTTCGCCAATTACCGCCGGTTGTTTGATTCGTTCGCACAACTCGCCGCCAAGCTTGGCCACGATGAGCATCGCTGCGAGACCGACCAGTAGCGCCGGTTCGAGGCCGTGCCCGTCGTCCGCCGGCGTTGATGCGGCTTCGCCCGCCGCAATCGCGCCGGGAACGCAGATCGCGAGTAAACAGACACTTAGAGGCGCTTTGGGAGAAATTTTCATTGATCGTTATGTGGCGGGCGATTATTACATATCTAATGCATTGCTTGTTTTATCTTTACTGCGGTTGCTTCCCCGTAATCTCGCCTCTATAATGCGCCAAATTTTGACGGCTGGGTTCTATTGGGGATTTGCAGGAATCCCGACGTGGGCAATTAGGAATAAAGCCGAGCTAAAAGATGTCAACCCCCATCAGGTGGAAAGAGCGCAGACGCGTCATGTCTGCGAGATCGAATCGACCGCAAACGCCCCTGCGGGCGCTGGCTCTCAACCTGACCGAGGCGGCCCGCTCTGCTCTAACTGAACCTTTTAGGCTTACTGTCGAACATCACCAAATTCACTTGCGCCGATTGCCACGAGCCCTCGACGGCTTTCGCATTGTCCAACTCTCGGATCTTCATCACAGTCCATTTACCAGCCGCAGCCAAATCGAACGCGCCATAGAAACGGCCAATAATTTACAGCCCGATATAGTTGCCCTTACCGGCGATTATGTTTCCAAGGAGCGGGAATATGCCGCACCGTGCGCCGAACTTCTGGGCGGCCTGCGCGCGCGTCACGGTGTCTATGCTGTTCTGGGTAATCACGACCATTGGACCGACGCATCTTTAATTACCGACTTATTCCGAGCCGAAGGAATTACGGTTCTCGTGAATCAGGGCATGCGGTTTGAAAAGCACGACGCCGCATTCTGGCTGGCCGGTGTCGACGACACGATGGTTGGGCTCGAGGATTTGCCGCTCGCGCTGGCCGGCTCAAGCGAGAACGAGTTTAAGTTGCTGCTCGCGCATAACCCGATCATCCTCCGTCGTGCTGCTCGCGCCGGAGTCGATCTGGTGCTTAGCGGTCACACGCATGGAGGTCAGGTTAGCTTGCGCTCTGAGCGCAATGCGTCTGGCCGGCCACGTCGCCGCTTGCTAAAAGGCCTGGCGCGCCAGGGCGAAACGCAAATATACGTAACCCGGGGCTTGGGTACCGTCGTGTTACCTGTGCGTTTTGGCTGTCCTCCTGAAGTCTCACTGCTGGAGTTAAGAACTGCTTGAGACTCGTGAAGTGGTGAATCACATCCTGTGAATAGCCCAGGCTCCCGTTTGTCTATTCACGATCCACTGTTCACCAATACTGATCCATGTCCTCCCGCATACTGACCGTCCCCAACATGCTCACCGTCTTTCGGATGGTGCTGATTCCGGTTTTTGTCACGCTCCTTTTCTATCGGCGATTCCCGTTTGCACTGGCGGTATTTGTAATCGCAGGGTTGACCGATGGCCTCGACGGTCTTCTGGCTCGTCGCTTCAAGCAACAGTCGCAGCTCGGCACAGTCCTCGATCCGATTGCCGATAAATTGATGCTGGTCACCGCGTTTGTCGTACTGTCGATGCGCAGCGTATTTCCGCAACCGCTTCCGCCCCACCTGCCTGTGCCTTTCTGGGTTACGGTAGCGGTCATCAGCCGCGATGTCTTTATCATCGTGGGAGCGGCGGCAATTAACATGATGACTGGCTTCCGGGGATTTCGCCCCTCCTGGCTTGGGAAACTCAACACCACGATACAGATTGCTGGAATTGCTGCCATAATGTTCGCCGCCAGCGTTCCTTTTTACACGGGTTATTACCTGCCTTCTGTATACGCTGCCGTCTTTGGTATGGCCATCCTTTCCGGCCTGCATTACATTTTTTTCGCCTCGAAACTCATGAACGAAGACCGGAAACCGGCCTCTACCCCGGAAGCGGGCCTGTAAATGCTTGCCCAACAGGCTTCAAAACCAGTGTGATAAAAAGTTGACACTGGAAGGCTCACATATTATATTATGTGCCCATTCAACTAGAGTTGTTGGTGGCCCCATTTGAGAGACTAAGCACTGGCGCAGCATGCGTGCAGACTTGGCCTGACGCGCTCGGGGATTAGGCTGGTGGGCTAAATATTCGTTTTGGAGTGTAAAAACAAATGAGCAAGATCATAGGAATTGACCTGGGAACGACCAACTCTGTGGTGGCAGTCATGGAGGGTGGCGAACCTACGGTCATTACAAACTCAGAAGGCGGCCGCACGACGCCGTCGGTCGTGGCCTTTACGAAGGACGGCAGCCGTTTGGTAGGCCAGGTGGCAAAGCGTCAGGCGGTCACGAATCCAGAGAATACGGTTTATTCAATCAAGAGATTCATGGGACGGCGGTTCGAGGAAGTCACAGAGGAAATTAAGCAGGTCCCCTACAAGGTAAAGGCGGCGGGCTCCGGCGATGTGCGGATCGAGGCGGGCGGCAAGGAATGGAGTCCACCCGAGATCTCGGCCATCATCCTTCAGAAGATGAAACAGTCGGCCGAGGATTATCTGGGGCAAAAGGTAGAGAAGGCAGTCATTACTGTGCCTGCCTACTTCAACGACGCCCAGCGCCAGGCCACAAAAGACGCCGGCAAGATTGCCGGTCTCGAAGTGATGCGCATCGTCAATGAGCCTACAGCTGCGGCATTGGCCTATGGGCTCGATAAGAAGAAAGACGAAACGATCGCGGTATTCGACTTCGGGGGCGGCACTTTTGACATCTCCATCCTCGAGGTGGGTGAAGGCGTAGTTGAAGTGAAATCGACTAACGGCGATACGCACCTCGGCGGCGACGACATCGACGAACGTCTCACTGAGTGGATTATCGAAGAATTCAAGAAGGATCAGGGCATAGACCTTTCGAATGACAAAATGGCCTTGCAGCGCCTGAAAGAAGCTTCGGAAAAGGCGAAGATCGAACTCTCGAGCACGATGGAGACGGAAATCAACCTGCCCTTCGTCACGGCTGATCAGTCAGGTCCAAAGCACCTGGCTATGAAGCTCACCCGTGCCAAATTTGAGCAACTGGCCGAACCGATTCTCGGACGCTTGAAATCTCCAGTGGAGCAGGCGATCAAGGATGCTGGGCTTCAGGCGAACAAAATTGATGAAGTCGTCCTCGTGGGTGGCTCAACCCGTATTCCCAAAGTTCAGCAGATCGTCAAGGATCTCTTTGCCGGTAAAGAGCCGAACAAGAGTGTCAACCCTGATGAAGTGGTTGCTATCGGAGCAGCGGTTCAAGCCGGCGTACTCTCGGGCGAGAAGACCGACATTCTGTTGCTCGACGTAACTCCGCTGAGTCTCGGTATTGAAACGCTTGGGGGCGTGTTCACGAAATTGATCGAACGCAACACGACAATTCCCACGCGTAAGTCAGAAATATTCTCAACGGCCTCTGACAATCAGACATCCGTTGAAGTCCATGTGCTGCAAGGCGAGCGGCCCATGGCGAGCGACAATCGTACTCTTGGCAAGTTTCACCTTATCGGTATTCCACCGGCGCCTCGCGGGATGCCGCAGGTTGAGGTGGCTTTCGACATCGATGCCAATGGCATTGTGAATGTTTCGGCCAAGGACATGGGCACCGGCCGTGAGCAGAAGATAACCATCACTTCGTCATCCGGTCTTACCAAAGAAGAGATCGACAAGATGATGCGCGACGCCGAGTCGCATGCCGCAGACGACGTGAAAAAGCGTGAAGAAATTGAAGCACGCAACCGTCTGGATGGCCTCGTCTATCAGATGGAAAAGACGCTCAATGATAATCGCGAGAAGGTTGGCGCGGTGGCCAGCGAGGTTGAGGCGGCTATCGCAGAAGGCAAGAAAGCGCTGGCCGAGGGTGGCGTCGAAAGACTGAACGATGCCTTCAATCAGCTTCAGACCGCTTCGCACAAACTCGCCGAAGCGCTTTATCAACAAACGGCGGCCTCAGGGTCAGAAACCCCGCCGGCCGATCAAGCTTCAGCGGCGGGGGCTTCGTCAACGGGGGGCGGCGAAGATAACGTGATCGACGCTGAATACGTCGACGTAGACGAGAACAAGTAAGGGCATTTGCAATTTGCGATTGCCGATTGCCGATTGGTCGGTGGCCTGGATCGAGTTGTAAGTAAGACTAAGGGTCACGGATCAATCGGCAATTGGCAATTGAAAATCGGCAATGAAATATGGCCAAGCAAGACTATTACGAAGTACTGGGTATCAAGCGAGACGCCAAGCCTGATGAGATCAAAAAGGCTTATCGCCGGCTCGCGCGCAAGTACCATCCGGACGTCAATCCGGGCGACAAAGCCTCTGAAGAGCGTTTCAAATTGACGACCGAAGCACACGATGTGCTTTCGGATCCGAAGAAACGAAAAGTCTACGACCAGTTTGGCCAGTATTCCGACAATCTTGCGGACGCCGCAGCTCGCGGAGCTTCGCCGGGCGCGGGGCGCACATCCCCCGGCTTCGATTTCAGCGGCTTTGACTGGAGCACGACAACTACGCCGGGCGGCAGTACTGGTGGCTCGAGTTTTCGAGACATCTTCGCTGATCTTTTTGGAGGCTCGGCAAAAGAGCAGGAGCCGCCCCGACCGCAACCGAAACGTGGCGCGGATATAGAAATGCCGCTCACGCTTTCCTTCGAAGAGGCAATTCGAGGAATCACAACTAACCTGACAGTGAATCGCTCGGAGCAATGCTCTCGTTGTAACGGCGCCGGCGATATTGGTGGACCGGTGATGGTTTGCCCTACTTGTAAAGGGTCAGGCCAGGTGCAGCGCGCCGGCGGACGGCTGCGTTTTGCGCAGGAGTGTCCCGATTGTGCCGGCACCGGCCGCAGACGATCACCCTGCTCCTTGTGTAAAGGCAAAGGCACTGTACCAAAAACCGAAACCGTGAAAGTTCGTATTCCCGCGGGCGTGGAAACGGGATCTCGTGTGCGCATTCCGGGGAAAGGCGAAGGCGGACGATTGGGCGCGCCCCCGGGCGATTTGCATATCATTACCAACGTCGGCACCCACAAATATTTCACGCGCAAGGGCGACAACATCTACGTGACCGTTCCCATCACCGTTCCTGAGGGAGCACTCGGCGCCAAGATTGAAGTGCCAACCGTCGAAGGCAAAGCGCAACTGCGCATACCACCCGGCACGCAATCGGGCCAAAAGTTTCGGCTCCGCGAGCGCGGCGCGCCATCACTGCGCAAGCCGGGTGCGCACGGGGATCAATTTGTTGAAGTGCAGGTGACACTGCCGAAAGTAATCTCAGAAGAAACAAAGGAACTGTTGCGGCAATATTCGAAGTTGAACAACGAAAACCCGCGAGTGGAGATGGGGTTAGAGTAGGAAGTGAAAGGTGAAGAGTGAGGAGTTAAATTCTAGAACTTTGCTTGTTTATCGCTTTTTCTCGTCGTCTTTGACTTTTAACTTTTCACTATTCACCGTCGTTTATGAAGCGCAAGCCTAAGACATACACAATCAGCGCGGTGGCGGACCAGTACAATCTGCATCCGCAGACCTTGCGCATGTATGAACGCGAAGGATTGCTCAAGCCGTCGCGCTCAGAAGGCAACACGCGTCTCTATACAGATCCCGATCTGGCACGGCTGGAATTGATTCTCTCGCTCACGCGCAACCTCGGCGTAAATCTCGCCGGCGTCGAAATTATTCTCAACATGCGCGAGAAGATGGACGCTATGCAGGCCGAATTCGAACGCTTCTTCCACTATCTGCAATCTCACGCAGACGAGTTGACGAACTTCGTTGAGCCACCTGCAGAAGGCTCGACTGATGCGCTGGTCCCGCTTACACGTGCTGCTGCCCTCCGGCGCCGCGTCGTTTCCCGTGGTTAACAGAGTTCTTTCATCAATGGGAAAACCCTGCTGTCAGCCGGCCGATTGTCTATCGCCGGCTCGTTTCCATAAACTCTCGTCTTGTTGATTTCCGCGCCGCGCTTACCGCTTCCTTAACACGATCCACGTCTGCAAATTTCCGTTGTGTGACGGCCGATGGAATTGGCCCTGGATCGTCCCGCTTCGGTTCGCTGATTCGTCAACATGTCTACTGCTGCTCGATTCGCTAGCTCAGCGCTGCTTTCGTTCCTGTCATTTGCGACTGTAAATTTGAGTGTGCCTGGTCGTGTCTCGGCGCAGGACCTCGACAATGTGACTATCAGTGGCCGCGTGCTGGATCAAAACGGCGCCACGATTCCGGGAGCGACGATCGCGGTCATACTGGTGACCGCTGGCGCTAAGCGCACCGCGGTCGCTGATGACGAAGGACGATATCGAATCATTCAGCTCGAGCCGGGCATTTACGATCTGAGCGCCTCCTTCAACGGTTTTGCAGAGCAGGAGAAAAAAGCCCTCCCATTTATTGCCGGAAAGAATGTCCAGCTCGACTGGATACTTCTGCCGCAAAGCGTATTGGTTGATCCCGTCGTCATCACCTCCGACGACACTCCGGTCGTCGACACCACGCGCACCGTCGTTGGCGGCACGGTCACTGCGCACGAAGTTGAATCCTTACCGGTTAACAGTCGCTCTGCGCTGGATCTGATTTTCACTTTGCCGGGAGTGTCCGAAGAGGCACTGTCCACACGCGACCTGGCGGAAGACCGCGACACGTCAGTGGCCAACACTCCGGAAGAAGTTGGAACGTTTTCGCTTTCCGGGGGGTCTGCTTATTCAAACAACATCACGATTGACGGCCTGGACAACAACGACGACCGCGCCGCCCGCGAACGCTTTCAGCCTTCCATCGAAGCGGTTGAAGAAGTCCAGGTAATTACTAATCAGTTTTCGGCTGAATACGGTCGCGCCTCGGGCGGCCGCATCAACATCCGCACGCGCGGCGGCGCAAACGGTTATCGTGGTCGTGCTTTCTATTTTTTCCGCAACGACTTCTTCAACGCGAATACATCCAACAATCAGGCGCGGGGCCTGCCGCGCCTCCCGTTAGAGGAACACAATCCCGGCTTCACATTTAGCGGTCCGCTTCGCTTGCCGCTTTACGACGGCCGCAAAAAAACATTTTTCTTTACGGCTTATGAATACGACACAGTTTTTGATTCAGCGACGATCGATACGCTCGTGCCGATCAGGCAGAACCCGCTGTTTCCGCTGCCGGCGCCGACGGTTACAGATCCAACCCGGATCGGGACGCTGCGCTTAAACGCCGGCATTGCGCCTTTTATTTCCGGTGTCTCTACTCCAGTCAGAAATCGCATTTTCTCTACGCGTGTGGATCACAGATTTTCCGACCTGCACAACGGCTCCATTCTCTATCAGCTGGGGCGTCAGAAAAACTTACGACAGTTCGGTGGTGGCAATCGTCTGGCGGAAGCATTGCTCGGCAAGACGAGAAACACCGATGCTGTTTCTTACACCGACAACTATGTGTTTTCGCCAACCGCAGTGAACCAAGCTCGCTTCCAGTTCTCGCGCTTGACGCCTGCGGTAGCAGCAAGCGGCGGGCGTAAGCCCGTAGTCCTGATCACTTTGGATGATCCGCTGCCGGCAACGGATCCTGACCAACGCTCGGGAACTCTGGTGGCCGGATCTTCAACTTCCGGCGCTACCGATCGACGTGAGCAACGCGCGCAGCTGCAGGAAATTTTTTCCTGGGTCCGGGGTTCACACAGTCTAAAACTCGGAGGCGACGTCCAATACATTACGTCGACTTTCATCGATCTCTCTGACATTTCCGGCACTTACAGTTTTTCGAACGCCGCAGACTTTGTGGCGAACACGCCCAGCCGTTTCCGACAAAACTTTCAGGCTGAGTCAACGCAGCACAATACATACATGGGTCTCTTCGTCCAGGACGAATGGCAACTTCGCTCCAACCTCATCTTGAGCTATGGCATCCGCTACGAAAACGAATCCATCATCAGGGATCAAGACAACTGGGCACCGCGTTTATCTGTTGCTTATGATCCGTTTGGGAATGGCAAGACCGTGGTAAGACTCGGCGCTGGAATTTTCTATAATCGCGCGCTGCTTCGTACTATCGACGATTTCACTTTGGGCGCGCGGCAGAGGTTTTTTGACACTAACGATCTGCTCGATCCGGCTACCGGGCAACTCGGCAGTGCCGACTTTCGCCGCGCGTTCATCGCCATGAATCTCACGTTTCCGGAAACCCTCACCGCAGACTCGCCGCTGGTTCAAGCTTTTGGCGTGCTCAATACCGGGTTTTCCCGTCGCCTGAATCCCGGCTTGCGCATTCCGGAAAGCTATCAGGCCAACGTGGGCCTGGAGACAGATCTCGGGCATGGGCTGGTTTTTGAAGCCAACTATACTTTCAACCGGGGTTTGCACCTTTGGCGTGAATTCAATGCCAATGCCCCCAGGCTGCCCAGTGGTTTCAAGGATTTTGCCGCATATCTGGGCTCGCGCGACTTTGTTAACTTCCGCGGCAGTCCTTTTGGTATAAGACCGCTCTACAATGTCTCGAACGCAGGCGATCTCGTGCGGTTTGTCTTTCGTCCGCTTGAAGCGAATAACCCCAACGCCATCACACGCGTACTTGAGCTTGGTGTCCCTGTTTCCGTATTCAATCTGAATAGCTTTAGCTCGTCGACGGCGATCGAGGTTGCGCTCGCGGCCTTAAACGGCTTCCGTCCCGATCCCACGCACGCAGATATTCAACAACTCATTTCCGCCGGCAATAGTTTCTATCACGGTTTAACTTTCGAACTGCGTAAACGCTTCAAACAGACAAAGAACTTCGCTTTCTCGTTTCGTTCCGCATACACCTATTCGCACCTCACCGACGACGGAATTGTGAACACGTCTGACGCTCTGGTGGCGGGCAATTTCTTTGGCGAGCGCTCGCGGAGCTTGCTTGATCGCCGGCATCGCTTTGTTTTCTCCGGAACGTTTGCTCTGCCGCGCTATTTGGGTAAGTTGGATTTCGCGCCGGTAATGCGACTCACATCCGGTGCGCCCTTTAACATTTCTCTGGGCGGCGCGGATCGCAACCTCGATGATGTTGCAAACGATCGACCGATCTTTTCAGGCGATACAAAAGCGCTTCTCTGGCGTCGCCCAGGCGCTCCAATCGATACTGCTATATTGAATCTCTTCGCGCTGCCGACTATCGGGAAAACCGGGAACCTGCCGCGCAACGCCGGTCAGGGACCGGGCCAATTTTTTCTTGACCTGAATATCACGCGGGAGTTTCGCCTGAGCGAAAGAATGCGGCTGCGCCCGGTCGTGGAATTTGACAACGTTTTGAATAAGACTGTCTTCAGCTTTGGCAGTGAGTTCATTAACTTTAATGCCTTCGCTCCCACCGCCACGCCCGAACAGCGGCGCGCGTTTCTCGACTCCTTTCTCGTAACCACACGCACGCTTCGTCCGCGACAGGTTCGCCTCGGCGTTCGTTTCGACTTCTGATGTTTCAGAAGCGAGCCGAGCGCGGGGCAATAGGCCCGACTGTCAGGGGGTGCTCTTAACGTAAGTCATGAGGTCAACTTGAGTGATCGCATGCCGTCGCTAGCGCTGCGGATTATGTTATTCGTCGACCCATTAGGAGCATCCAGCCGTCGCTCACGCTCCGGGTTCTGACAAGGCGTCTTTCTTCCTGTGCTAAACTTTGCGCGCAGGATGGCCGATCCCTCTTCACAATCTGATCACGTCAGCGAGGTCGACTCGGCCTTGCTCGATGCCGAACTTTTTCTCAAATACCAGGCGCCTGAACGGGCTATCAAACGCCTGCGCACGGCGATCGAGGGAAATGCGCGTTCTATTCCGCTTCGTGAGCGCATGCGGGAAATTTGTATTGGCCAGAAACAAAATCATGAAGCCGCCCGCCAATGTCTGGCCCTGGCCCGGCTCTACATCGAGCGTGAAGAGTTCGACGACGCCTATGATCGTCTGCTGGAAGCCAAGCAGCTTGACCCCCGCATAAACATCGCCAGCGGGTTGGAAGCAATTCGCCGTGCTCGGCGCCCCGATCTGCGGCCTGACCCAAACGCCGCGCCCAGGTCCGTTGGACCATTTGCAACTCTGGCCGGCGACTTGACCACCATTAGCGTTTTTGACGCGATGCAGGTAATTGAAAACGCAAGGCTCACGGGCACACTGGTGCTGACTCCAGATCCTGATAAGGGTGCGGAGCGCGGCACAGTATTCTTTAACGACGGAAGAATTGTAGATGCTGAAGCGGCGGGAGCTATGGGCGAAGAAGGGTTCCGTAAGGTTGTAGAGATCACCAGCGGCGGATTTGAGTTTCAAAAAGCCGCGGAAGGATTTCCGGCGCGTATCCAGGCGCTCAGTAACACCAATCTGATTCTCGATACGCTACGCCAGCTCGACGAAGAAAAGCAGTAACCCTCGTGCAGCAGCACGGGTAGCGGCGCTGAAGGATCTCAGGATTGGGCTGCTGGAAGCTCGATTGTAAAGACGCTGCCTTTGCCCAGCTCAGATCTTACGGTGACTTCGCCGCCATGGGCGCGCGCCAGGTGCTTCACGATTGCCAAACCCAGACCAGTGCCTCCCATGTCTCGGGAACGCGCGCGGTCCACTCGATAGAATCTCTCAAACAATCGTTCCAGGTGCTGCGCGGGAATACCTTCGCCGGTATCTGCGACAATGATCCTGTCGCGCGCAGGCGTTTCGCTTTGGGCCTCGTGAGTTGCGAAGGCTCCGGACACGCGCGGGCTACCGCCCCGGCCAGAGCTTTCAAAACTGATTGTCACCGAACCCTGCGCGCGATTGAACTTGATCGCATTTTCCAATAGGTTCGTTAACATCTGTTCCAGCCGCCGCGCATCCGCGAAGACCGTTGCCACTGGAGGAACGGCATTATTCACCACGATGCCGTGCTCCGCAGCTTTGTTCGCGAGTGACGAAACGACATCGCTAACGAGCGGGGCAAGCTCAACCTGTTCTGCCTTCACCTGTACGTTGCCGGCTTCAATCGCGCTTAGCTCCAGAATGTCGTCGATCAGATTCTGCATGCGCGCGGCGTTTCTGCGAATTATCGATAGGAACCGATGAGTCGCTTCCGGGTCGTCACTTGCCCCCGCTTCAAGGGTTTCGATAAACGCGAGAATCGCGGTCAGCGGCGTGCGCAGCTCGTGCGAAACATTGGAGAGAAACTCCTGCCTTACGTGCTCAAGCCGTTCGATGCGCGTGACATCGATGAAAACGCCCAAAGCTCCCTCGGCCGGCGACGCTGCATCCACGCCTCTGCCGTTGGCAGCACCGAGAGGGACAACACGAAGATCAAAAATTAACTGTTCCGGTCCATGCGTCTCGACCCTGACGCCGCTGCGTTCTATCCCTTTGAGAGCATCAAGGAATGCGTCATAAATTGCCGGATTGCGCGTCAACTCCGTTAGCCGTTGAGAGTCCAGCTTGCCGCGCGCCGGACTAAAGAGACGATGCGCCGCCGCGTTTGAGGCAACGATGCGCATATCTTTGTTAACGACGAGCAAACCTTCACGCATCCCGTTTATCGTCGCCTCAAACAACTTCCCCAGCGCAAAAATTTCCGGCGAAGATTCTTCCTTGGCTTTGTCTGCGTCTCCTGCCGGCGACTGAAGTTTTGCTATGGGAGCTCTGGTTAAGAACGTTCTGATAAGTAACACTGCGCTTGCCAGCAAGAGCACAGAGGCGGCAACGGCTCGCACTGCAGACGACGGCAAAAGGAGGATAACGGCGAGAGCAACTACAAAAGCGGCGATTAGCAATGCATTGAGCTTAGACATACCAACCGACCATCTCACGCAGGGCGAGTGCAGCCGACGAAACGGTAACCAACGCCGACGACGGTTTCGATACAATTGCCACACTCGCCAAGCTTCTGCCGCAGACGCCTGATGTGAACGTCGAGTGTGCGCGCGTCGCCGTAATAACTGTAGCCCCAGACGTTGTCGAGAAGTTGCTGCCTGGTGATAACGCGGTCGGCACTTTTCGCCAAGACCGACAAAAGCGAGAACTCCTTATTCGTCAGTTTCACTCGATGCCCCCGGCAGGTGACGCGAATATCATCGAAATCGATTAGCAGCTGATCGTCTTCGTAGGTCTTGCCGCTGGTCTCATCCATGCGCCTCATGACGGCGCGGACACGCGCCAAGAGTTCTCTTACCGAGAAGGGTTTCGTGATGTAATCGTCCGCGCCGAGATCAAGTCCTGCCACGCGGTCTGATTCGGAGGATTTTGCCGTCAACATGATGACAGGCGTACGACGCGTCGCCGGTTCTCTTCGCAGCCGGCGGCATAATTCGGTGCCGCTCATTCCCGGCAGCATGAGGTCCAGAATTATCAGCGAGGGCGCGGCACGTTCATTTAGCGCGGCTGCCAATCCAGCCTCGCCGCTTAAGGCGGTAACAACCGGCAAACCTTCACGCTCGAAGTTGTATTTCAGACTCTCTGAAATATCCGGGTCATCTTCGATGATAAGTATCGGTCGCGTCATCTTCTATGTAAGACAGGCCTTCCTGCCTGTCCAGAGTGCACTAAGTCGAGGGCAGGAAGAGAAACATTTTCCATTTTCCATCTGTTCACATACACCGACAGGAATGTCTGTCCCGCTCATTTGAAATGCTTGATGAAAGCAGCTTCGGCCATGTACACGGTCAACTCGCAAATGTCAGTTACATAATCGCCTATTCGCTCGAGATGTTTGGCTACAAAAAGCAGTCGCGCGTCGCGGGTCGCGGTCGTTGGTTCGGTCACCATCATTTCGATTAGTCGGTGAAAGATGTGGTTGTAAAGTTCGTTGATTTCAGCGTCGCTCTGAATAACCTGCCGGGCTGCAGTGGCATCGGCGGCGGTAAACGCGTCAAGCGCGGCGCGCAGCATCCTGAGCGCGTGTTCCGACATGCGTCGCAGATCAACGACGGATTTCAACTCCGGTTCGTTGTTAAGATCAAGGGCCACTCTGGCAATGTTGGCGGCGTGATCGGCGATGCGCTCGAGCACCGGCGCCATCTTGGCCACGGAAATAACAAAACGCAGATCCCGCGCGGCCGGCTGTCTCAGCGCGATGATATCGATGCACTGCCGATCGATCTCGACTTCCAGGCGATCGATCTGATCATCCTGCTCAAGTACCTGGTTCGCAAGCTCACTATCGCGCTCCATTAACGATTTCATCGCCCGTTCCAGCGCCGTCTCTGCTGCTCCACCCAGCAACAGCACCCGGTCGCGCAGCGCGTCGAGTTCATCATCGAGATGTCTATGGTGATCCATTTAAAAATCAGACTTCGGTTTTTAGCCAAACCTTCCCGTGATGTAATCTTCCGTCAGCTTCTCATCGGGATTCGTAAACATCTTTTCAGTGGAATTGATCTCGATCAACTTGCCCAGCAGGAAAAAGGCAGTCGAGTCGGAAACGCGTGCCGCCTGTTGCATGTTGTGCGTCACAATCACGATCGTGTACTGCTTTTTCAGTTCAACGATTAGCTCTTCAATTTTATAGGTGGCCATCGGATCCAGAGCCGACGCAGGTTCGTCCATCAATATTACCTCAGGCCGAATAGCCAGCGCCCGCGCAATACAAAGACGTTGCTGCTGTCCGCCGGACAAACTCAGGGCAGACGTTTTCAAACGGTCTTTCACTTCGTTCCAAAGCGCCGCGTCTTTCAACGCTTGCTCAACCCGCTCCTCCAATTCAGCCGGCGTCGCCGTCAGACGGTTTATGCGTAAACCATAGGCGACGTTATCAAAAATAGATTTAGGAAAGGGGTTTGACTTCTGAAATACCATCCCTACTTTACGGCGAAGCTCCACGGCGTCCGTACCGGGCTGATAGATATCGACGCCGTCTATCAAGACCTCGCCGGCGACGCGCGTGCCCGGAATGACATCGTTCATCCGGTTCAACGTGCGCAAAAACGTAGATTTGCCGCAGCCCGAGGGGCCGATAAAGGCCATCACTATGCGCTCCGGAATTTCCAGCGACACGCCATGTAGTGCCTGCATCTTGCCGTAATAAAAATCGAGATTACGGACTGCCACCTTCGGCGCAGCCCCGGTCCGCAACGAAGCTATGTTGCCCGGCTCGCGGGCCGGAACTGTTACGTTGGGGCTAATTGTTGACACACTTACCAGCATTGCTTACTTCCCAAAACTAAACTGTCAAAATCTGCGGCGTGTCAGAAAACGGACAACGATGTTGATGAACAGAATCATCGTCATCAAAACCAGCGTGGCGGCCCAGGCCTGCGCGTGCCATTCGTCGTACGGCGAGATTGCATAGTTGTAGATCTGCACCGTCAGCGAAGCGATGGGCTGGTCAAGGTAGTAACTAAAAAACCGGCTGCCAAATGCGGTAAACAAAAGCGGCGCTGTTTCTCCAGAAATGCGCGCGATGGCCAGCATTGCGCCGGTGGCAATTCCCGACGCGGCCGCTGGGATAACTACGCCCAGCGTCACGCGCCACTGTGGCGCGCCCAGGGCCAGCGCTCCTTCACGCAGGCTCTGCGGCACGAGCTTGATCATCTCTTCCGTAGTTCGCGCCACGATAGGAATCATGATCAGCGCCAACGCGAGGCCACCGGCCATGGCTGAGAAATGTTTCAGCGGCACGACCACGATCGTGTAGACAAACACTCCGGTAACAATCGACGGGATTCCCGTTAGCGTGTCGACCAGGAAGCGAACGATGCCGCCAAACCGTCCGCTGCCAAATTCGGCCAGGTAAACGCCGACGGCAATACCAAAAGGCAGTCCCATGGCAGAGGCGAGCAGAAGCAACAACAGGGTTCCCAGGATTGCATTGCGAATGCCGCCGCCCTCGCCCACGGGGCGGGGGTCATTGACTAGAAAGCTCAGATTCAGCGCGCCGATGCCCTGCATCGCAATGTAGATCAGAATGATTAGCAGGACGCCGATCGCCACCGCCGTGCAGAGCGCGGTCAGCGATGTCATGGTTGCGCTAGTCGTGCGTCGTATTCGGTCAACTTTTCTCATTACGTAACGCAAACCGTCAGTTTGCGATCTTGCAAGCACCACGCAAGTGACAGCTTGCGTTACCGCTACGCGGCGCTCCCCACACCGCTCGTCTTTCGGGTCACGTTCCAAACCAGAACACGCGCGATTGCATTCACCACAAACGTCACCAGGAATAAAATAAGACCGAGTTCGACAAGAGCGCTGAGATAAAGGTCCTGGGTGGCTTCGGTAAATTCATTGGCAATTGCCGATGCGATCGTGTAGGACGAATCAAAAAGCGAAGCGCTGATGTGTGCGCGGTTGCCGATGACCATGGTCACAGCCATGGTCTCGCCGATCGCGCGTCCCAGACCGAGTATCACCGCGCCGGCGATGCCGGGCGCGCCATTTATCAAAACCACGCGCGTCGTTTCCCATTTCGTGGCGCCTAAAGCGAGCGCTGCCTCTCGCTGTGAAGCAGGCACGGCCGCCAGCACATCGCGTACAACCGCCGAAATGATCGGTGTAACCATGATGGCTAAAATGATGCCTCCGGTCAGCAAGCCAATGCCGGTTATTGGTCCCTGGAAAAAGGGCAGCCAGCCAAACCAGCGCTGCAGCGGAGGCTCGAAGTGAACCCGTAGAAACGGAGCCAGTACAAAAATGCCCCATAGTCCATATACCACTGAAGGAATCGCAGCCAATAGTTCGACCAGAAAAGTGATCGGCCGGGCGAGCTGCCATGGCGCCTGCTCGACTAGAAAGATCGCAATGCCGAGCGACAGTGGCACGCTTATGAGGATCGCGATCAACGATGAGACAAGCGTTCCGTAGACAAACGGCAACGCCCCAAATTCGCTCTTGACCGGATTCCATTCGGAACTTGTGAGGAAATGAAAACCAAACTGACGAACTGATGGCATTGACTTCACTGCCAGCGCAAAAATCATCGCACTCACAATCAACACTATAAGGACCGCGGCAGCAACTAACAGACCGCGAAACACCGCATCGCCCGTATTGCCCGTTGGCGAGAGCAAGTGCTTCCAATTCACGTTTAGAGGCGAGCGTCGCCCACCGATTGCCTGATGCATGTAATTAGCTGGAGGCGGGCAATGCCCGCCTCCTAAACACTTCAATGGTCTTGTTGCATTTCGCCTGACAGCTCCCGGTCTAGCGCAACGGCTTGCCGCCCGACGTTATGGAATTTATCTTTGCTTCC
>DATGYM010000276.1:0-5850 GCA_035297925.1 Pyrinomonadaceae bacterium | reverse complement strand
ACTGGCCCGCTACTTCATGAATAACAAGTACTCGACTTTCGATAGCGTCGTTTCGGGCGACTTGATCGCCTTTATCGACGCCAAGTTTCGCACGTTGCCGGATCGGGAACACCGCGCAATTGCCGGATTGTCGATGGGAGGGGCTCAGGCGCTTCGCATCGGGCTCGCTCATCTCGACAAGTTTGCCTACGTCGGATTGTTCAGTCCGGCGATTTACGTCAGCGACATTTCCAAGGATTGCGACGGGGTTCTGGCCGACCCAGTAAAACTGAATCACAACCTGCGACTCTTGTGGCTCGCAATTGGCACGGAGGACTTCTTGTTCGAACCGGTCAGGCAGTCTCACGAAACCTTGGAACGGGCAGGAATCAAACACGTTTGGGCTCAAAGTTCCGGAGCTCACGTCTGGACAGTTTGGCGCAAATACCTTGATGAGTTTGCCCCGATGTTGTTTCAAGCCCAGAGTTCAGCGGCGGGACGGTCGAATGATTAACGCAGCACTCATGGTCGGACTTGGCGAGATCTGGCGCGGTCTCTTGCCTCTTGAATGGCAGATGCCATTGATTCCTCGGTCCTAGGAGCATCAACGGCTCAATCGTAGAGAAGTAAAGAATAAGGGAGGACAGGGTGAAGTTCAGGAGAATCGCGCTGATAGTCGCGCTAAGTTGTGGCGTGTGTTCAGCGCAGAGCCAGATGCGTGTGCCGTCGACCAACGTTGCCGGCGCGGAGTATCCACGACTGAATGCCGATCTCAGCGCGACCTTCCGAGTGCAGGCCGCCGATGCCCAAAAAGTTCAACTGCTGATGGAATTGGGTCAAGCCACGTACGACATGACGAAGAGCACGGATGGCCCATGGGAAGTCACAACCAAACCACTCCTTCCCGGCTTTCATTATTACCTGATATCGGTCGATGGTTTTGCGTCCACGGATCCCGGAAGCAAGACATTCTTTGCCGCTCGTAAAGAGGTCAGCGCGATTGAAGTTCCCAGTCCGGAATCCGACTTCTTCGCCGCTAAAAATGTGCCGCATGGTGCGGTAAGAATCGAGTGGTACTTCTCCAAGGTGACAGGGGAGTGGAGAAGGATCTTTGATTACACACTGCCCGGCTACAAGCGAAGCACGGAACGCTACCCAGTTTTATACCTTCAGCACGGATGGGGCGAAGACGAAACCGGTTGGAGCCATCAAGGGCACGAGAATTTCATTCTGGACAATCTGATTGCGGCTCACAAAGCGAAGCCGATGATCATCGTGAACGAGAATGGAATGACTGGCATCAACTTTTCTCCTCCTCCGCCTCCGCGTCGAGGCACGACCCCGCCGGCGTCAGCGCCTGCACCTCGGTCTATGGCGAATTCCATCAAGGAAGAGCGTTACACGTTATTTGACAACGTGATTGCCAATGACTTGATTCCATTCATTGACATGCACTTCCGCACTATCCCGGACCGCGACCATAGGGCTTTGGCTGGTCTTTCCATGGGAGGCGGCCAGGCGGTTCGCATCGGAATGAACCACCTGAATCTTTTCTCGTATCTGGGAGCCTTTAGTCCCGCGTTTTTCTTCGATGATCCAGGCAAGGATTATGACGGCGCCTTCTCCGATGCACGCAAAGTCAACAGCGAACTTCATCTGTTATGGATCGGAGTGGGTAACGACGATTTCTTGCTCGGACCTGTTACCCAATCTCACGAAGCACTGGAGAGAGCGGGAATCAACCACGTTTGGCTGAGAAGCTCAGGGGCTCACGTATGGACCGTATGGCGCAAGTATCTCGCGGATTTTGCACCAAAACTTTTTCAGTAGGGTTGTTTTAACAGGCGGCATGGCGAGATGAGTTTATGACACCACCGGCGCTCATGATCGGGTTGGGAGAGATTCTGTGGGACCTGTTGCCGTCAGGAAAGGTGTTGGGTGGTGCACCTGCAAACTTCGCATACATGGCCAGCGTTCTCGGAGATCAAGGCATCGTAGCTAGTAGGGTCGGCGATGACGACCTGGGGCACGAAGCGCGTCGTGCGATGCGAGAACTGGGTCTGAGTACGGCATACCTCCAACGCGACGAAAGCCACGACACTGGCACAGCAGCGGTATCGATTGACACCGCAGGCCAACCAACTTTCACCATCAAGAAATCTGTTGCCTGGGATTTCTTGGACTGGTCAGCCCAGTGGGAGGAGTTATCCACGCGAGCGGACGTGGTTTGTTTCGGTTCGCTGGCGCAGCGTTCGTCCAAGTCCGCCGTCACCATCGAATGTTTCCTGAAAAACACGCCCAAGAAGACGCTACGCATATGTGATGTGAACCTCCGGCAATCGTTTTACAACCAAGGCGTACTGCGCAGATGTTTCCAGCACGCCGATATAGTCAAGCTCAATGATCACGAGTTGCTCCAGGTTTCCTACTTACTCAAGTTGGGCATTGGCACCCACGAAATGCTTGCCCAACGCTTGTTGCACGTTTGCGACTTGCGCTTGGTGTGCATAACCTGCGGATCACGTGGGAGTCTGCTTGTGACACCAGATGAGACAGTTGAACACAAGGGATTCCGGGTCACGGTTGCGGATGCAGTTGGCGCGGGAGATGCGTTCACAGCCTGTCTGGCTCATCACTATCTCCGCGGACATTCTCTTGAGGAAATCAGTGAATCAGCGAATCGCTTCGCGTCCTGGGTTGCGACTCAAACGGGTGCCACGCCGCCCATCAGTACTGACAAACTCAAGAACATTATGAATGGCCTCGCCTTTCGCTGAGAGTTTGTTACTGAGCTCATGCTTTTCGCAGTTAAAGGAGCTGGTCAAGACGGAAGGCGGAGCAGGCGGACATAAAACAAATCGTGCAATCCTTACCTGACCAGAACCGATTTACGAGGGAGTACCTGATTCCCAAATTCGATGGGCTGCTCCCCTGAGTCCAGACCAATTTAAAAACTTGGGCGCAAGGGGGCTTTCGTTCAGAGGTCTGCCGCGGTCGTCTGCAAGATGAGAAGGAGAGAGGAATGCGAGTGCTTTCAAAGTATGCTGTTCCAATACAATTACTGTTTCTGTCCTTATTGTTACTACCGCTCGGAAGTGCTGCTTTTGCTCAGACAGTCCAAGTTAAGGGTGGTCGGCTCCAGGGGACTACCGAAGATGGGCTGCGAGTCTATCGCGGCATTCCTTATGCCGCTCCCCCGGTCGGCGACCTCCGCTGGCGGGCTCCCCAACCTGCTGCGAAGTGGGAGGGAGTGCGTGCCGCGGACCAGTTCGGCCGTGCTTGCATACAGACGAACGCGGCCATCGCAGATCTGCCAGCGCCGAGCGAGAACTGCCTGTACCTCAACGTCTGGACACCCGCGAACGCTGCGCGAGACAAGTTGTCTGTTCTGTTTTGGATTCATGGTGGCGGTTTCGTTGCGGGGGCACCGGCCGAGAAGCTTTACCACGGCGAATGGCTGGCTAAGCAAGGTGTCGTGGTGGTTTCGATCGCGTATCGCCTGGGCGTATTCGGTTTTCTGGCGCACCCCGAGCTCAGCGCTGAAAGTCCTCACCATGCATCCGGCAACTACGGCATTCTCGACATGATTGCCGGGCTGCAATGGGTTCAAACGAACATCTCCGCATTCGGAGGCGATCCCAAGAAGGTGACAATACAGGGCGAGTCGGCCGGTGGGGCCGCGGTAAGCATCCTCTGCGCATCGCCACTTGCGAAAGGCCTGTTTCGCGGCGCTATTGCTGAGAGCGGAGGTTCGTTCGGGCCGGTGCGCGCTGATGCGTCATTTGGCGAATCAGAACCTCTGTCCAGCTCTGAGAAGAGAACCGTAGACTGGATGTCCTCTGTAGGCGTTTCCAACATCGCGGAACTGCGCAAGATTCCGGCTGAGAAGTTGCAGACGATGATCCCGCGTCAGTTCGGTTGGGCTCGGCCGAACACCGATGGCTGGGTAATTCCGGGAGATCAATACAAACTTTACGAGTCAGGCCAATACAACGATGTGCCGGTTCTGACCGGCTATAACTCCGATGAAGGCGCTCTCTTTGGAAGCCCTAAGTCTCAAGAAGCCTACGTTGAAAGCGTGCGCGAGAGGTACCATCACTTTGCGGACAAGATTCTCGCTGCTTACCCGGGGGGCGAAACCTTCGCTGAGAAGTGGACGGCACGCAATTTGATGCGGGACTCTGCGTTTGGCTGGAATGCGTGGACGTGGGCTCGTCTGCAAACCAAAACCGGCAAGTCGAGCGTGTTCTTGTACTACTTTGACGAAAAGGCTGAGCTTCCACCAGGAGCCGAGCCTGGGGCGTACGGCGCGCGGCACGCTTCAGAGCTTCCCTACGTTTTTCGGCAGCTTACGGAACATGGCCGCCCGGCCTCGACTCCGAAAGACGAGGCACTCTCGGACACGATGCGAACTTATTGGACCAACTTTGCCAAAACCGGTGATCCGAACGGTGCCGGTTTGGCGGAGTGGCCAGCTTACAGTGACACTAAACCGCAGATGTTGCACATAGAAGCAGGGAACACGAAAGCAGGTCCACTGGTCAATGAGAATGCGCTGGAGGTGCTTGACGAGTATTTCGCCTCGCGGCGAGCGGCTGAAGCAAAAACAGCGACACATTAGCTGTCCAATGTCGATTTCTCATCATTCCTTGAAATGATTTGGAGCGCCACCCGCGTCTTGTGAGTTGTTGAATCCCGATCCTAGCTGGGCTCGTAACCCGAAGCACAATCAGACGGTTTCTGCTAGGAATGCCTGCGGCGCTGCTGTGGTTGTGCTGCTGCACCGGGAGTCTGACAGGTGCTCTTCGGCTTGTCCGTTTGTGATCGCCCGCCTGCAAAATCTGTTTGGCACGTATTTCCGTCGCAACGGATGCTCGTTCGGGCGCCTAAAGCGATGCGATTATCGGAACTTTCAAGGAATGATCTGGATCGCTGTTAAGGTGGGTTGTCCAGACCCGCTCGATTCGATAGTGGTTAAGCAGTCAAACTTTTGCTGTTCCTGCGCCCAACAATCGCCAGTACTTAGGTTGACAGAACCTGTTTTGACAGCTCAATTATGCCTTTGGGGTGATTGATTCGACAGCACTTATAGGTAGTCTTCCATTCTCATAACCCAAAGGTCGGTGGTTCAAATCCACCCCCCGCAACCAACTTTGTCAATTACTTACGGGCGCTCACCAGAGAGCGCCCTTTGCATTTCCCCAAGGATTTCCCCAAACGGCTCCGATCGGAGGTCCCTGTCCCACTCACTGCCAATAGAGTGGCTCGTATTGTATAATTGCATTAGCGCACGAGTAGCGCCAGTCTCAGACTGGGCTACACGGAGGCCAGTGAGTTCTCAAACTCACTGGGCGTTGACGACGTCGCCTGGGGGCATTCAGTCCTTCCAGGATTCGACATCCCTGCGAGGTGCGAAATTTAGCTCAATCTGCACGCCACCAGGCTGTGCGGAAGGGGCACGATTTCGCGGTGGTCGCAAGATGTCGAACACAGAGCAGCACAGTTTCATTTCCCCACTCCACACAGAAGCCCAAGCAGCAACCTTTTTGCGTCACTCGCTTTCAACATTGCGGCGATGGCGACGAGGTGGCACTGGACCAACATTCCTCCGTTTCGGAAGGATCATTCTCTACCGCTTAGAAGACCTCCAGAAGTTCATTGAGGCGCACCGCAGCAGACAGGGGGTGTCCTAATGGCACACCACGCTGGTCTGTATCGCCGTCGCCAATATTGGTACTTCAAATACAAGGACGATAACGGGAAGTGGAACGAACGCGCGACGCGGACGTGACCTGCCCCCCGACTCTAGTCCAGGGATAATGAGACTTTCTCCGGGTTTGGGTCTCTAACACAGCCGTCGTAACTACCCTC
>DATGYM010000275.1:0-2242 GCA_035297925.1 Pyrinomonadaceae bacterium | reverse complement strand
CGCGTGCAGATGAATCTCGATCCCAATCTGAAAAAGAGCGATGCCGCGGGACGGCCGTGCCGAGTCACGGTGCGGTTGAGAAACGGCCAAACGTTCACGCGCGAAGCTCAGCATGCGAAGGGCGGACCCGAGTGCCCTATGACGGAAGCGGAACTGCGTGACAAATTCACCGAATGCGCGCGCGAAGCGATCGATGGGAGAAGCGCCGCGCAGGCTTTGGATTACATCGAAAACTTGGAAACCCTCAGCGACGTTCGTCCGCTCTGCGAAATCCTGAGAGGCTGATGCGTGTTGTTTATGTTGTGAAGCTTCGCGCCTTGTTCTTCCGCGGCAGTGCCCAATGGTGAATTCTCACTCGGCCATTCCCGCATGCTTTTAGCGGGAATCCGGGCAAAGTACGGCCTGGATCGCCAATAGTAAACGGTGCGGGGCTGAAGCTTCTCATCATTATGGTCTTGTGCTCGGTTTAACCCAATCTGCGCGTTTGCCACAGTCAACGAATTGACGTTATAAGATTTGATGTTCACAGAAGTCGCTAGGCTCAGCTCGGAGGCTCATTTTCATGTCGGTTAGAACTGGCGCCGATTACATCCGCGCGCTTCGTGATAAACGCGAAGTTTGGCACGCCGGGCGGCGCATCGAGGATGTGACGGCGCATTCCGGATTCACTGGAACGATCAAGACGCTGGCTGATTTGTACGACAAACAGCATGCGCCTGAATTCCGCGATTTCATGACTTTCGAACATGACGGCGAGCGGTTTTCTTACAGCTATCTTGCGCCGAAGAGTGCCGAGCAATTGGCGCGCAAGCGGGGCAATATCGAGTTCTGGGCGCAGCAAACACTCGGTCAAATGGGCCGCTATCCGGACTTTTGCGCGCAGCTGGTCGTGGGGCTCTTGGACTGGACTCATGCGATCGAAAAGCACAGTTCTCAGTGGGCGGAGAACGCCCGGCAGTATTACCTCCATTGCCGGCATAACGATCTCTGTTTGACCCACGCTCTTACCGACCAATATTACGATCGCACCAAGCGGGTGAGCGAACAGTCAGATCCTGACTTGATTCTACACATCGTCGGCGAGACCAAGGCCGGACCTGTGGTGCGCGGCTTGCGCACACTGGCGACGCTGGCGCCCATTTCAGATGAGGTTTTGGTTTACCCCAATCGGCCGCGCGATTCCGACGAAGCCGATTATGCGATCGCTTTTGCACTACCGATGAACGCGCCGGGGCTGAAGATCATTTGCCGCGATCTTTACGCCGAGCACGCCGATCCCGAGCGCCATCCGCTAACGACGCGATTCGACGAAGTCGATGCGGCGCTGATCTTCGAAGATGTGGTGGTCCCCTGGGAGCGCGTTTTTGTCTACAAAAATCCTCAGCTTCTAGCCGGCATCATGTATATCCATATGTGGGCGCAATACTCGACCATGTTGCGGTTGCTCACCAAGCTCGAGGGCTTTCTCGGCGTTGCGCAATTGCTCACCGAGTATGGGGGGAGAAACAAGAGCGCATCGTCACAAATCCTGCTTTCCAGTCTGATGCAAGATATCGAGATCATTCGTTCTTCTATTCAGGTGGCCGAAGCGAAAGGGTATGTTAGTCCGGGCGGTACCTGGGTGCCGCGATTGAGCGCTGCCTATCGAGTGTATAGCATCGAAGCTTCGGATCGGGCGGAACAGACCATGGAAGGATTGCTGACCAGCACATTAATGTTGAGTGGCGGCGCATCCGACCTCGACAGCGACGTCGGTCCGCTGGTGGATCGTTACTTTCGCGGTGGCGCGCCGAGCACCAAGGAACACCTGCGCTTGATGGCGATCGCCGCGGACATGGTGATGACCCCGTTTGGCAAACGTAGCCAACTCTACGAGCGTCTGCAAAGCGGTGAAGTCGACCGCATGCGGCAACGTCTTTACGCCCAGTATCAGGATCCCGTACCGGCCGAGCGAATGCGCGAATTCATCAGCAGGATGGATCGCGAGCGGTAGAGGAGCCGTCGCGGATTTTTGGGAGTAGTCATGCAGGAACGGACCCGGCTGCACCGCATCGCGGTGCGTAATTCGCCCATCCACGGGCGCGGCGTCTTTGCTCTACGCCGGATTCCAAAGGGAACGCGCATCATTGAATACAAAGGTACGCTGATCACGGATAGGGAGGCGGACCGGCGCTATAGCCGAATCCAGGCGCATTCACCGCACACGATGCTGTTTTCCGTCGACGACGGCTTGGTCATCGAC
>DATGYM010000274.1:0-2612 GCA_035297925.1 Pyrinomonadaceae bacterium | reverse complement strand
TAGTACTCGGCGCTTGCGCGCGCATCCGCGTGGAATCCGCGCTGACATTCAAACCGGCTATCGAAAGTATACGGACATCGATGCGTCTAGCGGTCAACCGCGCGGATTCGAAACCCCAAGCGGCAAAATCGAGATCTTTTCCACGAGCTTCGCGCAGGCTGGATATGCTCCCCTACCCGGTTTTCCGAGCGCTACATTCAGCGCCGAACGCAAAGATTATCCCCTCACCCTTACTTTCTTCCGCGATATTCACTTCTGCGATGAGCAACATCGAAACATTCCCCGGCTTCGCCGGGCGCTGCCCGATCCATTCCTCGAGGTTCATCCGAGCGCGGCACTGGCGCTAGAAATCCAAAACGGCGATTGGATCTTACTCGAGACACCGGCTGGAAGAATACGATTGAAAGCGAAGTTCAACGAATTCCTTCATCCGTCGATCGTCGCAACGGTGTACGGCTGGTGGCAATCCTGCAAGGAATTAGATCTTCCCGGTCACAACCCGTTCAGTGAAAATGGCGCAAATCTAAATTTGCTCGTCCCGAACGCCGACGCCGACCCAATCAGCGCCTCCGTCGCCCATCGCGGTCAGCGATGCCGGGTGAGCAGGCCTTAACCGATCTCACTGGCGGGTATATTGGAGCTATACTGACCCGCGATATTGGTTATGCCTGCGAAGGAATAATTGACAACGCCTTGATTAAAGAAGTAATTTTCGCCGAGGTGAAGTTTGTGAACCCAATATACTTGGTCAGTATACTCAATAGTTACGCGTCAATCGAAAGGAAGGCATGAAAATGACACGCGTCCGAGTTGAGGGCTTCACCATCTCGCTTGACGGATACGGAGCTGGTCCGAATCAGGACATCAGGAATCCGCTCGGCGTGGGCGGGACAGATTTGCACCAGTGGTTAGTCCCGACACGCACGCTCCAACGGACCCTATTTGGCGCCGACGGTGGCACAACGGGGATCGATGACGACTTCGCTGCGCGGGGCTTCAAGAATGTTGGCGCTTGGATTCTCGGAAGAAACATGTTCGGACCGATTCGCGGTTCCTGGCCCGACATGAACTGGAAAGGCTGGTGGGGGGACAACCCACCCTATCACGTTCCAACTTTCATCTTGACTCATCACGCGCGCCCGCCCATCCAGATGGAAGGCGAAACGACATTCCACTTCGTCACGGGCGGTATTCACGAGGCGCTTGACCGAGCGCGCAACGCAGCCAACGGAATGGATGTGCGCATTGGCGGCGGACCTAACACTATCCAGCAATATCTTCGTACGGGCCTCATCGATGAGCTGCACGTCGCTATCTCGCCGGTCCTGCTGGGCGGAGGAGCGCGACTGTTCGAGGGGATTGACGTGCGCGCTCTGGGATACGAATGTGTTCAGTTCGTTGCGTCGGAGAAAGCCACCCATGTTGTACTCCGGCGCCAAGGGCACAATGACGCCTAACAACCGGTTGCAGCGGACGGCGCTGCCGCGCCGCCGCTGAACCGGAACGTTAACGGCCGCGAAGGGCCGGTTTGCGACCTTGCGCTTGACCGCTTTGGGTCGATGGGCAGCGGCATGGTTGCCCTGAACCACGTCGTGGACGCGAAGCCCGACGAGATCGCAACCGCGCAACTTGCTGTCGATGGCGAGGTTGAACAACGGTCAGCCGCAGTAGGTGTGTTTATCCTGAATTGGCGGGCATTTGACCGAACCGAACGAACAGAACACGCAGCAATCGCCCCGTTTCGGACGAAGGACTGTCTTGCAGTTGCGGCACTCCTATAAAAACAGGCAGGCGTCCGTGGGCACGGTTTCCTGCGCCGCAAAGCCGCAGTGCGGACCGGTCAGTACCGATTCGAGCACGACTCGGTGATCTCGAATTGCACCGGCCGCTGGGTCTTCTTCTGCATGACAATCGCGCGTGGGGCGACATGACTGCCCTGGAACACATCGCGAACCTGAAGCCCCACCAGGTCGCACCCGCGCAACTTGCTGTCGATGGCGAGATTGAACAACGCGAGTTCCCGGGCTCGATGATCCAATTGCAGTCGAATCCGGATGGCCCAGATCTCCTTCAGCTTCAGCGGTGGCTTCTGGCCGATAAGTTTCCCTTTGTTCCACGGTACTACACGCCCGTCAGCCTTTGGGGCGGTGTTAGTAGCGGCATGCATGAATGGCTCCTTGGTAGGAGGAAAGAAGCCATATGTTGATCGTCGATCAAGGGCGCTCGTCGACCCTAGGCAGCCGCTCAAGCTTCAGAACGCGGACGTTCAAATCCGGGGAGCACACATGCGACAAAGCGCCAATCGTCGCATGGTACGGAGAGTGACATGGGCTACCAACTGTGCAGCGAAGTGTTGTCCCTACTCGATCAGCCGGTCCGCACTAACCTTCAGCGACTGCGGTACCGTTATGCCAATCTGCTTCGCCGTCTTCATGTTGATCACGAACTCGAACTTCGTAGGTTGCTCGATGGGAAGGTCCGCGGGATTCGCGCCCCTGAGGATCTTCGCGACATACGTCGCGGCGCCGCGGCCCAGCTGCGGGATGCTGGGACCGTAGGTCATCAGCCCGCCGACCTCCGCAAACGCGCTGTTTGCGCTCACGGACGGCAAT
>DATGYM010000273.1:0-1528 GCA_035297925.1 Pyrinomonadaceae bacterium | reverse complement strand
GCCGATAATGACGCCCACGGCCAGATCGACCACGGGCCCTTTCATGGCAAACTCTTTGAACTCTTTCAACATAACCCCCCCTATTCTTGCTATGCTAAATTTTTACTTGCGAGACTTAATCGATTGCACCCACTCGGCCATCTCACGCGCGGCTATTTCGCGTGCACCCAAGCCAAAGGCCAGCGCACCGGCAAGGTGAGGCATAGAACCCACAATATTCTGGCCAATTTGATCGATTACGTTTTCCATCGTCTGCCCTCCTTTGCGATCGATGATTCAGTAATAACAATCAAATGCTCAAACGGCGCCGTGTCCTAACTAGACTGCCTTATAGTCGACCGAAAAGCGTAAAGTCAAATCATCGATTTACCACGGTCGCTTAACAATTGGACGTTGGTTGCCCTTGACTCTGTCCGCATGTATCGTTTTTTTATGACCGTTTCGGCGCGCGCCGGTCTTAAGATTGTGGTATTTCTGCTCGCCTTCGTAGCGCTCGTCGGGTTAGCGCTGGCTGTTATCTTCCAGTCCGGCCGATTTAAAGATTGGCTTCAAGCAGAAGTTTCCCAACGTAGCGGCTACCAAGTGCGCTTGAACTCATTGGGCTTCCGGCTACCGCTTACAATCGTCGCCGAGGCGGTGGAAGTCACCAAACCGCCGGAATTCCAGTTCAAGACCAGCCGGCTGACAATAATTCTCAATCCTCTCGATCTGCTGTCGAAAACCTTGCATCGATTGGAAATTGAACAGCCAGTGCTCGATCTTGATATTGACGAAATCATGAAGGCCCCAACCAAGGGCTCCACGGAATTCGCCCTGCGTTATCTGAATATTCAAGAAGGTAAGATCGTCGTTAAAAGGGGCGTAGAAACAATCTTCGAACTGCCAAAGATCAATTTGCAAGCGCAAGATCTAAATCTAGCTGGGCAATCGGGCATCAGATTAAGCGCCGATGTGCCGCAATTAGACGGCGCGGCTGAGCTTCGCATCACAGGTCAACCGCGAGATTTTGAATCTGAAATCATCCTCCGTCCTAAACAATCCAGTGGCCTGTTCAGTGGGCTAACCACAAAAGTGCCGGTTGAATTGTTGCATATGCGCATCAAACTGCGCGCGCCCGAACAGCAGAACGCCAACGCGACCATCGAGAGCAAGTTTAACAAACTCGCTATCGGCGCCAACAAACTCACCGGCACGCTCGACGCGCAAGTATCGATCGATTCCAAGCTGACCGTGGCGACATTCACAAGCAAAGCAACCATCGCTGATTTTCCCGACGGCATTGGCGCGATACCCATTAAACTCGGCCATGGCGCTTTGGCCTTGAGCCTCGCCGGCAACTATTCGGTGCCCAATAAGGCGCTTGTAGTGAAATCGCTCCAAATGTCAGCGCCGTTCGGCAATGGCGTCGGTGAAGGACAGTTCGTATTCGGCACGGAACCGAGAGTTTCCGCTGCTAAATTGATTTTCCGGGATCTGCCGTTGGAAGCTCTCAAAGCGAATTTGCCGGCGCCGTGGAACCGATGGTCCT
>DATGYM010000272.1:0-24286 GCA_035297925.1 Pyrinomonadaceae bacterium | reverse complement strand
GAACGCGTGCAGGCGCGACTAAGGGGTATGGGCCGCGCTCCTTCAATGCAGGAGATCGCCCGAAGTGGCAATCGTTATCCGACGGGTGAGACCACGGGAAACTATCCCAGCAATCCGCCCCGAGGCCGCGTTGAATTTCCTTCGACGCGTTATCAGAACTATTCAACCCTTGGTGGGCTGGCGCGCGTAAGTGTGCCGAACAATTGGCGCGAACTCGCCGGCACCAGCTCGGTCTGGTTCTCTCCGGAAGGTGCTTATGGCCAGTATCAGAACCAGGTCGTTTACACACACGGGGTGAACCTCGGAGTCGCGCAAACCCAGAGCCGTAATCTGCAGCAGGCTACGAATGAATTTCTGAATAGTCTGGGTGCGGGCAACGGCAATCTGCGCCAACGTACCGGACTGCAGCGCACGACGATTGGCGGACGCACTGGGTTAACAACGACGTTGGCCAATGTCAACGAGGCAACCGGGCAGGCGGAAATTGTGACTGTGATAACGACCCAACTACGTAACGGGCAGCTCTTCTATATGATCGCAGTGAGCCCGGAAAACGAGTCAGGCAGTTACCAGTCAGCCTTTCGCAATATCCTTCGCACCCTGCAGATAAACGATTAGCCGGAATGGCGGCATTGATGACGCAAAAGGCCCGCTTTGCAGCGGGCCTTTCTTGTGTCTGTTGGTGGCAAAGCCAGTCATAGGGCGGGCGCATTGAATCGGTTCGAGGGCGCCTACTACTCATTACTCATTACCAAAGGCTTTTCACTCTTCACTGTCACCGTTCATTGTTCTTCGCTTGTTGCCAAAGCTCCTCCATCTTGTCAAGCGTAGTAGCGTCAAACGTCTCACCACTTTCCTGCAACCTCTTTTCGATGAAAGCGAAACGGCGGCGGAACTTTCTGTTCGTTAACTTCAAGGCAGCCTCTGGTTCTACCTTCAGGTGGCGCGCAATATTTGTAGCGGCAAAGAGCAGATCGCCCAGTTCTTCTCTGACGCGCGTGTGATCCGTTTCCGCATTTGAAGCTGCGTGAGTCTGGATAGCCGCGCGAAGCTCGCGCAATTCCTCATCGAGCTTCGCAAAGATGTCTTCAAGTTTTTCCCAATCAAACCCGACGCGTGCAGCCTTGGTAGAAAGTTGATGGGCCTCCATGAGGGCAGGCGCTTTTGACGACACGCCATCGAGCAAAGATTCCTCGTGTTCGCTCTTGCCAGCAGCGCGCCGCTCGTCCTGCTTCATAGCCTCCCAATTTCGCAAGACGGTCGCCGTATCCGCGGCGTTCGTGTTTCCAAATACATGGGGATGGCGGCGAACCATCTTTTCGTGAATCGCATTAGTGACGTCGGCGATGGAAAAGTCGCCTCGCTCCTGAGCGACCTGAGCGTAGAAAATGATTTGAAAAAGCAGGTCGCCCAGTTCGTCGCGCAATTCATTCGGGTTACCTTCGCGCGCTTCTTCCACAGCTTCAAAGGCTTCATACGCTTCTTCAAGCAGCATGGGAGCCAGTGAAGCGTAGGTTTGCTCGCGGTCCCAGGGACAACCTTCGGGGGAGCGCAACTTCTGCATTAGCTTAGTCAGGTCTTCAAAAGTAGCAGGCATGGCCTTAGTCTAAAGTCCAGGGACTAAAGTCCAAAGTGGAGAGCCTTCAATTCAGCTTGCAACCATGCCTGGACGCTGATTTGACTCAGAACCGCAAGCGGAGGCGACTCGGCCCGATGCTCAACCTCATTGTTGCGCAGCGTGTAGCCTGGCCTGCCAGTCGATCCAAAGTATTTGATCCTGAGTGTTTGCCGGTCGCTACCGCTCGCGGAGGCTGAGTACTGGTAAGATGGTTGTCTTGCGAGCATACGAGACGGATGCTACCATCATCGTCCAACACAAATTCCAATTAAAGTCCCGACAAGTGGGTTGTTATCATTATGTCTCGCTGAGCGAACGGCAAAGGAAGTGGCAGTAAAATGAACGAGGAACAACCTAGTTACAAAGTAACCGATCGACGTCTCTTCAATGCCGACGGCACACCGCGCGAGTTGCCGGAGGAGGCTCAGCTGGAAAAGAAAACTACGCCCACAGAAACCCCTACGGGCGCATCGACTCAAGGAGCAGTTCAGGCGGAACCAGCGACGACCCCCGGCGCCGGTTCCGGGCCCTCGCCAGACCAGCGACAAACACCAGCAGAATCTGAACCCGAGCACGTTCATGAGGAGTCGAGGCTGGAAACAGAGTTGCCGGGTGCCGAAGATCCCGCAAGTTTCGCCAGCTTTATGATGTCCATTGCCTCAAATGCTGCGTCAGCTCTCGGCATGATGGAGCATCCGGTAACCGGCAAACGCGAAGTTGATTTGGAACTCGGCAAACACTGGATCGATGTGCTGGGAATGTTGCAACAGAAAACGCGCGGCAATCTGCTGGTGCAGGAGCAACAGATTCTTGAGGGTCTGCTCGCCGATCTACGAATGCAATTCGTTTCCCTGACAAATACGACGCCCAAAGCTCGAGGCTTTTCCAGTCGCGATATTACGGGTGGCTGACCAACGTCTAACGTCCACAGTCCAAAGTCCCTGTCGCAAACTAACGCTGGCGTCACCAGACGTAACCCAGCTGTCACTTGTTTTTTGATTTGATATTGGACTATTTGACATTGGAAATTGGCCTGACCCATGAAGCTTACGTTTTTAGGCACGGGAACATCGACGGGCGTTCCGTCTATCGCCTGCGATTGCGAGACCTGCACTTCAGACGATCCGCGCGACAAGCGGCTGCGTGTTTCCGTACTTATCGAGCACGCCGGTCAATCATTACTAATCGATACTTCTTCCGACTTTCGCCAACAGGCTTTGCGTTACGGCTTGAAACGCCTCGACGCTGTGCTGATCACACATTGTCACGCCGACCACATCTTCGGTCTTGATGATATTCGTCCACTAAATTTTCGCTACGGTGCCCTTGGACTTTATGCGAACGAGCGCGCGTGGTTCGATATCCACCGGATCTTCAAATACATCTTCGAGCCTTCGCATTTTGGAGGGGGCCTGCCGCAGGTGATTCCACATACGGTTATACCCGGCGCTGCATTCTGTCTGGGAAAGGATTTCCTGGTGACGCCTTTGGAAGTAATCCATGGTCGGCTTCCGGTTATGGCCTACCGTTTCAATGATTACGCATATGCAACTGACCTGAGCGAAATTCCGCAACAGACGATGGAAAAACTGCGTGGTCTTGACGTGCTCGCGCTCGACTGCCTGCGCTTCAAAGAGCATCCCACGCATCTGTGGCTGGACAAGGCGCTGGAGTACATCGAGCTGCTTAAACCGCGGCGCGCTTACCTGACGCATATTGCGCATGATGTAAAGCACGAACGAGATTCTGCGAAACTGCCGGCCGGCGTTGAGTGGGCCTATGATGGACTTGAAGTCAGTGATGAGGGATGAAATCGTCGGTCGGAATCAGTGTCCATTTTCCACTTATCATTTTTCATTTTCCGTTTGTAAAGGGCGGACGGAGTTGTGTGGTAGATCAGAATGGAAATTGAAAAATGATAAATAGTAAATGGAAAATGACTTGCGCCTGACCGCAATCTCCCAGCAACACTTGTATGAGACTCTTCCACGGAACAGACAACGCAGAGATCCAACGGCCGACGGTGCTTACTCTGGGCGTTTTTGATGGATTGCATCTCGGTCACCAGTTGATCATGAGCACCGTGGTGGAAAGGGCGCGTGAAACTGGCGCGGTCCCAACCGTGATCACTTTTGATCCCCATCCGCGCGCTGTGTTGCATCCTGAGTCGGCGCCTCCTTTGCTGCAAACTCTCGATCAAAAAGTAGAAGGGTTTGGTGTGCTCGGGATCGAGCAAACAATCGTCATTCGTTTTGACAAAGCGTTCTCGCGAATTCGCGCCGAAGATTTTCTGCGGGAAGTAGTCCAGCAACGCCTGCACGCCAAAGAGGTGTATCTTGGTTGTGGCTTTGCGTTTGGTCACAATCGCGAGGGGAACATCGAACTGCTGCGGCGGGTCAGCCGGCAACTCGGGTTTTTTGCAGACGAAGTTCCGGAAGTAAAGTTTCGTACCCAGCGAGTGAGCTCCAGCAAAGTGAGAAAATTGCTGGCTGAGGGGAAGGTGAATCTTGCCAGGCGACTGCTCGGCCGGCCATACGGCGTGGAAGGTCCCGTTGAACGCGGCGCTGAAAGAGGTGCGAGCCTCGGCTTTCCGACAGCCAACTTACACCCGCGTAACCGCGTCATACCTCGGCACGGCGTTTACGTCACGGGAACTTTGATTGAGGGCCAATGGCGCCGAAGCGTAACGAATGTGGGTGTGCGACCCACTTTTGCAGCCGGCGCGGAACCTTCGGTTGAGACTTTCGTACTCAACTGGGCGGGCGATCTTTATGGCGACGTCGTGCGGGTTCGCTTTCTTCATCGCTTGCGCGACGAGCGGAAGTTTGGTTCGATTGAGGAATTAAAGTGCCAGATCGAGAGCGACGTGAAACGAGCGGAGAGTTACTTTGAACGAGCCGGCGCGAAACACATGCTATCGCTGGTTTGACGGCTTAACTGGAAAACTATGAGTACTACGCAAGCATTGGTTCCTGCCTCCGCGACCAAGAACGGACACGGTATTGGCATGCCCGCCGCCGGCAACGGTTCGTCAAACTCCGCAACGAATACCGCCGCCCCCCCATTACTAACCGACGAACTCGTCAGAGACATCCTTAAGGGTCGCGGAATGCGCGGCTGGCTGCGGCTGGCCCGCGTAGGGCGCGTGCTGGGATTGTTTGCGCTCTATTTATTTCTCGACACTTACGACGTGCGCGCCGAGTTCAACCGGCGCATGGCCGAGCGTCTTCGCGAAGCAGCAACGCCTGAAAATTCATTTGCCCGCTCCAAAGCACGTCTGGCCGACATGGTTCGTTTAAGTGTTGATCGGTTTATTCGCCTGCTGCGTTTGATTATTTTTCGAGGTTCCGAAGGATCGAACAGCAAAGCGACGCGACTCGAAAAGCAGGCCGTGTGGCTGAGCAACAGCCTGATAGCTTTAGGACCTACCTTCATCAAAATTGGGCAGACGCTCGGTACCCGCGCGGATCTTTTGCCTCTTGCCTATGTGCAGGAATTGGCAACGCTGCAGGATAACGTACCGGCGTTTCCTACGGCTGACGCCTTTGCCCGCATTGAGCAGGAATTGGGACGCAGCCTGCGTGACTGTTATACCGAGATTGATAGTGAGCCCGTAGCCTCGGCCTCGCTGGGCCAGGTCTACCGCGCCCGCTTGTCAACCGGGGAAGAAGTTGCCGTCAAGGTGCAACGGCCCGATCTCGAACGGATTGTCAGCTTCGACGTGGCAATCCTCTATCGCATTGTGAAGCTAATCAATCGATTCTTTCCCAAAGCAAACGAGAACGCTGACTGGGAAGGCATGCTGCGCGAGTTTTACACCACTGTGTTTGAGGAGATGGACTATGTGAAAGAAGGCCGCAACGCCGACCGGTTTCGCTATAACTTTCGCGGCTGGCAGGTAATCCGTGTACCCAAAATCTACTGGTCGCATACCAACCGGCGTGTCCTAACGCTCCAATTTATTCGCGGCACCAAGGTGACGGACGTCGAACAGCTCCGCGCGCGGCGTATCTCAGCCGTCAAAGTAAACCGTCTGCTGGTGCGCACCTATCTCAAGCAGTTATTGGAAGACGGCTTTTTCCACGCCGATCCTCATCCGGGAAATCTGCTGGTGCTGGATTCAGGTCATCTCGCTTTTTTTGACTTTGGTATGGTCGGTCGCATCACACCGCGGTTGCAGTCGCAGATGATCAATGCGTTCTTTCATGTCGTCGGGCGCGATGTACATGGTCTGGGACAGGACATTATCAATCTTAACTTCTTGAAGCCCGGCGTCGATCCCGAAACGGTGCGGCCGGTGGTGGAAAGACTTTTTAAGGTCTATTTGAACCTCAAACTGGGTGAAGTTAAGTTTAAAGAGCTTACTTACGACCTGGCGGAAGTGATCTATGAGTATCCTTTTCGTCTGCCGGCAAACTTCACCTACATCATGCGCGCGCTGATGACCCTCGAAGGCATCGGCATCGTCACCGATCCGGAATTCAGTTTTTTCGAAACAGCGAGACCTTATGCGAAAGAGTTCATGCTCCGCCGCGAGGGCAAAGTGTTTCGCAGGCTGATCTTCGACAAGCTAACCGGACGGGAAAATGGCAATGGCAGGATCGAGTGGTCGCGGGTTTGGAAACTCACTAAGATGGCCGCGCAGATGTATCTGCAAATCTAAGCTATTCTGCGTTCACCCGGCCTTCAAGTATTCCCTTCAATCGAATGACTGGGACCGCGGGCGCCCTCGCCCGCAACGCTCCGTTCAGCGCCCAACTCCCAATTGAAACGTTCGCGCTGCGCGCTCATTGGGGTGAGGACACCCGCGGTCCGCTATGAGGCTGCCGGCTATCTCTCCTTCAGCTTGTCGCCATTCGCTGCCGGCAGATTCATCTGGTTGCGAAACAGATTGAGCAGCAACAGCGTGCCGATACCGCCGCCGCCATCGCCGCCGCCGGCGCTACCGGAAGCCATGATGTCTGGAGTGATGCGGACGCCTTTCTCACCAATGACCTTAAGCACTTCAACCAATGCCACGCCCTGCGCACCAAGCGCGTTGACTTGCTCGTGATAGGCGACGCCCTGGGCTTCACCCATAAGTCGGACCTTCTCGGCTTCAGCCTTACCGGTTTGCAGGATGTAGTGGGCTTCGCCTTCGCCTTCAGCCTTGCGCTGTTCGGCGCGTTTGCCGGCGATCTCGACACCCACCGTAGCGCCCATCAGATCCTTCTGGTTGTCTGCCTGTGACTTAGTCCTTTCGAGTTGAATGCGCTTGTCTTCGGCTTCGCGCTGGGCGTTATACATGTTCTGGCGCTGCTCGGCGAGAATCTTCTCTGTCTGCGTTTTCATCAACTCTTCCGGAAGATGAATATGGCAGATCAATACGTTGACCACGTCGACGTGATATTTCAGCAGGTGGGCGCGCACGCGAGCTTCAGCCCGTTCCTGTTCCTCATGACGGTTTTGCAGATAGGCCATGGCCGAAGATTCGGACGCCTGGTTGCGAAAGATTGAATCGATCAAGGGGTGCATCACGTTTTGTATCAAACGCTCGATGCCGCCGATCTTCGCCACCATGAAAGGAGCATCTTCAGGCTTCACGCGAAAAACGACCCGCACCTCCAACTGCATCGTGAAGCCGTCCTTCGAGATCACCTCAAACGGATTGAAGGTGTTAACCACCTCGCCGGACGTCCATTCAACTGTTTGGTTGGTAGTTGGAATAATTATAGGCGTAATTGCGAGCGTATTGACGTAATAACGGCCCGGACCCACTACTGTTTCCTGTATGCCTCGATAACCTTCGGGAACTACGTAAGCTTCGTGCGCTCCTTCATCAAGGCGACGATCCGCCGGGTCGCCGCTCATCAACTCATTCTTGATCTCCTCGGCAGTTCGCTTGTCATCTATATTGTCGAGTCGCGCCGCCGTTTGTTCGGCTTGCTCCTTCTCTTCGCGTTCCATGCGCTCGCGAACTTTCGCAGCCATCTGACGGCGAATGTCATCTGAAGGGTCCTTGCCCGTGTTGGAGACAATGACGGCGACCTCACCCGGCTTCACTTCTTTCGCACTCTCCGGAATCACCTTGAAGAGCTGAGGGTTAATGTAGTAAGTGCCGGGTAGCAGGATGTCTTTCTGTGGCCCGCGCTGGCCACTGCTATTGATAAACTCGTGGCCATCCTGAAAATTGTCGTGTCCCGGGATCGACTCAGCGACGTAATCGCCTGGATTCAGCGCGGCACCATCTAGTGCTTCGACCAGACCTATCTGGTTCTCGTTAATCATGGTCGCGTCGTAGAGCCTGATGGTGAACAGCCCGGGTTTGACTTCCGAGCCACCCTCGAGCGGCACTGACTGGGTCAGGATGCGGTAAGTGCCCGGTGTGAGAATGTCCACCTGAGGGCCACGCTGCCCCCCGGAGCCTACGAAGAGCTCGGCGTTTTGAAAACTGAGATGGCCTTCAATGGCCTTGCCGAGAAGGCGACCCGGGTCAAGCGGCGCGCCGTCGGCGGCGATAATTACTCCTACTTTTCCCTGCGGAATAACGGTCGTCTTCGAAACAGAAACGCGGAAGAGGTAAGGGTGAATTGGCCACAAGCCCGGTGGCAACGTACGCAATTGAATCCCTTTGACACCGCCTTGCTTTATGAAGGCGATCGGGTCCTGGAAGTTGTTGTGAGCGTTCTGCGCGCGATCGGGAGCAAAGATTCTGCCCGGCAACATCGGTTCGCCGTCCACGGCCTCGACAATGCCCAGTTCATCCGCACCAATTTCGATTAGGGGAACTTTCCTGACAACTCGCTCAAACGGATACTTAATCAGATGCAAGCCAGGCTTGAGTACATCTGCCTGAATTCCTACTTCGCCCTCCGTCGCTACCACTCTTCCCGGGGGCATCTTGGCACCAAAATACCGCCGTTCTTTAATCGCAATCTCACGAGCGTCAACGTTGACCAGAATTCGTTTGAGGATAACCAGCAGCACGATGAGCAGAACTAGTACTACCAGCAGCAGGGGCAGCATCGAAATAATATCCAGGTTTTCCATTGGGTCTTACCTCTTTCAGTCTATGGGGGTTGGAAGTTGAGTTAGTCATGTTGGGCGGCTTCCAATTCGCCGCGTACTTTTGCGAGAGTACGTTTCAAGAGAAAGCCTGCGCCGGAGCTTCGGGTGGTTGAAGATAGTATCCAGAATTCACCTTCGAGTATAGAGCGAAGCTCCAGCGGGGAAATCTCGGTCAACCGTCCTTCGCGCCAAAAAAACAGCACACTTTCTACAGCCGTTTGATAAACCGCGGCCTCATCAGAAAGCGCCGCAATGTGCAGCACCTTTGCGGTTGAGCTTCGGTCGGGCGAGCGCTTGTAGGAATCGACCACTCTTTCGGCAAGCGTCCTGTTAACGCGCAACTCGTGGCGGGTGACATAGGAAACTAGAGAGAGCAATTTGGGACCGGAATCTGCACCGGTGATAAGTAAGTTCAGCGCCTTGTCGTAAAGATCGGCGTCGCCCGGATTGCGAACCTCCAATAGCGTGGATTTATCGCCACCTTGTGCGCGCTCGAGTAGTACATTACGTTGCTTGTCAGCAAGGATGCTTGTTTCGGAAACGGCTGCAGCCAGGGCTAACGCCTGACCCTCAGGGGTACCGTCGATGAACAGTGCCCGGCCCGGCGGTGGCGGCAGCGACTCCGTTTCGGTTGATCCAGCCGGCTTCTGCCAGAAATAAATAGCGATAGCTAAGAAAGCCAGGATGAAAAAAGAAGTAATGAGAAGGGTGACCATGTTGGCCACGATAGCGGCGCTTTCATGGATATCCAGCTAACCGCCTGTCGTCTTCCTCAATATACGTTGGTGCCAAATCACAAGTTTCAGAAACCGGAGTTTCACTGGGACCACGGGTACTCCCCGCGCCCGCAGCGGGGCGTTAAACGCAAGGTTCGGATTAATAACGCGTAGTACGCGCTGGGCGCTCATTACGGGCGAGGGCGCCCGCGGTCCGGGTGAAATCTATCTGCGGGATATTGCGTTAAAAAAAAGTGGAAAAGTGGCCAGCGACTGGCCACGGTATTGCGGGCGAAAGCCGAAAAGTATTATGCGCCCTTTGCCCAGCGTCACCTCAACCAGTGCCGGCTTTCCCCTGAGACGCTTCTCGCCCAGTAACCATCCCGATAACAATGGATTCTTGTCTGTTGGATAGCGCGCGATGACGCGAACCTGGAGCAGGGGAGTATTGCTGAGCGAGCCCTCTATTGCGGTTTGGGTCCTGCCCGGACTGTTCGCAACAACCTCAAACACAGGCGAATCTTCCACCCAGGCAATCGTCTCTTTAGGCATTCCCTGGGCAACAGGACTCGATATATCCAGTTCAATTCGTAGGATTGAGCCAGGGACAAAAAAATCCTTCTCGGATACTTCAGTAGCAATGTCTTGTAAAGGAAGTTTGAATTGCTCTAGTGCAAATGTTGACGCGCGATTCAAACAGACGAGCGTTCCTCCCTGCTCAACAAAATTACGCAAAGCCTTCACACCTGCAGGGCCGAGGCCGCCAGTATATTCCGGAGGCATTGCCCCCGGTTTGTACCCATTAAAAATCGTACCAGGCATCTGGTCGGGAATCACGATCGAGTCGTATTTTGTCCTCAGATTTCCGGATCGGATTTCCGCGTCTTCGATTGTTGAATATTTGTAATGCTCGCGGTCCAACACCCAGCGACTCCAGCCCTCGTCGATCGCTGCAACGTGGGATTTGTAAACTGCAACCTTTTCGTCGATAACGCCGAAGCCGCTGCAGCTATTCATCCCTTCGTCTGGCGGGAATCGATAAACGAAAGGTTGGTAAATGAACCGCACGTTCACTCCCATTAATAACGACAGCGTATGAGCCGTTACGTCGTAAGGCGACACTGGGTCATTCTTTCTGTCCCGCAAATCGGGATACTGTTGCCTCTCCAACAAAGCCTTGGCAAACGCACCGTATGGCTGGGCAATGGGAATGACTGCAGTGCCCTCGGAAAACCTGGTTTTCCCGACTTTGAACGGCAAAGGAGCGTCCACATCCACACCGCCCCGGGCGAGCACATCAAGTAAGTCTGCCTGGTGACGCGCCTCAGGTACAACCATAGCGAAGAGTTCACCTGTTTTGCGCGGCCTGACAGCATCGCTGCCAATCTCGTAAAACCTGCTCAGCCACTCAGTCCTGTGCTCCGCGGCATGACGCAATAACAGGAACGCAGCGGCCGTCATGTAGTTGGTAATGTCGCGCAGATGCCACTCGCCGCCCTGCCAAAGTGGTCCAAAGGTCTCGGACTCTTTTTTCGGATCATATCCAGTGTTTTCTGTCAGGTCTCCAAACTTCACCGTAATGGGAGTGGCAATTTTGCACGACGCAGTCTCGGAAAGAATTCTTACGCCGCCGTGATGATGGGAATAAGCGCGGGCGGGTGACCAGGCGTCGTATGTAGAGCTGGTGGTAATGCCCGAGAAATTCGCGGCTCGCATTTCGCGCGCCATGAAGCTTCCCAGCTCGGTATAACCGCGGACGATCTGTGGCGGCACATTCGGCTCAACCGGAGGCATGTAAGGCGGCAAAAATAAGCGTGCTCCGAACCGGCCTTGCTGATGGATGTCGTGGACTATTTGCGGATGCCACACGTTGTAGATTTTGTCTACGACAATCTGCGTCTCAAACTGCGTGAATGCGTACCAGTCGCGGTTGTTATCGTGACCCGTATACTTGTGGTAAAGCTCGGGCGGTTCACTTCCTTCATAAGGCGTGCCAAGCGTTTTGTCGTACCAGTTCTTGACGATGTCCACGCCGTCGGGATTTAGCGAAGGCACCAGCAGGATGATTGTGTTGCGCAGAATGTTTTGAATTTCCGGAGCATCCGAGGAAGCCAATCGATGCGCAATAAGCGTGCTCGAGAGATATGAGCCCACCTCGGTCGAGTGAATACCGCAAGTGATGAGCACAATTGTTTTGCCTTGTTTGATTAGGTCCGCCGCCTTGCGAGCGCGAACCGCGGGCGGGCCAAGCTTGCGCGGGTCAGCCAGGAACCCCTGGACTTGTTGATATTCGCTGAGCCGCGCCAGATTTTCCGGCGCGCTGATAGTGGCCATTACGAAGGGATTGCCCATCGTTGTAGTGCCCAGCGTCTCAAACTTCACGCGGTCGCTCGCGTGTGCCAACGCCGAAAAATAGTCGCGCACCTGATTCCAACTTGCGAGCTTTCGATCTTCGCCCGGTACAAAACCGATGATCTCTTTCGGCGCTGGAACCGCCAGCCGTTTTGACGTTCCACTTTCAAGGCTAAGCAGGGAATGGACGCCTGTATGACCGGGGGAACCGATCGAGATGAACGACAGGATGATGAGAATCAGCGAGCAGATTTTTGTTGGCATACAATCCACCAGCGAGTAACGAGTGAAGGGAAGAGTGTAAACGAAATGGGCGGGAAGTTTGAAGAAGCTTTTTTCGTTTGACTTAACGATCCAAAGTTTGCCCTTCGGGCAATGACAATCGTTGCTTGATCCGGAAAAGCGAGGCTGCAGGGTGAGCAAATAGCCAGCGCTCCTCGGGGAACCCAAGGTATGTGTGACCGGCAAATCAGCTTGCCCCGGCGCGGGTGGGCCGTGTAAAGTAGCGGTCGAACTAACCCCTGCGCACTCCCCTTTTTAAGCATATTTGTGGAGGAAAAACCGAATGTCTTCTGAAAGCATTCCTGCGAATGAGTATCCGGACAGAATCGGCTTTGTGCCGGACAATCCATACCTGGCGGCATTTGCGCCTTATATTCCCGCCGGAGTGAGACTACGTGAACTTACGGCGTTGCCGTTGATAATCGGGACCCTGTTGGGAATGGTTTTCGGTGCCTCCTCTCTTTACCTTGTTCTCAAAGTTGGGCTGACTGTAAGTGCTTCGATTCCGGTCGCGGTGATTTCGATAACTGTTTTTCGCTTGCTGTCGAAGTTCGGTTTACGTGACGCAACTATCCTTGAGAATAACATTGTGCAGACCGCGGGCTCCGCTGGTGAATCAATCGCGTTCGGCGTCGGCGTGACGATGCCCGCGATCATGATCCTGGGAATGGATCTGGAGTTTACGCGCGTGATGCTGGTTGCCATGCTGGGCGGATTGTTGGGAATCCTGATGATGATTCCGCTGCGGCGCGCCTTGATTGTGGCGCAACACGGCTATCTTAAATACCCGGAAGGCACAGCCTGTGCAGAAGTGCTGAAGGCGGGAGCTTCCGAAGAATCGCGCAAGGCAGCAGCCGCAGGGTCCGCTGCACATGCAAGCGCGGCTGACGAAGGCGCGCAAACCGGGGCCAAAACTATCTTCGGCGGCCTGGGTATTGGTTTTCTTTATCAGGTCTTGATGACCGGCTTAAAAGGCTGGAAGGATACGCCTGAAAAGGTCTTCGGAGCGCCCTTCAAAGCGGGCTCCGTCTCGGCTGAAATCTCGCCGGCACTGCTGGGAGTTGGTTACATCATTGGGCCACGCATCGCCTCGATAATGTGCGCCGGCGGTGTTCTTGCTTACCTCGTTTTGATTCCGGCGATCAAGTTTTTTGGTGAAGGAATGACGACTGTTCTTCCGCCCGGAACTGTTCCCATCAGCGAGATGGAACCGTCTCAGATTCGTGGAGCTTACATCCTTTACATTGGCGCCGGCGCCGTGGCAGCCGGCGGCATCATTAGCCTGTTTCGGTCGTTGCCCACAATTTGGAGTGGTCTCAAGGGAGGTCTTGCGGACCTTCGGGGTGGACCTGCCGCAACGGCGAACGCGCCGCGAACAGATCAAGACTTGTCGATGAAGTTTGTGATCGGCGGCATCATTGCGCTAATCGGCATGATCATGGCTTTTCCGCAACTGGGATTACAAATAAATATTTTCGTGGCGTTCATGGGGGCCCTCCTAATCATTGCCTTTGGCTTCCTGTTCGTTACCGTTTCTTCGCGACTGACGGGCGAAATTGGTTCTTCATCGAATCCAATTTCCGGGATGACAGTGGCCACGTTGCTGCTTACATGTTTGATATTCCTGCTGGTTGGTTGGACCGGTCCGAGCTACTACATCACCGCGCTTTCGATTGGCGGCATTGTTTGCATCGCTTCCTCCAACGGCGGCACGACATCGCAGGACCTGAAAACCGGATTTCTCGTCGGCTCAACGCCAAAGTATCAGCAGATTGCTATCCTGGTGGGAGCTTTTGCGTCAGCGCTGATACTCGGTCCAATTCTCCTCGTCCTTAACGACTCAGCGACGGTTTACGTGCCGCGCGTTAGTTTTGAGGCTGCCAGCCAAAGCGTGACGTTGGATTCAACCAAAGCGGCTTCGTTGCCGGCCTACACGGACGCAATAAAACCCTCAACCCCAGGCGAGTATAGAATTCTAAAAAATGAGGCCGCGGCCCCGGCCGTTCCCGCCCTCGATCCCGGTGAGTATCTCGTCGATAGTTCGGGGAGAGTGGCTTACAAAATGTCAGAGAATTTCCCGGCCACGCTGAAAGTCGATCCTTCGCAAGCCGGCGCTCCGGAAAAACTTAAAGGTCCACAGGCGAACACCGATACGGGTCTTTACCGGCCCTGGCACAAGATCGACACCGAGGGGGGCCCGGCGGGTCGTTACCTGGTGAATGAACAAGGCGCCGTAGTTTACCTGTCTGACCCGGGCATCAATGGCATCCATAAAACTCGACCAGACGGGTCGGCGGTCACCAAATATGACGCGCCCAAGGCCACGCTGATGTCTTACATCATCAAGGGCATTCTGAACCGCCAACTTCCCTGGGGCCTGGTATTGCTGGGTGTGATGATCGCCATTGTGTTGGAAATGAGCGGAATTCCCTCGCTGGCATTTGCGGTTGGGGTTTATCTGCCGTTGTCGTCATCGAGTCCAATCTTTATTGGCGGCATGATTCGCTGGGGCGTTGATCGTTACCTGCGCAAAAAACTGAAGCATCAGAAATTAACTGAGGATCAACTGGTCGCCGAAACCGACAAGAGTCCAGGCGTATTAATGGCGTCAGGCTACATAGCCGGTGGCGCGCTGGCCGCCATCGTAATCGCAATATTGCAGGGAGTACCACGACCGGCCCTCGCGGCATTCAATAAGAGCGTCGAGGATTGGGCAACTTTAAACAACCCGCTTTTCCATGGACCAAACGCCGATATATTGTCGATGATTCCGTTCCTGGTTCTTATGGTGTTGCTGTACCTGGTAGGCCGCGAGGTTCTGCTTACCAGTAAGCCCACAACCGTAAATCGGAGCTGAAATTATTCGGCGAATTAGGTCGCGGTGATTTATTATTCAGGAGTATTCGAGGCGCGCTGCTAATACGGAGCGCGCCTCAAGGTTAAAACGCAAAGTTATTACAGAGGAACAGCATTAATGCGCACTTCAATATCACCTGCCAAAATTCCCCTGCTGATTGTCGCACTTGCATTGCTCGTGTGCTTGCCTGCTGAGCGTGCCATGACGCAGCAAGCGCCGCCGCGTTCGCCTTCAGACACAGTTCGCGAGTTTTACAAAGCGATGCGCGAAAAGAGATTTCGGGACGCCTTCGGAATGTCGATATACAAACCGGCGGTAGACACCCTGAAGCCTCAGGAATTCGAAGACCTGCGCCCGGATTTTGAAAGGATGGCTGCCGTAATTCCTGAGCAGGTAAACTTAGCGGGCGAACAAATCAGCGGTGAGATGGCGACTGTTTTTGTAAAGATCAAGGAAGGCGATGCTGCCGAGCAGCCAGACACCGTGACGCTTATACGAGAGAATGGCGCATGGATTATCGGCGACAAGGAAAACGAGGCAGTCGTAAGAAAAGCCGGTAAACAGTTTTTCTTCAACGCGCGCATTGACACTCATCACGACGAGGTGCAAGCGATGTTGACCCGCATCTCGCTGGCTGAGCTGCTTTACAGCCAACAACACGAGGGACGTTTCGTGGATTTGACGACCTTAATTTCGCTGGGACTGCTGCCTAAGGACCTCGAGGGCACAGAATCGACTGGTTATCGCTTCCATGTCAGCGCTCCGGACAGCGGCAAGACGTGGAATGCTGGCGCCGAGCCCGCTCAATATGGCCGCACAGGTAAACTATCGTTTTTTCTGGACGCAGAGGGAGTCAGAAGCAGCGATAATGGAGGCAAGCCCCTCCGGTCGGGCAAAAACTGACCGCCCGTAGAAAAACGAGGTGCTTCCGAGTTCGGGCTTGCTCGTTCTCATCCATCCCACCCCTGACTCATTTCTATTGCGTCTGAGCGCCGGCCTTACTAGAATGGACGGCGACGCTCCCGACAGCCTCCTGGTTCTGCCCTTCCTCAGTTATCGAAAGCGGACACTCTGGCTTTGCCAGAAAGTCTCAATAGTTATCATGGCGGAATTAACGCGAACAATTGTGTCAAGGCTGCGGCAATTCGTTGGCGACCGCCGCCATTCAAAGCGCCAGAAGGTGCGTCTTGCCTTTAGCCTTTCCCTCTCCTCCAAAACCAAAAGTCTCAACGGCACGAAAAAAATCAACAGCATGGAGGGACATACCCTCGATGTCAGCTCTAATGGGCTGGCGCTCATAGTTCCTCGGATTACTCTGGGTGAACATCATTTAATTGGAGAAAATCGGAGCTTAAACATAAGACTGCAGCTTCCTGATGGACCTGTGGAATTGCAGGCCACGCCGGTTCGGTATGAACGACTGGAAGACTCCAGGAATGAGATGGGATACTTGATTGCTGCCAGGATTGTTGGAATGCCCGGCGCCGATCGCAGCCGATTCTCCGAATACGTCGCCGCTCTACGTAAAGGAAATTCATAGGTCAGCAGAGCGGCGCACCCCGTCGTCATTATTGAATTCCAACCACCCAAACACTTCAGGTACATGAAAATTTGGCTGCGCCGTGAACGTCGGTTGCCACGCCAGATAACGCTCGTCTCCCACCCCCACGCAACGAAACAAGTTGACGCGCCACAGATCACCCTGTTGCGGGCGTGGTAGTCGTTCGCTCCAGGGAATGCGCATGGCGATTACTACCTGACCTTCGCCAACCTGCGCCGCAGCAGTCATACCTGAGTGGAACTCGAAGTCTGTTTCCCGCCCAGCCGCGGAAAAGCTAATCGACAAATCAATCCATTCGCCCCGCGGTGACGCCTGGAATTCAAAATAGCGCGTAGGCAAATTCTGACTCGGAGCCAAAAAGATTTCGCAAACGTCTCGGTCCCACAGACGGGGCGTCTTTTTGTCGACTTGCGGAGTTGGATTGACGATTAATGCTTCCACCTGCAGGCAAACAAAACGGACAATCAGACCTTCCTTGGTCCAGATGACTCTCGCTTCGGCATGACGCGAGGCCGGCGCTTGCTCCCCCGACCATTGGCGAGTGATAAAAACCGGTTGAGCTCGCGCCCATTCAGCGTGATCGAGGTCGGATGCGCTAAGGTTCCGCAAGGAGTAGGGTGCCTTGATTGTTGGCTGGGGCAAAACTTAAATGGGACCTTTCACCGATTTGTCAATAGACGCCGCAAGCCGATTCCGCTGCTCGGTACCGCGACGAGCGCTATGTGATCCTTTAATTTCAAAGTCCACGGAAACTCCAAGGCGTTACGGTTGCCGAGCCCGTAGCTCGCCTAAGCACTCATCAATCAGTTTTGCCGGATCGTTATTTTGAAAGACGATAGCATCCGTCTTCTTCGAAAATTTCTTGAGTAAATAGTCGGCCTGGTCGGCCACGCCTCCGGTCCCTGTCAAACACCCGATGACTTTTCCCTCATCGTGAGCTACGGTGAACTCATTTAAAGAACCCATCGCTCCGGCTATAAACAAAACAATGTCGCAGGACCGCACCAGGACAACATTGCGTCCCTTGAGACCAAAGCCGGTATAAATAATCAAGTCGCACGCATCCAACGGGAGTTTGTATTGTTCCAGATGCTCGCGGCTGTTGCTTGCTGGAGAAATCCCTATGTGAAGCGCTCCGGCGTCGTGCGCAGCCTTGCCGACAACGTACACAATTCCGGTGGTGGCACCGGTCAGAAGTGACAAGTGGCGGTCCGCTATCGCGAGCGCCAGGGCGTTGGCGGATTCCGTTACTCCGTCTTTCCTATTCGCTGCCAGAGAACCGGCAGCCGATCCCATCACTCCGATTGCAATGCTCATTTGCCTTTACTAAACCATCTGTTTGAGTCTCTGGTAAAGAGCAGGCCGGCACCGATGATTTGTAACAGAGAAGCCAGGATGCTGAGTGTTGCAGGCAGCGGCCTTACTTTGAACTCGTAAACATAACTGGGAATTGCGAACGGAAGGCCGATGAGCAGAAGAACAAGAAATGTAATTCGCGCCCAGTTTCTGCCGGCGGCGATTTTGCTTACAAAGAAAGAGCATATGGCGAGAAAGACAATCAGCAGCAGAACTGCCACCAGTAAAGAGGCGCCGGACACTTTCCTTGTGAGCTCGAATACCGCGCGAACTCCGGCAATGGCGAACGATGAGTAGATGAGTTTGACAGCGAGCGCGGCATGTTGGGGGCGTGCAACGCTTGATTCGGATTCAGCCTGGGGGTCCATTGGTTAACTCCTGATCGGTATCAACTACCTGAAAGGGTTTGACCGTGTGATCGGCGCGAGTATCCTTGTCCCAAAATGTTTGCGTGGCAAACCAAACAACTCCCGGAACTAGAAAAAAAGCTCCAATTCCAACCGCGACTGCCCGCGCCGAAAGCCCGAATCGATCGAGGAGTTCACCGGTCGCGTAGTTGGATACAGCCATCGTAAGTGTAAGCAACGCCAACTCCGCCGCAAAAACCCGACCGCGAAAGTTGTCGTCCACTCCACGTTGCAGCAATACCGTCGAGAAGACCCAAAGGATGCTGCCGCCGGTATGAGCCAACCCCAGCACGATCAGCGCCACCACAAAGCTGCTAGCGACGCCAAATGCCATGTAGAAAGCTCCGCCGATAAGAAACGCCACCCCAATTGAAGTCTGCATGCGCTTCTTGCCTTCACCGGAAATGCGACGAGCCACAATGGGACCGACGGCGGTTCCGATGCCCCGAGCCGCGAAAAGAACTCCAATGCCGGTAGCCGCGCTTTTGCCTACTGGAAAAATCTTTTCACCAAAGACTGCCAGCAGGGTCAGAATACCACCGCCCAGTCCCCATGCCGGTTTCACCAGCATAAGGGCCAACACGCGCGGCCGATGCTTGACATAGCGAGCTCCTTCAATCGTTTCCGAGATGCCCAGCGCGCGGCTGATCGTAAGTTTCCCCTTTACGCGAGGCTCGCGTTTTGGAACGCGGACTGTTGCTATCAGCGCTGCGGAAAGCAAATAGGTGAGGGCATCAAGTATGAATGCAACGTCAGTCCCAAACCACCCGGTCACAACACCGCCGATCGCTGCGCCCAGGGTCAGCATCGCCGACCATGTCACAGAAGAGATTGCATTTGCCGCCACCAGCTCGCGATCCGAGACAATGGAAGGGATTACCGCAGTCTTTGCAGGCTCGAAAAAAGTGGAAAGTCCCAGTTGCAACACAGTCAAAAAGTAGATGATCCACAACTGATCGGGGCGGCGCACAAACAGGAAACCCAAGACAACAACGGCGCGCAATAGATCGGAAACGATCATGATCGTGCGGCGGCTAAAGCGATCCGCAACCACCCCTGACAGTGAACCGAAGATAAAACTGGGAACGAATCGAGCCACCAATAGCAAACCCACCGCTCGACCAGAGCCGCTCAGGTTCAGGATGATTGTGTAGAGGGCAATGGTGTCAAACCAGTCGCCCAGCTGGCTAACGACCTGGCCCAACCACACCTGGCGAAAGCCGCGATTGCCGCGAAGCAACTCGATGTAACCCGCCGGGCTGCTCGTATCTAATCGTGGGTTGGTGGAATCTGTCACTCGTTCAGTTAGGACTCAGTTGATCAGTCAGTCGTGACCGATAAGTGGAAAGATTGCAGGACTTCCAAACTGCAATAATTGGTTTTTTCTCACAAAGACGAAGGGTGCCCGCTTACTTCAACATTTGTCAACTGAGCGATCGAGCACTTTGACGAAGCTTCCAATCTGACGCGTCAGAATGATTTTGCTTGCCGGCATTGCTAAGTCGCGCCAGAAATGCTTTTCAAGATCGTCAACAACAACGCGGAATTTCAGCCGGAGCGTGAGCAATCGAGCGCGGCACGACAATTGAAAAAGGACACGGCGCGGCTGAGAAGCTCAAGGCTTCACGGGCTCTCCGCACGGGGTCCGAGCCGCCACATTTCCAAAAGTTGATTGGCTGAAATAGTTGCCACTCAATTTTGTCAAGACTCTCACCCAAGCAAAGCGAGCCGATGGCTTGCACGCTTGCCCCGCACCTGGCCGGAAGTAAAACTGATTGGCCCAGTTTTGCTTCCGGCTCCCACACCAACAGGAATTGTTGGGTGCGGTGACGACCGATAGTTTATTGAAATTGCTTTTTCGACGCCGCAGTAGTTGAGGAGAGTGAATGGACCTGGCCTACATTACGGATCATACGCAAAATCGCGACGGCAGACTTGGGCAATACCGGTTCTTTCTTTTTGCTGGTGCGGCATTTCTGGCTGCCTGGGCCATCCACCAGGCGTTTTCGCTCGCGCTGTTAAGTATGGTGACCCTGCTGATCGCGCAGGTGATTTATCTGGCGTGGATACGGCTCAACTCCAAAACCCGTGAAAGCGAAGAGTTAAGCCGCATACATTTTGCGACTGCCGAGGCGCTGGCCACTGCTATTGATGCAAAAGACCAGACGACGCATTGCCATGTGCGACGCGTTCAGGTTTATGCGGCCGGGCTCGGGGGCATACTGGGACTTTCAAAGGCTGAGGTTGCGGCACTAAAGGCCGGGGCACTGCTTCATGACATCGGCAAGCTGGCAGTACCAGCTCATATCATTAACAAACCGGGCCGTTTAACTCAGGCCGAGTTTGAAAAAATGAAAATCCATACGACGGTCGGCGCTCAAATTCTGAGCCGGGTCGATTTTCCCTACCCGGTCACGCCGATTGTGCGACATCACCATGAACAATGGGATGGTCTTGGCTATCCAGACGGCTTGCAGGGCGAACAGATTCCGATTACGGCTCGCATCATATCGGTCGTCGATTGCTTTGACTCAGTTAGAGAAGATCGCCCTTTTCGTCGGGGCATGACTCGCGACGAGGCGATAGCTTTCTTATTACGTGGCGCGGGCACTCACTTCGATCCAAGCATCGTTCGTTTGTTCATCAAACATTTACCACGCTTTGAGGCGGAGATCGCCGCGGCTGGGCTTGCTCAGCAACTGCCGGCCAGCGACGGGCATGAACCACTCGCGCTCAGCGAGGTGGACATGGCTCAGACAAGAGAGCGCGGCGCCTTTATGGCCTATGATCAAATTAAGAGCGCTCACCAGGAGGTTTATGCTTTATATGAAATAGCGCGTACCTTCGGATCCTCGCTCGATGTTCGCAACACGGTAGAAATTCTCGTAGATAAAGTCGGACATGTCGTCCCGTTTCAAACCTGTGTAGTTTTCCTCTACGATGAAGCGAAAGGTTATGCGACACCGGCACACGTTGCCGGCCGGAACGCGCAGGTGCTGGCGACAAAATGTGTAGCCCTGGGCGAAGGCGTTACTGGATTTGCTCTGGCGAACCGCAATCCAGTTAGTCAGCTACACCCGAGCCTGGATCTGTCAGGTCTTGAAATAGAAAATGAGTACCGCTCGATGGCCTCTCTGCCTTTGTTCAAGGATGACATGCTGCTAGGCGCCCTGTCTGTTTATTCCACGGAACTTGAACAGTACAGCGAAGATCAGATGCGCCTGCTCGAAACGGTGACCAGGCTTGCTTCCGACGCCTTATCAAATTCGATGCAGCATGCCCAGGCTGAGTCGAACGCGCTTACTGACCCCTTAACCGGACTTCCTAACGCGCGCTATCTAGCATTGCGGTTTGACGAGGAAGCTTCACGAGCGCGACGAAATGCACATCCGTTTCAGGTGATGATGCTTGATTTGGACGACTTCAAGGTAGTGAACGATACCTTTGGCCATAAAGTCGGCGACAAGATGCTGCGTGAGATGGGCCGCATCATCCAGAGCCAACTTCGCGAATATGATTTCCTGGCTCGCTACGCTGGCGATGAGTTTGTTGCTATTGTGCAGGAACTAGTGGGTAGCCAGGTGGAAGATCTACAGCACCGGATTGAGACGGCAGTTTCAGAGTTTTCGCTGCATATTCGCGGAAAGGGTAAGGCAAGAGTGGGAATCAGCATTGGCACGGCAACATTTGACCTGGACGGTGCGACGTTAGACCAATTGCTGGTGGCTGCGGATCAGGCGATGTATCGTACGAAGTCTAGTCACAAATTGGAGAAAATGTCCCGGAATAACCCCGCGCTTCCCCTTAACAACTTTGAGAGTGAGAAGCTGGTCGAACTAGGGCACGATAATCTGCTGGCTTCCGTCAACTAATCTTCTGCGTATTGCGAACGATAAGGGCGCATCGAGGGGTGCGCCTTTTCTATTTGCACAATCTCCAGCTATAAAGCCCGCTGCGACAGGGGGTGTCGTATTTCGAAATTCTCTGGGTGACCTCTGTTTCTCCGCGCCTCTTTGGTCAGTTTGTGATCAAACCCTATTCACCAAGGGGTCACACAAGACACTGAGGTTTCACGGAGTGAGTGAAATTACGCCACTATCCGCAATCCAACAGTCTTGACTTTCCCATTCGCATCGCTTTCAATCGATAGGCGGGATGCTCCGCCGCGTGCGAAGCATAAATCGATGCATCCCACGGTTAAATTCGTTCCGACCAGTCGCGCATTTCAGGACTGAAAGCATGCCTTCCGCTACCACCCCTCAGCAAAGCTCCGCTGTACTCGTCGTTGACGCAGATGATTCCGCGCGCGGGCACCTGGGCAGCATTTTCGCGGCCGCCGGCTATCAGGTGTTAAGCGCGGCCGACACAACCTCAGCTCTAAGACTGCTCCGCAAAGAAATCTGCGATTTGGTGTTGATTGATTTGGCCTTGCCTGAGATCGACGGATTAGCGCTTTGCAAGCTGCTTCGGGCGCAACCAGCCACAAACAGAATGCCGGTGATTGTTCTGTCGGACGATGGCACGGACAGTCAGAAGCTGGCAGCTTTCGCAGCCGGAGCCGATGACTATATCGCCAAGTCTTCCTCGGGTGCCGAAATTGTTTCCCGCTCTGCCACACACCTCCGAGCAGCCCAGCGAGAATCGGCACTCATAGGTACCAACCGCGAATTGCGCTTCCTGGCTGACCTGGGTCGGGGATTATTACGAACGCTGGAACCGGATGAGCTGGTGCGCCGCGTAGCCGGCGCCACCTACGAAGGCGCCGGCGCTTCACTGTGTGCGGCTGTTATAAGTCTCGACAACGGGATGGAAGCGGCTTGCGTTTTTGATCGAGAGGGCAGCGCCGAAGGTGCGGCGTTGTTACAAGTGGATCGTTTAAAAAAATGGCTGAATGGCTCCGCCGATTCAGGGGTGGCGGCATTACTCATTGATGAGCACAACAACTTTCTTTTACGCGACGACGTCCACTGCGTCGAGTATGCGGCGCCATTAAGATTCGGCAGACATCCGCAGGGCGCCTTGATAGTTGGTTTTGATAAACGAGAAGACTGTGACGACACTGTCTGTCGGCTGGTCGACGCGGCCGCACAACAGGCCGCCCTCGCCGCGCATATTTCCAGCCTCTATCAGGCGGCACGAGATGCCTCAGCGAATCTGACCATCGAAGTGGAGCGACGGACAGCAGAAGTACAAGCTCAACGGCGCTTCATCGAAGCAATTATCGACAGTCTTCCCCTCTCCCTTTACGCGATCGATCGCAACTACGAGATTGTTGCCTGGAATCGAAATCGGGAACTCGGCGAGTTGGGCATTCCGCGTGGCGCCGTTCTGGGCAGAAATATTTTCGGGGTCCTGACGCGTCAAAAGCGCGAACTGCTGCAGTCTGAATTCGCGAAGGTTTTTGAGACTGGCGAAATTCAACGTATTGAAAACGCAACGCCCGACCCCAACGGAGAGATAAAGCATTGGCTTATAAGCAAAATTCCTATGTGGATTGACACCAGCGGTCAGGTTTCGCACGTTATCGCGATTGGCGAAGACATCACCGATAGGGTCGAAGCCAACCGCGCCGTTGCCCGAGCCGAGAAGCTTGCGGCAATTGGACGTCTGGCCGCAGGAGTGGTTCACGAAATAAACAATCCGCTGGCCACAATCTCCGCGTGCGCGGAAGCACTTGAATCGAGAGTTAATGAAGGTGAGTTTAAGGAGTCTGACGCAGTCAACGATCTACGCGAGTATCTGGGTTTGATCCGTAGCGAGGCATTTCGTTGCAAGACAATCACCAATGGGCTGCTTGACTTCAGTCGCAAGCGTGCGACTGAACATGTGCTTGTAAATTTGTCTGACGTGATAGCTTCAGCACTTCGCTTGCTTTCGCATCAACAGCACAAGGAGACTGTCAAATTCGAGCTCGCAATCCCCGACGACTTGCCAGGTGTTTCCGGCGACGCCGGGCAATTACAGCAGGCTGTAATCGCGCTGGCGACCAACGCAATCGATGCCATGCCCTATGGCGGACAGCTAAAAATAAGCAGCCGCGTCGAGGAAGACAGGTTGTTGGTGGAGCTGAGTGATACTGGCGTGGGTATC
>DATGYM010000271.1:0-4999 GCA_035297925.1 Pyrinomonadaceae bacterium | reverse complement strand
GTCACATGTGGGAGTCACGCAGCGAACTGTAAAGGCCCCTGGCGCGCCGAGAATTAGACTTCCGAAACCTGAGATTGGTGAACACACACCTGCGCCGCCTCCTTAAACGCGCATCCCCGCCTACGGATCATCAAGCGCGGCGCCCTCAATAGCTCCACCCAGAATTTATCGTACTGCGGAAGGCACGCAGATCGTGACTTTCTCCAAGAAATCGCCCGCCGCAGTAAATTAAACTTTGTATTCTGCTGCAACGCTCTTCCGGCGCCACATAACGTAAGCGTTGAACGCCAGTACGATCAAATATCCGGCGATGATCCAGAAGAGATGGTAATTTACAGCGAAGCCGAGGCTTATGTGTCGCGCGAACCAATCCGCCACTTTGGCTGAACCGGCGTCAACTGGAGCGTTGGCCATCAGCGCTTGCAATGCGTATCCCAGCTTGTACATCGCTTGCAGCGCCAGGTAACCCATCACCGCAAGCCCACTCATCAGAGTCGTGCAAGCCGCCAACATCCGAAACGTTAGTTCCGAGCGCAGGAGGACTCCGAGTGCGGTTGAAATAACAAACAACAAGAGTGTAAGACCCGCCAGCACGGGCATCGACATAAGAATCATGGCAGGAACGAGTTCAAGACCCGGCGGGTTATGTACTCCACCCGTCAACTCGCGTAACAGCATCCGGTCTTCGTTCCACCAGCCAAGCAAGGCAGGTAGTTGGAGCACGCCAATGGCGCCAAGTATGACAAGCGAAATTGAGAGCGGTGCCGGTGCTGAATCCTCTCCGGGCGAGCGTTGCCGAACAATCTCAGCCGTTGCGGGAATGAGCAGGAAAGCAGCGACGGCTGTGAGCAGGGATGTTAGCGCAACCGCGAAGACAAAAATGAGAATAGACGTTGCGAGCGTTGAGCCGGCGTTTGACGTGAGCGGGTAAACAGAAATAGCGGCGGCTAGCGCCGCCGTGCCAAAAGCAAACACGAATACATTGATGACCCGAAAGGCCATCAGCACTGGCCATACTATAAACCGGCGATCGATAAGTTCGTCCTCCTTTGGAACGGAGTCTTTATCGCTCGGAGTGTTCAGCCATCCGGGTTCTTACGAGCTTCCGCACCAATGTGGCCGGCAAGGGACTTTCGGCGTGAAAACGGATAGTGCCCTTGCTGATAATGTAAGACTTGAGTTCGTCTTTGTGTGCTTTTATCGGGTAAGCGCCGGGGTAGAAGGAGCAGTGCTTCGCCGCGGCGCCAAAAGCCACCAGTAACTTGCCGTCAAGCCGGAAGGCCGGGATTTGGTAGGCGATGCATTCTTCAGCCCTGGGCGCCGCGGACCGGATTGCTTTTCGCAGCTTCTCAAGCGCCGTTCGTTTCTCGTTGCTCAAAGGTGCAAGGTAATCGTCAATCGTCTGTGGTTTGGCTGACATGGCTTGTGCTCCTTCAGGAATCAGCGGGCTGCCCACCTGCTGTCGCCTGCGTTAGTAGCGACCGGCCGAACATGTCAGAACCGCCTGCGTTAGCGGGCGGTCACTGGATGCCTGCCGCGTTCGCCGCTGTCCCGCAATGGCAATGTAATCGTAACATCTTAATTATGCCCCCAGTGTTATAGTTCCGTCAGTACGGATTTCTTCCTTTCCCCGATACGCAGCGGCATAGGTGGCATAGCGCACCGAACCTGGCGTGACTGCTAACTCATAACGTAAAAAAAGAATAGAAAAGAGGATGAGCATGAGTACTCAGGCTGTTGCGAAACGTCAGGAGGAACCCCGGCGGACTAATATTCCCAAAGATAATTGGCTGGGCTTCATAGGCGACGTACAGAAATTTACCGGCGAGGTGCGGTTCAAATCCATGTTGCGTATTGACGGGCATTTCTCGGGCAGCGTTAGTTCTTCGGATGGCACACTTATCGTAAGCGCTGGGGCGCAACTCACCAATGCAGTAATTAATGTGGCAGTCGCGAAGATAAATGGGACAGTCGAAGGTGACATCCGGGCCAGTAAAGAACTTGTGCTCGGCTGTACCGCCAGTGTGACTGGAGAAGTCACGGCGCCGGCGCTCACAGTCGAGGAAGGGGCGCTTCTAAACGCCAACTGCCGCCGGGGATGATACGTGCCCCCACTAACCAGCCGCTGAGTCGGCGGCAGATAGTAGCCCCCGCGTGAGCGAGCGCAACGCGTAACAGGCCGTAACCCGTAACGTCGGCTGGGAGCGTGAGCAGGCTTTTTGTGGAAGCAGGAACCGGCCGAGATGGGCTGATTGCGCCAAAGCTGAGTGCCAGTACGAAGAATACACCCCACAAAGCTGGCCGAATAGCTCTCTTCATCGACACCTCCGCTCGCTACCGCTTCCACGCCCGAATTATCTGGCTTCCGGGACTTTGTAAGCGACTTCTTCCGGCAGCTTCACAACCTCCTGCCAGCCGGAACTGTCTGCGCGCATCTGGGCAGTGAGTTCGTCGCGCAGTTGGCGCAGCTTGTCGCTGAGCGAACAGGAGTAGTTGTTGATATCGCCGAAGCGCCGACGCTGCTCAGCTACGAAGGACTTTTGCTTTTCAATCGAGGGTATCGAAGCGTGCTGACCGTTTTCCCAGAAGGGAACCAGCAGACGTTCGACGCGGGCCGCGCCCGAGATCTTAATTTCCTCTTCGTCGAGGCCGGTCACATCGCCCACGTAGTTGCCGTTCTCATCGCTGCCGCGAAACAGTTGCAGGCGACCGGGCAGCGTCGTCTTTTCTTCGGAATTAGATGCCTTGAGCGTTGGGCGTCCATCGATCAGACACTGCTTGAAGATAACGCCGGCAACCGCGGGCACTTCGCTTGAGAGTTTGGTGCCGATGCCAAAGCCATTCGCACGCGGGAAGTCGCGGACAATGCGGCGCACCTTTTCCACGTCGAGGTCGCCAGTGAGATTTGGTCTTAAGTCGTGAAGCCCATTCGCTTCGAAAAAACGCAGACACCATTCGCCCAGCTCCGCGAGATCGCCTGAGTCAACTCGGAAGCCCTTGAAGGCGCGGCGTCGCGCCTCGGTGGAAGTAGCAGCCATAGCCGCGTGCACTGCGCCCATGTAAACATCAATCGTGTCCAGCAGCAGCGTTGTGCCATTGGGATTCGCATCAAGCCAGCGTTCGAAGGCGACCTGTTCGAAATGTTTTGGCTTGCCCGTGCGCGGCTCAATCTCCGGTTGCGTCATATACTCGATGTAAGACTGCTGCCAGTAATGCGCTTCCGTACCGACGGCGGGTATGTCGAGACGATGCGCGGCTTCCATGTTTGACGTGTCGTTGAAGCCGCCGATAAACGCATAGACCGCAATATCGACAGCCCGCTCAATGTCTCCGTTGCGACGCAGCGAAAAGTCCGACAGCCAGCGCGCCTCCCCGGCGGCCATGCGAAACTGCATGGCAGTGCTTGCAGTCGTCATCGGCAAATCGAACGCGTGCTCAAACTTGATCTCCTGGGCTTGCGTTAGTCCAAACGCACCGGTGATGTCGGCGAAAGGTTGCTGCGGGAAGACGATTGTACCGGGACGGACCGCGCGAATGGCGCCAACAAATTGGATGTCCTCGATGGCCTTGGCAAATCGCTGCAAGCCGCCGCGATCCTGTTCCAGAAACCTCAGGCGTGGACGATCGATTTGACTGTCAACAAGCAGACGGATGAGACGCTCGTGGCCCAGGCAGGGCGCGAAAGGCAATTTACGCTGCGTCACATAAAAGGTAGCCTCGGCATCGCTGAGGGCGCGATCATGCAGGCGCGTCACCTGCTTGTAAGACGCGTCGCCCATCGCGGCATGATAACGGTCGAGGTTAAGTGTACCCATCGCAATCAGTTTTGAGTTTCGAGTTCTGAGTTTTGAGTTCTAAATCCGCCCGCCGGATTTTGACTAGTGGTTTTTACGATTGAAGTAAGAATACGAATTAGCTCTTCAACGTCAGAGAGCTCTTCCGAGACGTCGATAGGTGCGAGTTGGGATTTCTTGAACAACTCTAGCCAGTATTTGGTCTCGCGCGCTTCCTTGGATGCGATGGACATCTTGGCCAAAAAGTCTCTACGGCTTTGACCAGCAGTTGCTTCGGTCACGTTCGCTCCGATACTTGTTCCACTCCGCAGCAGTTGGCGCGATAGCACGTATTCCCGATGCTGTTGCAAAGTTGTATAGAGTCCCAATCGACACTCGTAACTTAGAACTCAAAACTTAGAACTCAAAACTCGCTTATCTCCGCTCCGGCCTCTCGCATTTCAGCAATCGCGCGTTCGCCGTCGCCGGGATTAAGTTCAACTGCGCGCATCGCATTTTCGATGGCCTTAACACGAAAGCCCTCTTTCAACGCGTCAAGCACCGTGTGTTTGACACAGTAGTCTGTCGCGAGGCCGCCAACCCAAACCTCTTCGACGCCGAGGCGGTGCAGTTGCAGCGCCAGGTCTGTGCCGGCAAACGACGAATAACCATCCTCGTCCCCCAGGCCAGTCGAGACTATGCGTATGTGCATGTCATCGAGCAGCGCCGGATGAAACTCAGCACCTTGCGTATGCTGCACGCAGTGAACGGGCCAGGTGCCGCCATACGCCGCAAAGTGCTTCGTCTTCTCCGGATGCCAATCGCGGCTTTTGAAAACAGGCTCGCCTCGTTCGAGAAATTCTTCGATAAGACTGTTGAGCGGTGGCACAACTTCATCCCCGTTGGCAACGGCCAGCGCCCCGCCCGGACAGAAATCATTTTGTACATCCACCACGAGCAGCGCGCGCTTGGTAATCGACATGGCGTTTTCTCCACTCTTCACGTTTTTACTGCGCCTTATGATGAAGCCTATTGGGCGCGCGTACAAGCTGACCGGCTACGTCAACGAAATCAGGGGTAGCGACGGCAAAATCAGAACCGAGAGCGGGTAGTGACCGGCCATACACTCATCTCAAACCGGCAAGGGCACGGCATGCCGTGCCCCTACGTTTCGGCGACCGCCAACGATGGAGGCTGGGGCCGGTCGCCACGGTCCCGGTTCTGAT
>DATGYM010000270.1:0-7175 GCA_035297925.1 Pyrinomonadaceae bacterium | reverse complement strand
CTCGCATCAGTAGCCTGCCACCAAGTGGAGCCCTTTTTTGAGAGGAGAGCACAAATGGCGTACTTGCTTAGCGGACTTTATGCTTACACGGTTCAGGGTGTCATGCATGCCCAGAGCCTTGATAATGCCCATGATTACATCGTTGCTCTTGCGGCCCGCCCAGGTGAAACTCAGAGGCCGCTTGAAGTCAACCGCGCAGGCGCAACGCTCACAACGAATGCTGCGAACCCAACCCCAGGAGCATCGCGACCGGCGCAAGAGATGCCGATTCTGACCGCGTTCTACTCGATCAACTATCCTGAGCCAGTTCGTCCGCCGGACATCCCGAACCCTGTGAACCCCATTCCGGTGCAGAACTCTCCGAGCTACAGACCTAACACAGGATATTACCCATTTTCTGAAGTCGGGTGGATGCTGATTAGCCCCCTGTCAGTTCTGGCTTCAGAGGGGCTGCCCCCCAGCATAGGCACTATCGTGGGTAGCACCCGAATTAACACAGCTGGCTATGGAGGCAGCGGTGCCGGTGCCGGCTTCAAAGGTAAATATAAGTTTGACCAATTGGGGGGTCTTTTTCCCTTCTACCTACCTTCTGGGATCATCACCATTCAGCTAGACGCTCAGCTTAGTCACGTGTGGGACTACTCGTTCGTTCAAGTGTCCGACAATGAGTTTGCTCTTGCAGCAAGCGGTCGCGCGCCTCGGCCTGGCGTAGCTACGGGCACAATGAAGAAGATAGGCGCCAGCTTTTGGGGATAAGAACCTCGGCAAAATAAACGAATCGGGGCTTTCCCCTATTCGTCTTTCGTCACCGTTGCCACCTTTTCAAAGGCTCCTTTGAATTTCAGAAATCTGGCCACCGGGAGATGATTGTTCTTCACTGCCATGTCCAGAGCCGACTCGTCCTCATCATCAGTCGCGTTGATGTCAGCGCCGGCGAGCACCAGCGCGCGCACGATATTGACGAAACCTTCAGACGCCGCCAGCATCAAGGCCGTTTGTCCAGCTTCATTTTTGGTGTTTACTTCAGACCCGGCATCAATGAGTGTCTTGAGGGCCTCGAGGTTATTGGCTGACGCGACGCGCATCAGCGGAGTGTAGTTTTCGTTATCCCTGGCGTTAACCGCAGCGCCGGCGTTGATCAGGTCCCAAACCAGATCAGTGGTCGCGTCGGCATCGAGCAGCATCAGGACGGTTTCGCCTGACTCATTCTTTGCGTTAACATCGGCGCCGGCGGAAAGCAGTAGCTGAACCATTTCCCGGTTCGCGTTGCGCACTGCGTGCTCCAGAGCGGTCGTGTTGCTTTGTTTATCGCGCACGTTGACGTCGCGGCCGGCTATCAACGCCGTCAATGCCTCCAGATTGTCTTCCTGAGCTGCTCTGACAAATGGATCTTCAGGCGCGACGAACGAGATCCCGCCCGACACCTGCTGTTCCACGGTCTCGCCCGACTCAACTTCCACCGTCGCCTCGATGCTGGCGACCCTTAACGTGCGGTCTATTTTCGCATCGTCATTTTCCCGCACATACACCGCCGCGATCTCATCAGCAGCGAACCCCGGCGCCTCAATTCGCACTTGATAGACGCCGGCAGGCAAACTATCGATCTTAAATTGACCATCGGTACCCGTGCTGACATATAACGCAATATTGAATTGCTTGTTAGAGACAGAAACAGTCGCGCCTGAGATGACCGCGCCATTCTGGTCAGTAACTGTGCCTCCAATGCTGGGGCTTAAGACCCAACGGCCATTTAGTTGACTGGCCGCAGACGCATTTCGAAGGGTCGGCTGGAAGCTTGTTGACGTCTGAGCGACTGCACTACTGACGCTTAAAGTGGCTGTGAATGCTCCGGCAGCAATCCGCGAGACGCGTCGGCTGATGCGGTGAAGCTTTTGGCTATAGGGCAGAGTAGCCGGAGTGCCGGTAGGATTTTGATGATAACGAACGCACAAGCGGCCATTTGCACGTGCTATCAGACGCTCAGCCTGACTGCGAGTCATCAGGGAAATATTGTGAACGTCGAGACTGCAGTGGTCGCAGAAGCGTACCTGATCGTTACCGATCATTGAGTTCCAATCCGCGGAGCAGGGAGCAGGAATAGTCAGATTCTTCAGGAAGTTTTTCGTTGGCATGGCAGGTCTCCTTATCAAGTTGCGAATTGATCGGAGAGCCTGGGGAGAGAGCTCAGACGCGTGGACGCAGATTTAGACAGCGAGCCTGAAAAAAAGTTTCAGACTCAAGAGCTTGCTTCTATGGTCGAACTTAAACGGTGCCTGGGGAGGAGCCTGGAGATTTGGCGCTGAGATGCGCGGCGGTCGCCCGCGGGTTGTAAATATTTTCGTATGAGGCTACGGAACTTTGGAAACCTCGAAGCTTTGGAAGGATCGAAGCGTTCAATCGATCGCGGCCTGGGCGATTTGTGCCGCGACACGGGCATTGTTTTCAAGCAGTGCAATGTTTGCTTTTAACGTTGCCCCTGCGCTTATCTGCGACATGCGCGACAGCAGGAATGGAGTCAATTCGCGACCGCCAACCTTTCGCAGTTCTGCTTCGTTCAACGCTTCATCGAGCGTGCGCTCCAAATCGACGGCAGAGATTTCAAACTCGTTAGGCACAGGAACCGTAACCAGCAACGCGCGATCGATCCCCAGTTCCTGCTGCGCTTGAAAAATCTCCGCGACTTCCCGGGGCGAATCCGCGCGCACGTCAACCGGGAGTCCGCTGGTCCGCGTATAGAAGGCCGGCATTTCGTCGCATTGATAGCCGACTACGGTTATCCCGTAGGTTTCCAGCCACTCACGAGTCTCAGGCAGATCGAGAACTATCTTGGCGCCGGAACAGACAACAATGAGCGGAGTAGTTGCGAGCGCTGGCAAATCAGCGGAGACGTCGCGAAGTGAGCCACGATGCACGCCGCCGATGCCGCCCGTTGCAAATACTTTGATGCCGGCGCGCCGGGCGACCCAACTTGTTGACGCAACGGTTGTCGCGCCATTCCATTTTTGCGCGATGGCGACAGGCAAGTCGCGAATGCTCACCTTTTTGATTTCATCGCTTTCTGCAACAAACCTGAGTTGTACGTCACTGAGTCCGGCAGACAGTTTGCCATCGATCACAGCAATAGTTGCGGGCACAGCACCGGCGTCGCGAACGATCTGTTGTAAACGAATGGCGGTTTCCAGGTTCTGTGGACGCGGCAGCCCGTGAGCGATGACAGTCGACTCGAGCGCGACGATCGGCTTGTTAGCCGCAACTGCGCCGGCGACTTCAGCGCTACACATTAGGGTATTGGAATCCGTCATGGTTGCGTCTTCGCTCCGAAGGAGCGAGATGTTTACAGCCTGAAGTGCAACGATTAAATAGAGCTGTCATGCCGCCGCTCTTTTTAGCAGCAAAGTAAATACTGTTCCGCCGCCTTCCTGCTTCTCCCAGGAAATTTCCGCCCCGATCAAACTTGCGCGCGCCTTCATGTTGGCAAGTCCGCGGCCCGCAAAATGTTTTTGCTCGTCAGGATCAAAGTCTCTGCCATTGTCTTTCAGTTGCAAAACAAAGTCACCGTTGGGAGTGGCCTGCACACTCATCTTTACGTGGGTCGCGCCCGCGTGCCGCCAAATGTTGCTAACAGCCTCCTGCACCAAACGATAGATCTGCATCTGCACATTCGTTGGCAGTTGCGCTTGTTCCTCCAGTGATTCATCGCAGACGAATTCATGTTCAAACCTTCTGTCCGGTGGCGCATCGTGAACTGCATGCGACAGCGCAAACTCCAATGCGGCGGCGAAGCCGACATTCTGCAGCACCGAGGGGCTCAAGTCTTCGCAAATCCGGCGTACTTCCTGCGAGATGGATTCAATTTCCGTTCGCAATACTGCCGGGTCCAATTGCCTGCCTGCCTCACCGTTTGCCGGAGCGCGATCGCTCAGTAACATCAGATGGCGCAAATCCGCGAGTGTTTGATCGTGAAGGTCGCGCGCAATGCGCCGTCGTTCGCGCTCAGCTTCGTTGGCAAGATCCAATCGCGCATCGGCGAGCTCGTGGTTGGCGGCTACAAGCGCTGCGCTGGTACGAGCAATCCGCCGCCGCTCCAGGATCGCCCACAGCAGCGCGAGCAAAGCGAGAGCCAACAGAATTGCCAGCGCCGTCGAAGTCCAGGGAAAAGGCGCTTTCGCAATTCCCAACTCAAACGACAACGGCTCTGAGGCGATCAGGTCCTTACTGAATGCCCGTGCGGTCACGCGATATCTGCCCGGAGCCAGGCCTTCAATTGCAAATTGGGATTCACGCGATAACTTCTGCCTGATAACTGCATTCTTGTCGTCAAGGAGCGTGAAAGCATATTGAAATTGTTCCGGGAACGTGCGGCTGCTGATTGCTGCTACTTCGAAAAGCAAACTGTTTTGCGGATACTCAAGACTGAGTCCATTAGCCAGCTCGGCAGGCGAGTGTACCCGTTTACTAATCACGCGCGTTGCGTATAGCGTGGGGGTAAGGCGGCCAGGCCGATAGCGAGCCACGCCGCGACTCGTACCAATCAAAACAGCTTCGTTGCCCTGATTATCTTTGATTGGCAACACGGCAAAGACGCTCTGAGAAGGAAGTCCCTGCTCGGCGTCAAGTCGCGAAACTATCGCTCCGAGGTTTACGTCAAAACGAATCTTCAATAAGCCGCTGTCGATCGTTGCAAACCAGGCTTCGATGTTGTTGTCACTGTGATTTGCAAAAACAGAGCGCGCATCCACGTCTGCTACCAGGACTTTACACTGCGCTCCCGGCCTGCAAATGTAGATGCCACGGCTGGTGGCAAACCAGAGTGTGCCGTCGCTGCTGCGATCAATTCCCCTCACACCGCTGCCTTGCAAAGCCGCAAACGAGGGATCAGCTTCCGTCTTATGACCGTCGAAAACAAATAGTTCATCATGAATGGTGCCGATGAGCAAGCGCATCTCGGCCTCGGCGTAAAGAGTGATCACCTCACGCTGTTGTGGGGCGTCGGCATTGGTGGGCCACAACAGCCGCGCGCGCGAACCTTCGATACGCGCGAGCCCGCGTCCAAAGCTCGCGATGTAGGTGTTGCCTTGAAACAATGCAACCGCGCGCACGTTGCCGGGTGCATCAACCTCTCCGGATCCGGTTTCCAGCCGATCGAAATTATCATTCCTGATCTTCGCGCCGGAATGTGAACGCTGGCTCACAAAGAATCCACTGGCGGCCCCTACCAGCAAGCGACCGCTCTGATCCTCAGCGATAGCGTAGATTGCGTTGCGGCTCAGATTTTCCACGGTCTGCCACTCGGCGGCAGCATTGTCATAAACAAACAGACCTTGATTCGTGCCGCAGAGAAGAGTGCCGTCACTGGTCTGATAAAGCGCGCGAACGAAGTTGCTTTGCGAAGTTGTGCCGACCTGTTCAACTATCGGCGCACTGGGATCATAACGGCAAACGCCGCGATCGGTCCCAAACCAAATCACGCCTTCGCGGTCCTGAAAGATTGTATAAACATGATCCGAGCGCAAACCTCCGGCCGTGCCGTCAAAAGTTAAACGCGTCGGCTTTTTTCCGTTTGCAAGAAGAAAGACGCCGTGTCCATCCGTCGCGGCCCACACATCGTCGCCGAAGGTGCGCACGGTCGTGACAGTGCCGGTAGCCAGGTCGTTCCGAAGGAAATTCGAAAAACCGGATCCTGTCAACAGCCCCGGCTCGTCTTTCTTTACACGCGCGCCCAGCCATAACCTGCCTTTGCCATCCAGCTCCAAGGCGCGAATGAAGAACAGTGAAGGACGAGTTTCGACCTCACGCGCCATGCCATCCTCAATTGTCAGCAGACCGCGGCTCATTGAGCCGGCCACGAGCTTGTTATTGATTACAGCCAGGCTGGTGATAACCAGGGACCCGGGATGTTCACGATCAGCACTTTCGAGCGGTTGCGTCAGCAACGATTTTGTCTGGATGGATCCGTCCGCTGCCGTGCGTGTTTCATAAATGTTGCCCTGCTCGGTCGCCAACAAAACGCGTCCGGGATCAGGGGCGATAATCGTGGTAACCGTTTGTCCGAGTGTTTCTGTGACGACGTCAAAGTGTCCCCAAAACATTCGCGCGGCCCCAGTTTGAGTGCCGACCCAAATTGCACCTGTTTGATCGCTTTGCAGAGCGATGACGCGGCCTGCGGCCAAGCTGCTAATCGTAATTGTTTGGGTGCGCCGGCCATCAAATTTTGCCAGACCCGCTTCCGTGCCAAACCACATCGAGCCGTCGGCTCCCTGCGCAATCGCATGCACTCGATCTGACGGCAAACCGTGAAAGAGCGTGACAGCGCCCCACTGATGCAGGCCGGTTACCGGAGTCGGTGAAGGCGACGGCAAAGGCGAAGTAGACGGCGTGGGCGAGGGAGATGCCTGAAGTTGCCCGGCTTCGCTTTGTGTTGCAGAAAAGGCGGAAGGCAGCAGACAGAACGCGCAGAACAATACGAGAGTTATCGGCAGCGAGCGCTGAATCTTTGTTAGAAACAACAAGGCGTCCCGGAAGGACGCATTGAAGACAGCCCAGCGACATATCGCTGGGATTGCTTGAGGAATTTCTCCTCGAGTTCCACCGGGACGTCTGAACCGATTTGGCTCAATCATTGTCGGTCAAACAGGGATCATGAGAGTTACCTGGGCCAATTAACGTTTTCGCGTCTTTGCTTCTTCGCGCTTTTGCTCTTCAATAAATTTCCGACGGTCCCGTTCGATCCAGGCCTCCAGCTCCTGCGCTGCTTTCTCGAGCTCGTCGTTGTTAAGCAAGCCTCGTCGCAGCGCCTCAAAGAAGGCCCGCGTGCGCACGTTGTAGGCCAGCTTCTCGTAGGCTTCGTGTTCGGTTCCTTCAGCAAGCGAGACGAAAAGTTTTTCGTAGAGGGTCGCCAAACGGCTTTCAACGCCACGCAGGCTGAGCAAACATTTGCGCGCGATCGCCCAGTTCGACAAACCCAGCGCCAAATAGTAAAGCGCCTCCGATTCAAACTCTGTCAGCAGGGGCCGCTTAAATGAGTCTTTGAATGCGGGATCGATCATGTCCGCGCCGTCTTCGAGCACAGCGGCCACGAAACGCAGGAAACGTGATTCAGGATTGTTCTTGTGAATGAATCCATACGCCGGTGGCGGATCCACGGACTTTACGATCTTGCGAATCTCATTGATGTA
>DATGYM010000269.1:0-1534 GCA_035297925.1 Pyrinomonadaceae bacterium | reverse complement strand
GGACGGAAATTCATGCACTCCGGAACCGGTCCGCCGGCAGGCTTCTGGCCACATTTCAAGTAGGGCCTGATCCCGACGCAGTAATTCGCTTTCGGAAACCTTACCGGTTCCAGGCTACTTCTCGGCTTCCATTTTCAATAGCTCAATGAGCGGAGCTATATGTTCTTTGTTCGGCATCAAAATACTCCTCAGCTTATCTCATATAGAGGGCACCCGTCCGAACGGCAGTGTTAGCCATCACAAAAAACGCTTTTTTTTAAAGTTTCGTTCCCTGGTATCAAATCACCGGTACAATCGCATCGCATGAACCTGGGGCTACATCAGATGAAAACCTTAGTTGCCAAACGCTCCATCGTCATTAATGGACACAAGACCAGCGTCAGTCTTGAAGATGCATTCTGGAGCGGCCTGAAAGAAATCGCGGATGCTCAAGGTACCACGCTGTCGGCGATGGTCGAAAAGATCGACAAGAAACGCGAACAGAGCAACCTGTCCTCAGCGATACGCCTGTTCGTACTAGACCAGGTCCGCAATGGGCGGCGAACATCAGTGATCGAAGGGGGTCGCGAAAGTTCATCGGCTTCCCGTTAAGCCCAGCAGGCCACAGGAGGCAGCTAGGGGTTATAATTGCCCCGCGATGGCGCGATCATCTTCTCTGATCTGACCGGCAAGCTGGACGTGCTGTACGTTCACTGCGGTAAGTGCAGCCGCGCCGGTCGCTATCGCGTGCAGCATTTAATCGAGAACGCGGACGCAACGCCAAATTGATCGATTGGCTCGACGAACTCAGCGCCGACTGTCCGAAGAAGCAAGCCCGCAATATGAGCGATAGATGCGGCGCTCGTTGCCCACAATTGCCGAAGGTGCTTTAGCGGTTCATAAAAACCAAACAATAACCCGCGCCAGGATTTCGTCGCTCTATAGGGGAAAAAGATGAGGGCAGTTAACCGGCCAACCTGGGGCGATAGGATAGTGACCACTGTAACAGTGCTTATCTTAATTGCCATCGCGATCTTCGTCATCGAGTTTGCTGGAATGATCCTCGCAGCGCTGCGGTAGTTTCCGCTCAGGCACGATCATCTCGACATGATGCGGGAAGTCGCGCTCGAAAAGTTTGGCATTCGTGCGGCCTTTGTAGCGAGTCATCACGATTTGGTCTGCAACTGCGCCGCGCATTCCAGCCTGACAAGAACCTTTGAGCCGTGAAGCCGTTTCGGGTAGGCTCGCGATGCAGCGATCATTATGGAGGTCCAAATGAAAACCGGATTGGTTTTCGGAGCAGCTTTCATGGCGCTTATATGGCTGCCACCGGCTTCCGCCACCGCCGCGATTGCTTCCCATCCCGCAGGACTGGCGAAGGCGTTACCACAGAGCGACGTGGAGCAGGCTCACTGGCGGAGGTACTGGCACTGCCACCGGTGGCGCGGCGTCCGCCGTTGCCATCGTGGCGGAGTCTACGGCGGGTATGGGGATGGACCCGGATATTACCAATGCGCCGAGGCGGGGCGCTACGCCACCCCGACCGCTCCGCACC
>DATGYM010000268.1:0-2662 GCA_035297925.1 Pyrinomonadaceae bacterium | reverse complement strand
GGCTTCTACGTAGGCGACGGGTTTGTCTTGACTAATCGACACATTGCGCAGCCCTGGCTTGCCGATGATCGCGCGCAGAGTTTGAGCAGCAGCGTCAGGGGCCAACCACGCCTCAAAAAGCTTAGCGCTTACTTTCCGGATCATGCGCAGCCGATACCGCTGAAGTTCAAGGTTGCCGGAAGCCGCGACGATCTGGCCGTCTGCCTGCTCGACGTAAAGGATTTGCCGACGGACATTCCGGCAATTCCCGTCGAAAGCGATGAAGATGCAGTTGTAGTCGGCCAAACGGTCGTCATGATGGGCTTTCCGTCGGGAATAGATCGTTTACTGGCGCTGCTGGACGATGCCGAATCGCGAAGCATTCAACAGCGCTACGGCGGCTCGCTCGATTCTCTTCTGGGTCATTTAGCTGAATCGCGGCGCATTCAACCGCTGACCACGCAGGGCAATATTACTGACGTTAACAGTCGCCGGATCGCATACGACGCGCGCACGGCCGAAGGTGGCTCGGGCGCGCCTGTGTTTGGACCCACCGGCCGCGTGATCGGTGTGAACTTTGCGGTCTTTACTGAGAACGAAGCGTCGAATTTCGCCGTTCCTATTCGTTATGGAATCACTCTCCTGCAGCGCACTGGCTGGAAATTGCCGCCCGAGAAGGACATTAAGGAACCCGAAAGCAGCGCGACTCCCGCGAAATAGCTGGTAACCAAGCCTCCCAACGGCAACTTACCCCCATCTTCGAGGCATCGTAAGCGCGTTCTATTCTACTGACCTTGTGGGCCAACAAGTGTTAGTGATGCAATTGAGGACGTAGTTCAGGGTTCTGCCTTTTAGGCCCCAGCCCTCGCTGCCGATTCAGAACGCAAGCTAAGGCTGAACTCTAAACCACATCAGGACCGATAAGATCTACGCTTCCGTTTGTGGCGATGATATATTGTCTGCGGTTCTACCAGATTCGGTCAGAAGTCTTTAGATCTTTCGCAATAGATAGCTTTCAGCGGCTCTGAAACCGACTAGTTGACGTGTAGTGGGAAGTTCGCGAAGCACGCAGAACTAGAGCAGACATCGCATGAAAGCACCGTGCCTTGAAAAACAGAGCGCTGTGACAGAATTATGAAGAAGCGGTGCAATCCTAGTGCACCGGCATAAGGATCATAAGGTTGAAATCTATCAAGGCTTGCTGGCAGCTGCGCGTTTGTCCCGACACGTCGTCGCGACCTAAAGCTAGTGTCTTAATTTCCCTCCTGCTCGTTTCCCTGCTTACTCCAAATTATCTTTTAGCTCAGGATGCACAACCTAAGCAGCCCGAACCAGTTCGCCCTGCGGAAGATATATTTCGCCTTGAGCGAGTGCCGGTTGATGGCGGCGCAGAACTCATAACTATTCGTGCGCGGCTGGATGGACTTGAATCACCAGAGCAGCGCAACTGGGTACCTTTGGTATCCGTACTGCGTGACACACTTGGCGATCTCAGCCCGGAAAACGATCGCTTGCGCTACGTTTGGCCGCTCACCTATACGCGGCCCACTATGCGACAACGTTTGTCCGGCGCGATTCCATTCCTCTATTCCAGAGTGGGCAACAAGAAAGCTGTTTCCGATAAGGCGCCACCGCCCGTTCTGGATCTCGCTGACACCGACCGCGACGTGTGGAGCAGTATCTTCTGGACTGCTCTGCAGGGTCTGCTGCTCGACTCCTACGGCTTGCCGGTCAAAGCGACAACCCGTTTCTATCGGCAGAACCTTAACGACTATCGCAAGGCACACATCATTCGTGCGCTTTCAGTACTTTCTCTTTACCAGGCAATCGAAGGGGCGCCCGCCTTTTCTGAGTCTGAGCTTTCCGAGATTCAGTCCCGGCTCCAGCTCGCGGACAAGACCTTCGGGGGCCTGGTCGGTGATCTGAATCTGGATCGCTATAACGATGAGCAGGCGAGCGGGATTCGCGATTCGCGCGGACACAACTGGGAGTTGCTGCGGCAGCGCGCGGAAGCTGAATCACTTTTCTTTGAGCCGTTGGAAATGCCCGATGGCAGCATGACGCATGCTCTGCTCTGGGTAGCAAAATCCGATCTGGCGGCGAATGCGACCAGGCGATATGACGGCCGCTTTCTTAATATCTCAAGTCCCTGGTCTGACAAACGGCTGTTGAACTGGCAGGGATATACCGAGACGCGCTATGTCGATTCGGAAAACCGCAGGGTGTCAGCCGAAACGCCGGGTGCAAAAGCTACGGGGATGATTCCGCTTGCGCTGTACGGTTTGGACAACCCCAAAATTCCCATGTTGCTGGTTGATTTCCGCGATAGCCTGAATCCCAAGAAGCGTGAAATGTCGCGCCGCGTGTTGCAGGACGTAACCCGCAATATTCTGGCTGTCTCACGATTCGGTGATTTGCCTTATTTTCTCGGCAGAACAGTTTTTGATTTCGTCACCGGCCGCCGCGGCATGGATCTTAATCAACCGTCGCGCTTGCGCACTTATTCTCAATTAAAGCTGTTCCTGTCACTCAATCAATCACTCGATCCCGAGTTGCGCGAACAGATCGGCAATCGGCTGGAACGGGTTTCTCTCAATCCTTTGGAGAACGATCTCGAGGTTGAAGCGAAACTTGCGACTGAACAATATGAAGCTCTGCTGGCTTACGCGAAGCGGCCGGATGG
>DATGYM010000267.1:0-3005 GCA_035297925.1 Pyrinomonadaceae bacterium | reverse complement strand
TCGGGCTTGAGCGCACAAAGGAATTACCTGTCACAGCCAAATTTGCGCGCTTCGTTGACTCTTGTCTGTTCTCGGGCTGGGCTTGTCGAGGCTTTTCAGGTCGGACGGCGCCGGCGTCCGGGTCTTTGCTGGGGTTCTCAGTAGACAGGAGAACATTGATTGGCTCGTCCTTTATCGAAGCGGACGCATCCTCATCGGGCGTGGATAATCGCTGAGTCTGAGGTGCAGATAATTTCATCTGGGGAATAATGGCAGTCTTCGGCTCGAGCGCAGACGGGATGAGCGCAATCATTTTCATGATCTTGCGTCCGCCAAGAAGAGGAAATTTCCATTCCCCCCGATAAAGAAAACTACCCAATCCGATCAGTAGAGCTATAGCTACCGAAGCGCCGATGGTCGGCCTAAGCCATTGGCGAGTAATGAACGCTTTCCTGCGCTTCGGCGCTTCCTGACGGTTAACAATAGCCGAGACCGGGCCCGTATCTTTCCTGATCAAGGAAGAGTCGTCGGAATCGTTGAATACCGAGTCTTCCTTCGGTTTTTCGTAAATGGTTGGCAGGCAATGTTTGTTATCGTTCAATAACTCCGGCGCAGATTTGAGGGTTCTCTCTTCTTCAGGCGGTTTGATGAGGGCATAAGGCTGACTATTCTGTTTAAACAAAGAACCAAGAGATAGCTCCTCAGCAACTTCGTCGATCATAGCGGCGCTGACCTTTTGTTCGGACACGGCGTAAGCAATAAGTAGCGCGTTGTCGCAGATAATATTAATGAGTCGGGGGATGCCACTCGAATAGAGAGCAATCTTTTCGATGGCGGCAAGATCAAATAATTTCTCTGTGCTATGGCCGATAACCTGCAGCCTCGAATCCATGTAGAGTTTCACCTCACTGTGCGCGACCGGTTTGAGCCGGGAGCGCAGGACCACGCGTTGCTTCAGCTGACGAAGCTCCGGCTGATCCAGTTTTTGTTCGAGCTCGACTTGCCCGGCCAGAACAATCTGTACGAGCTTGTCTTTGGCGGTTTCTAAATTACCCAGGCATCTCAGCTCTTCCAGGCTTTCGAGGCTCAGATTTTGTGCCTCGTCGATCAGCAGAGCAACGATATTTCCCTTCCCAAACTGTTCAACTAAGTAATCGGTGAAGTGCGCAAGGGCCGACCGGCTATCGCACGGCGGCAATCCAAGATCAGTCAATATCGAAGGTAGCAGTTCTGCATGATTGAACGGAGTGTACGGTACGTAGGCTGTCTTGACCCTGGAATCAAAAGCGCTCTTGGCTTTTTTTAGAAGAGTAGTTTTTCCAGTACCTGCCTCACCGGTAAGTAGAATGAATCCCTTACGCGCCTCGATGCCGTAACCAAGAGTAGCCCAGGCTTCCTGATAAACCGTATTCGAGTAATAGAATTGAGGGTCAGGCGTCACCCCGAATGGCGATTCACGAAATCTGAAATGGGTGTTGTACATAAAATGCTCTCCCGCACGATCCTGTATTGGGCGATGCGATTTCTTGCGACGGCATTATCCTTGCCAAATACTGCCAGTCAGAAACAAAAGATGCCAATTTACCAAAAAATAGAAGAGCGATGCAAGTTAAAAATTCTTTTCAATCCGGTGTAGCAGGTGGCCGGGAGCCTGTAATCGATCCGACGGAGAACTTTACAAGCGAAGGCTTAGAGGTGGCTTTTTTAACTTAAAATTGCGCCTTTAAGGAAAACAGATGCCACGGGCCAACCGCTACTTCCTGCCTCATTACATTTGGCACATCACCCACCGCTGTCATCAGAGAAAGTTTCTTTTCAGGTTTGCGCGCGAGCGACGCCGCTATTTGCATTGGCTCTTCGAAGCGAGAAAGCGCTTCGGTCTGTGCGTGCTCGATTACATCGTCACATCCAATCACGTTCATCTTCTAATCAAAGATACCGGGTCAAACGTCATTGCCGAGAGCATGCAGCTCATCGCCGGGCGCACGGCGCAGGAGTATAACGAGCGTAAAGCGCGGCACGGCGCCTTCTGGGAAGAGTTATCCATTAGTCGGGTCCGACACGTGGCAGCGGTTTAGCCACGTGGATCATTTCGCAATTGCGAAAATGCAAGACTAAGGGAAAACACGACCAGATAAGCATGGCCCGGCGTTGCCCGTATCGCCGGCAGCGTGATAGAAGCACCGTGTGCCGACAATAAGTGTCTTCTATGGAATCGTGATTCAGATGTTTTGGCGGGATCATGCGCCGCCGCATTTCCATGCGCTGTATGCTGAGTACGAAGCGTTGATCGATCTACGAAGTTTAAGTGTGATCCGCGGCTCTTTGCCGGGACGCGCGATGGCGCTAGTATTGGAATGGGCCAACGATCACCGCGATGAACTATTGGAGAATTGGAAACTATGCCGCCAAATGCAAACGCCCAAACCGATCGAACCCCTGAAGTAGAGCCAGCGATAAGGCATACAGTTCCGTGGCGCTTGACTTCGGTAGCTGCTTTGCCTGATGCACGGCTGCACGTCGTATTTGTGGACGGTACCAATGGCGAGGTTCATCTCAAGTCATTTTTAGCTTCACCAGCGATCAATGGTACCGTTTTCGAGGCTCTACGCGATCCGGCGATCTTCGCGCGGGCGCAAGTCGTCCTCGGGGCAGTCCAGTGGCCCAACGGAGCCGACTTGGCACCAGATACCATGTACGATGCTATCCGTGAGCATGCAGTCTGGATCCTGGATTAAATTTTAGGGTTTCCTTCTTGTAAAGTTAAGAAAAGCTGCTCGGGAATCGCTGTGAAAGATGACGGATGAAGAACTCTTAAGTGACGGTCGATCCGAAGGTTTGCACAGGGAAGCCGTGCATTCGAGGGACGCGCATCAACATATCACGAGCCCGCCTTTTCTACTGAAAGACGATCATATCCACGCGGCTCAGGGTTGAGGCGTTCGCCTTCAGCGGTTCGTTCGTCGCGTTCGCGCTATTCTGATTCAATATTTGGAATTGGCCGATCGCCACTTCGTAGTCCGTCG
>DATGYM010000266.1:0-2657 GCA_035297925.1 Pyrinomonadaceae bacterium | reverse complement strand
TGACGGAGAAGCACTATGCGGACTTGGCCTCAGCTCGGATGCGGGAGAGGTTGGCAGCCGTGCCGGTGCGCCGGTGGTAGGACTTTCGGGTAGTACAGTCGCGCACACACAAGGCAACGGGTCAATGAGTGACATCGCCTGATAGCGTCAACCACCGAGTTCTCGTCGCTCTGATTGGGTTCGTCCGTTACCATCCGAGCCCCAAGCGACGCAGCGAAAGCGGAATCAGAATACCGAGGGCCAGGAACGTGAGGCCTAAAGCAATCTGAATATACCGGACGTACCAAGCTTGTGTTCTCATGGCCGCCAGCAGCAAGCAAGCAATCCCTGCTGAGCAAAACAAAGCCCCAAATCCTGCTACATGAAATTTCATAGCGGAACACAATAATATGAAACACCTTGCTGCTGCCATAATCCGTCGACAAGGGGCGCTGTGGCCCACGACGTTCATGGTTGGCGAAAAATCGCCATTTCACTCATTGACCCTGTCGAGGGGGTTCTGAGTGTAATCGCCTGTTTTCGTCAACTGGTCAGCAGGGCGGGCAAAGACAGTCTCGGGGCGATATAATCCTGCCCGAATGGAAATTTCGTACCAACTCTCGGAAGACGACTATCGACAGGGTTATAAGGCGTTCCTGCGAAGGACCACATACTCCTTGTGGCGCAGTCGGATCGCCTACGCGGTTTTGTTTTTTACTCTGGCGGTCGCCTTGTTTGTTTCGATCTTCGGACCCGACAGGAACTTTCCTACTCTTGCCCTCCTTTGGGGGCTCGCCGCTTTCTGGACCTGCTCACTGTGGTACTCACCTCGTTATTTGGCAAGAAAAATGATCACTGGAAATCCGAGTGCCTCGCTACCGCATGCGGTGGAGATGTCAGAGGATGGGCTCAACTTTAGAACATCCGCCAGCGAGAGCCGGTTAACGTGGGAGCTCATCACCGGCTGGGCAGAGGTGGATCGAGTTTTTGCCCTGTTCCCATCGCCGATTTCGTTCCTGCCAATCCCCAAGCGTGCGCTGACCCATGATCAGCAGGATGAGCTCCGATCTCTTCTGCAGCAGAAGATCTCAAGTAGAAAGTAGTTCGCGGTCCGCTCGGGTCCGATGGTTGGCGTAATATCGCCATTACACCAACAACCCTGTTCTGAGCGAAATCGCCCGGCTGCGCGGTTGGATACTGCGATTGCGCTCCTTGATAGCTCCCACACCGCCGGAGTAACCAAACCATCGGGCCATTCCGGACAGACGGATTCTCGCGTAGAGTTGGCGAGTGGAAATCAAGTGTACCTCTCGCCCAGGCTGCCCGTGCTCGTTCTGCAGCAACTCTCGCACCGAGCGCTCGGCACGCGACGAACAGCAGCAACTGGCCGAACAATTCATTGCCGATTACACGTTTGATAGGCTTTGGGACTCAATCAAACCGTGGCAAGGCCCCGGGCCCTGTCCGCATCCGGTGTGCTGTGAGCAGTAGAAAGGCGGTCACATGAAAGCTGCATTGTTCGGGTTGTTCGGGTTTGTCGCGTTTTCCCTCGTGTGGGTTTGGTACTACCTCAAACCCGCGTTCAACAAAGCGACAGGAGTGGCAGCTTATAAAGCGGTGCTTCTGTACAACCCGCTGTTCTGGGCGATCGGGATGACGGCGGCTTTCGGATGTGCGTCCCTGTACCTTTGGTGGTCGTTGGGATCATAGAAAGCGGCGCGGCCTGGGAGGATTCAACCCATGGCCGCGCCTTTTTTCCGCGCCCTACACGCGGAAATCTTTTAGAGGCCCGAAGTCCCCCAATCTGCGGCCGCGCGTTGCTGATTCAAGACGTAAGTTTCGTCGGCAGTTTCTTCACAGCCCCATTCGCGTAACTCCTCAAGCTGTTCCCTCGAGAGGTTGTTGTACTTCGCGGTCCTTAAAACTGTTTCATCGTCAGTGTCCAGGGGATCGGAACCGCCCTCGAAAAAATCTGGCCGCTTCGGTGTGCCTGCACGTTTCCACAAGGTCATGAATGTTTCGGTGACTTGGTCGGGCTCGCACAGGAGCACATCGCTGCCCACCTGGGAAGCGATGTAACGCGCGACTTCTTGGGCCTCTCCGTGGTTGCGCTGCAAGTAGCAAAACGCGTCTTGCGGTTCGATAACACAACCCGAAGCGGCAATCAGTTCCAGGAACGTGTTGACTTTCTCGGGGGTACTGTTGGACACGCTCACGAAAATCGCGCCCTGCTCGTTGCCGATCGCTGTGATTCCCATGGCTTCAATCATGGTGCCGAACTGCGCGAGGGCCTTTTGGTTGAGAGAGACGTGGCGCTCGGGGATGCATCCCATGGCCGCGGCTGATTTTGCTGATAACAAGATTTTCACTGCTGTTCTCCGCAAGGGGCTGCCTTGCAAGGTTGCAAAACGTGGGGGTTGAACCGTTCTCGAGTAAGAACCGAAGAGGACGGCTTGAAGAAAGAGACCGCGGGGGTGCTTAGTTCCACTGAACCGGCCCACGTCTCCGTGCTGTACCTTCGCAAGTTATGCCGATGTGAGGTGTAGCTTTTTAGGCGGTGACGTGCTGTGGCAAGGTCTTTGTCTTGCACGAAGACGGAGCCGGTGCACCCCTCCCGCCTTGCGCGGAAGAAGGCACCGGCTTTCTGGAATTGGATTGGGACCTCGGGTTGGGACATT
>DATGYM010000265.1:0-13572 GCA_035297925.1 Pyrinomonadaceae bacterium | reverse complement strand
ACAGGTGTTCGGCAGTCTGGCTGCCGGCTCGCACACCATCGACGTCAAGGACGCTCACAACTGTCCGGGCTCTACTTCAAAGACCATCGGTCAACCCGATGCGCTGGTGGTTAGCTCGACCAAGACGGACGTCAGTTGTAATGGTGCCGCTGATGGCAGCATCACGGTCACCATCTCGGGCGGCACTTCGCCCTACACCTGCAGTCTTGATAGCGGCGCGTTTGCGGCCTGTACTTCCGGACAGGTGTTCGGCAGTCTGGGACCCGGTCTGCACACCATCGATGTCAAGGACGCCCACAATTGTCCGGGTAGTACGTCGAAGACTATCACCCAGCCTGACGTGCTGTCAGTAACGCTCGGAGACGTCACTTGCGGCAATGGTTCTACAATTACCGCAACCGTCTTGGGCGGCACCTCGCCATATACTTACGCGTGGGAAATCCAGGGTGGTACTTTCAGTCCCGCTCCTGGATCGGGCGACGCAACGGCCACCTACAACACGAGTGGTGGCGCGGTCAGCATCAAGGTGACCGTTACCGACGCGAATGGCTGTACGGACGATTTCACAGCGACCGGCAACTGTCTCGCTCCATCCTTATTCTGCACCCTGACACAAGGTGCTTATGGCAACAGGAAGGGCCAGACCTTCCTGGGTGATACGAAGGTCAACCGCTTTGACTTACTTACTGCGTTGCTGGGTTCCGATCTCACCCTTGGAGTCTTAGGCGAAAGATCGCTGACAATTCCAGGAGGCGGTGGAGCCTTAGGTGATGCAGGAAAGTCGGCGAATTGCATCATTTCGCGATTGCCGGCAGGCACTAGCGCAAAGATACTCTATCCCGAGCTGCCTCCCGCTGATGGGGTTTGGGATAACACAGCCGGCATCTGTGAGAGTATTCCACCCGGTGCGGTTCCGATTGGTAGCAAGACCGACAGGTGGGCGAACATTCTGGCGGGTCAGACGCTTACCTTGGCCTTGAACATTCGCTTCGATGCTTTTCACGAAGCGGGATTGGGAGACTTGTCACTATGTAAGTACATGACATCTCTCGCCGCTAACGGAGACCAACCGGCGGATCTGTGCAAGGCAAATGTATCGTCAAGGGTTATTCCAGAGGCGGTGCTGGCTGAACTCGACGCCCATGGCGGCAGAACAGTAAATGATCTGCTGGCCCTGGCAAACAGAGCCCTGGCCGGTGAAGCCACTGACTCGACGCTCGACGAAATCAATCAGGCGGTATCGGCGGTCAATGAACTCTTCGATGAGTGTCGTTACCTGATTTACTGTAACGACGAGGCGCCGTTCGATATCAACTCTATTCCGGACTGCCCGATTGTTCTGAATCTGGCTCCGGCGTCACAGTCACCAGCAGAGGCTGTGGCAAACTTGCTAAAGCCAATCAGTGATGGCGAGAACTTGCGGTCGTTGATTTCGAGAGATGCACTGCTCTCAAACATCTTCCGCACGGACCGTTACACTGCTGGCAACTCATGAACTGACACCTAAGGAGCATTAGTCCGGTTCTGGCACATGCTCTTTAGAATATCGCCCGCCGGATCCTATGTGATCCGGCGGGCGTTTTTTCTTTCGGCACCCGCTCAACATAACCGGCATGTTGCGAAGCGGGACCGGTTCTATTATGCTGAGCCCGAATTCTTAAAAAACCGACTCTCCGGCTTATGGAAAGGAGCAGACCATGCCTTTTGTTTTCTCAACTGCCCTGACGAGATATGCCGCTCTGGTGTCACTCTTATTACTGACAATCGCGCCTCGTGTGCCCGCTCAGGACGTTTTTTCGCAATCATTCGAACAAAGTCTCGCGGCGAAGACTGTGACGCTCGATGCTATCAATCCTTATGATGGCACCCCGGGCACACTCACAGTTTCGGTGACTAGTGGACATTTTCAGGTGAAGAGAATCGGCTACGGCCCAAAAACGGGCTGGACCGTCATCACTGGCGACCAGGAGGGTAGTCTTAAGTTTGTCCCCTACGACACTTCAAAGTCCACCTTTATTGGAGATTTCAAATTCGAGCTTTCAGGCGAGATACCTTTTGATCGCCATAGCGACGCGCTACCCTTGAACTTTATAATCAAGACCGTCGGCTCCGACGGCTCACAACTCACCTTTACCCTGGGCGAGTCTGCCACCGTGAATGAATATGGAGCGGACGTATCGTTTGGAGAACTTCAAAGGCTAATTTCTCATCCCCGCTAGGCTGCAGCTAGGAATTAAGACGTCGAGTGCTGACATCCCGTCGCTTGCACTCACCCTTCAAGCAAGATATCGCCCGCCAGGCATTGAAACCAGGCGGGCGAATTTTGCGATGAACCTATAGATCTAGGATTGCCTCTTGGGACTAACAGGACAGATTCATTGCCTCAGGCTCGCGGGCATCAAGTCCTCCAGCGATCTAATCTTTCCTGTCAGGGAGCGGCTAACGGGAGTAGAAGGCTCTTTGACGGCGGTGGTCACCGTCATCTTCGTATAGCCCTTACCCACAACGAAAGTTGTCGCCCCCGATCCAGAGCTCCCATTCACGATGGTTGCAGCCTTGTCCTGATAAGTGCCGCTGGGGTCTTTCTTGTTAAGACGATATTTCACCGTTGCGCTGCCGTTGCTTCCCGTCACGGCGCTCATCGTTGCAAGCGTGCCGTTTGACTTAACCACGGTGAAGTTTACCTGAACACCTGAAACAGGCAGCCCCCCGAGCATAACCAAACCCGACGTAGTCACTGTCTGGTTCGGGCTGTAGGTCGATCGGTCGGTAGTGACCGATACACTCAGGGAGGGAGTAGGACTTGGGGTGGGCGTAGGCGTCGGAGTCGGCGTGGGAGTCGGAGTGGGTGTGGGTGTCGGACTTGGGGCCGAGGCGACACTGTAGGTAGCGGAAGCTGTTCCTGAATAATTTGAGGCGGTGCTGTTTTGCGCTTTGACTGCGAAGTTGTAAGAACCGGCGACCGCTGATAGCGGTGACGTGACGGTTAGCGAAGTGGAAGCGCTGTTGCCAGGATTGATCGTAAGGGACGAGTTACCGAAGGCCGCCGTCCAACCTGCTGGTACACTGGTCTGCAAATTGAAGGTCGAAGTCGAGCAGGAAGAGGTATCTGAATTTGTCACGCTGACGGTGAAAGCTACGGAGGTTCCGGCCGGCACTGCGGCTGGTTGAGACGGATTCAACGTAACCATTGGACTGGCATTTACACATTGGCTCGTCTGCGAAGAAAAGCTAACGAGTACTGAACAGCCGGCGCTGCTGCAACTGATCGGAGTTACGCTAAACCCGGCGGTAGTATCCTGAAAAGTTTTTCCCACTGACAGCGCCGGATCCAGCCACGAACTAGTGTCCGGGGTCATGTCCAGAATGTAGCTATAAAACAGATTAAAAGAGTCTGAGAACTGCGTGGCCTGATGTATCAGCACGCCGTTTGTTACGTTGCTGTTACCGGCGAGTGAGCTGTCGAAGCCAATTGGTTGCCGAAATTCCAAATAATAAGAGGTACTGTCTCCGGTCACTGGATCGACGGATTTCAAGATCTTTAAAGCCTTAGTGCCACCGGCGGGCAGCGTCTCGAGTGGCTCGATGAAATATGTTCCGCTGGCTTGTACCGATGTGATTGAGCCTGAGGCGGCATTCAACCAGCCCAGGCGTTCCTTTTGATAGGCGTTGAAATGACCGGAGCCTCCGCCGATGTCATCGAATTTGTCGCCGTAATCAATCATGGAGCAGTTACTGCCGATGCTGGTGGCACCACAATCAAGTGCTTGAGCGTGAAACAAACCAAAAGAATGGCCCAACTCGTGCGCCACAGCCTTCAAACTCAAATCGCCATTCATAAATACCCGCGGTAAGGAATCGCTGTTGGTGGCCGTGTAGCCCACGAAGGTACACGCGTTGTGTGGGAAGACATACATGTAGCGGCTATAGGCCGAGAGATTTGCGCCCGCGGCCGACGCTGCGGCATTCGCATAATCGGACAAAGCTCTGGTGTCGCAAACTGTGCTGTCCATCGGAATTGTTGTCCAACCAAAAATGTCGCCCGTAAGCCAGGTTTGCTGATAAGACCCTTCGTAAAAGAAATTGCTGACGGAGCCGAAGACCATGCTGCGAACCTGGTCAACGGTAAATGGTTGCGAGGTAGGAATATTCTGAAAATTGACAAGCATCACCAGTGTCCGCTGTTCGCCAAAGGTACCGAGCGCAGTTGCCAGGTTCGTCTGGCTTGGGCTGCCTAACTTGCTCATCAGATCCGCGCCACCTGGAGATATTTTCGCGCGAGACGTTTGGTTACCAATAATCGGGTCAACTCCCCTGCTTCCCCGCTCGGCAGAAGCTTTCGGTACGGTTCCTGACGCCATCACGACCAAAGCCACAAGAACCAGAATCAGCAACAGGCCGTGATTCCAATGATGAGCATTGACCCTCAGTAGGTTCGGAGTGAAAGCCCTACTGGCCGTGGACCAAATGGCAGAGGCGGACGCAACAGGCGGGGGCACACAAGGGACTGACCGCAAAGGAACCAGCGGTGAAGAACGGACACGGCCGGCCAACCGATAGGAAACAGGATGATGGTTGTATTCTTCGGAGGTAGAAGCTGTGGAAATAGTCGGGTCAATTGTCTTGTTCCGCACGGAAGTCTCCCCGGCACGTCTCGTTAAGCGACGCGAAAAGTGATAAAGGAGTCATCCGGCGAAAAAGTTTGGAAGGTCGATTCTGAGAGTGTCCGGAAGGCACAGCGAGGTTGTTACGACGATGCAGCGCCATTCCATCTCACTTCGGTAACCCGGCCAGGTCAGCTTGAATTTCGGATGCAAATTGCGGATTTTCCAGAATGTTCCAGAAAACCCGAATTTCGAAATTCTCGTGACCCCCGTAGGCTTTGCGACCCCCGTTCACACGGAGTGTGCCTTTATCGGTTGAGTTTCAATTGGGTATGGGACGTATCCAGTAATGACTAAATAGGGCAGGTAGCTTAAATGAGGATTTAGTGATACCGCATGTCAACATCACCAGTTCCCATCAAGCCCACTGATTTGGTGGACCAATCAGCACATTAAAACTTGATCAACAGCTTGTCAAGATAATTTTCCAGCACGGGCCCTGGCTAGTCCGGCACTGTGGAAATGTGCTGGATACAGTTTCACAAAGGGAGGGACCCTCGTTCAAGCTGCCGTTGCTTCCCTTTCTCTTGTCGGTTTGGAGCCGCCAACGGCCCTCGTTGCAGCAGATAAGTGTCGCTTTTTGAGGAGTGGCTGCTCAGCTACTCCGATGTTGCCCCTGGCCAGCGCCTAAACACATCTCATGTTGCTGGGAGGGCAGGTCTGTGCCGGGGGGCAAGCACAAATACCGGAACAGCATTGGCTTGAGGTATTGCACACTGAGCCCGAAGCCCGGCAGGTGGCCGCCTGTGCCGGCGTGGGTGCCGTTATGGAAATCACCACGGGCAGAGCGATGGCCGCTCCCAGTCCTATTCGACGAAATGCTTCACGTCTGCTGAGGCGGGGGACGGTCTTTGGCCATTCGAGGGTTTGGTCGAGCAGATGGTCCCTGCCAATCTGTTCCAGTGCCAGCCAGACAAACCTCTCGTCGACTGCTGTTCCAAACTCCTGTTGCAGCGCAGCGGCAATCTGAGCCGGAGCAGAGCGTCCGTCACACCGTTGCCAAACTGCGGCTGCTGAACGATTCAGGCAATGGGCTTTATCGCGTTCGCGATCGTAAACCAATAGCTCATCGCCCAGATCACGCAGCACTAATCCATCTTTCCGCGCCAGGGGAAAATCGTTTTTGCAATCATTCTTCATAAGGACACCGTAAGAGTATTTTCGTCACGTCTCAACCGTTTCAAACGCTCAGTCTAAGCTGATCCTGCCAGGCAATTACCACAGGCGCATGGCCGGATCTCCCAGCAGCATCCAGGTGCGTCGGACGTCATTGTCAATCGTTGCCGCTTTCGCGTTCTGGATGGCCTGGCCCAGCCGTAATGACTGGTTGCCGAATGCCTGGCGGTAAAACTCACTACTCATCGCAAATTGTGGTCCTGGCTCCGTCATTCCCGATGACGCCCAGACCGCCATGGCGCCACCCTCAGGCGCCTTAAGCGTCGCCTCGGCGAGACTGTCGATATAGGCGTCATGCGCGTAGCCGTTAAGACAAGTCATCATTATAAAAACCGACAACCGATTCGCATTCGTCAATCCATTAGCCAGATCGTTTTCCAGCAGGGCCGCTCCAGTCCAGTCCGTCAGGGAGCCGTGGCCATAGTAGTTGACAAGCATAGGGCCTTGATCGAGTGCGCTGATGATCTGGTCACGAGCAAGATCGTCATTGCCGATGGCCGAGCGATTGATAGTCTGTACGGAGATTCCTGCCGGCAAAAGCGCGCGCGTCTGACTGCTCTCTGATTCAAATCCACTGTCCGCGACCATCACCGCGTCGCGCAAAGGCGCGCCCGACTGCAGCTCCTGTTCGTAGGCCAGAATCTTTGAAACCATCAGATTGACTTCGGTCGCCGAGCGGGCCGGCAACCTTCCAATTGCCATGTTGGGCTTGCCGTCCCCATTAAAATCTACCAGCCAGTCATCGGAAGCGGTCTCCATGTAAAAAGTATCGATCAGTTTGGTCGGGACAAAGTCGTTATTTCCTTGTCCCAGGTAGTTGCGCGGATCCCAGGTGCTGTCACCAACGAGGAGTACATATTGGGGGACGCTGGTCCAGTGGCTGGCCGTCCAAGCGAGAAAATCCTTCACGGCTGCAGGCGTATGTGCACCATAACTGAATTCGTCGTAAACATCCTCGATATCAATCACAGCCACGTTCAGGCCCTGACTCCGTCTGAATGCCGCCAAAGGCTCGATCGAATCACGAAAAGCCTTGTTGGTAATAACGAGCATATCCGCCGCGTTAATACCAGCATTCCAGCTTGATGGGACGTTCGCTGTTACAGCGGCTGGAGAACTCGCTAAATTATCTGCAAACGCAAGGAAGGAGCGTACTTCAGTGCCCTTCGCTGAAACTCTTAATGTGTATCCCGTTCCTTCCGGAATGAGAGTGGCATCAAGCTCAGTAACAGACTGAGGGTTCGTGATATCAATCAGGCGGATATTTGGCGACGTAAATCCCTTGACGCGCACTCCCTTGCCGCCGGGAACACTAAATTGCAGTGCGTTGTTCTCCGCCACGTACTGGCGCGCGTAAGTTAAACGCATCCAATCCACAAAACTAATGTCGGTATCGCCGCCCACGGCTGCGAGTGAAATAAGGTTGTCGCCGTCGCAGAGCATGCTGGAATCAAACGGAAGCCGCGTCACGGAGTGCTGGCGAGCATCGAACGCAATCGTGCCCACATTGGTGCCGTTCACTTTTACCTGCACCTGGTGAGTCAATGGCGTCACGCCCTGCAACGCAATCTCCAGCTCAGGTTGTAGCGACGCTTCCCCATCGAGGTTCTTTGCGGTGAGGGTTTCAACCGCCGGATCGCGCATGACGAGCTGGCCGAAAATGTTCTCAGCTTCGCCGTTCAGCAAATTGGCAAAGTAAGTCAGCTTTTCTTTACGCTCGGTCGTGTAGCCAAAGCTCCTGAGGCCGGCACTCTCGGTCCAGGGAGCATAATTGGATACTGCCTTATTCCGCCTGCCGCTGATGCGTTGGCCCGGCGCGTTTCCATTGATTAACCAATACGTACGTGTGTCTGTCGTGGGTGTATCCAGGCCGACGCCATAAAATTCCAGCGTGTCACCGGGCTTAAGGCTTGCACTATCGCCGCTGAGAAGGATCGGAACTTCGACACCGTCAACGTAGAGTTGCAGCATGCGCGCATTCGCAGTCGGATCCAGGCCGGCAGCGAGCAGTTCGGGCTGCGTTATGCGGAACCAACCACTCTGGCGTACTTCAATTTTCACGGCAGGCCCGGCAGCAATTCCCTGCTGAACGTCGAGCGCTCCAGCCGATATTTTGAGCGAGCCAGTCCGGGCTGAGTCCGGGGAAGCTGTCGCCCATGACTGTTCGATTGACTGTCCATTGCTCGACCCAGTGCTTTGCAAGCTCAGCGGTGCATTAGGTGAAGGACCGTCGGATTTTGTTCGATCGGCCCAGATCGCGTTCGCAGTGAAGTTGGCATTCCTGACATTGCCACGGAGCGAGAAGGGACGCTTCGAGGGGGTGAAGGAGTAGTTGCTGCCCGCAGGTGCGACTACGAAGAAGTCGCCGGTTTCAAGTTCTGGAAATGAATAATGACCGTCGGCATCGGTGGTAGTTTGCTTAATGCCGGCGCCGCTCGTCAGGACCATATTCACGCCCGCAAGAGGATCGCCCGTATTTCCGGTAACCCTTCCGGAGATCGATGAATCGGCAGCTGTTGGTCCGTGATCGTTGTTTACGGAGATTGAAAGTAAATAATCCCCCGTACCGACCGTGGTGCTGATTCCGGTGTACACCTTTGCGTAGTAAGTTCCTGTGTATCGCGCCCGCCAGACTAACGCCTCCGCTGGAGCCACCGGTGTGCTAGCCGCCAGATTGCCGGCGGTTGGCGTACAAGAAGCGCCGCAGTTAGTGCCGTCGCCATCGTTCACCCCGATTAGTAAGGCATCGGCTGAATCCCGCAAATCCATCGCCGCATTCATGGCGCTGCCAAGACATGGATCGCCGTCGAGTGCCATAAAGATCAAATCACCGGCGTTTGCGGTAAACGAATAATAGTCAACATCGGTAGCCGGGGCGGGCGTAGGAATGTCACCGTAGAAGTAATTATTGACGGCGGAATTTGCCTGCGCTGCCGTGTTATTGGGCTCGGCTTCAGCAGTCGCAGAGTTTTTCGTCCCGGCGCAATTCGGCGTATTCAGCGTGCCGGCCGGCTGAACCTTCGTATAGAGCCGGTAAGGACCAGAAGCTGAGGTAGCGCCGCCGTGGCTTATGCGTAGATAGGAATCAACACCGGTAAGCAGAGTGCCACCAATAACAGGAGACAGGGAGCCAAACTGGGCGTCTGCGTCCACAGCGTCGAACTCCAGCGTGTCCGTCGTGTTCGTAACGCGCATGTCGAAATCAGTGGAGTTGCCGGCGAGCCCGTCGACCAGCGCAAACACTCTGGATCCTGCCGTCGGTACTCCCAGCGTATAGAAATCAATATCAGTGTTGGAGCTAATCACGCCTTCCGTGCCAACGCCCGCTGTTGCCGGAGTGTCGTTAGCATGGCTATCGTTGGCTTCAGGCTCTTCAGTACATGCGTTTACTTCAACCGTAAAATTCGTGCTTCCCGTGCTGATCAGCGCTTCGTCAACAACAAGGTAAACGGTCTGCCCTGCCACCAACGATACGCAAGGTATCTCCTGTGCTCCTGTGCCATTTACTCGATGGGCGGCGACCGTAGCCGGCCCGGCACTATTCGAGCAAGTCACGGAAATCGGGCCGGTACCACCCGGACATGAAGTCATCAGATACAGAACTGGATCGAGCGTATTTCCGAATTTTGTTACGCGGAAAGAATACGTGTTTGACGCGGCTGGAGTGAATGAATAAACAACATCGCGACCGACCGCGGTAGAACTGCTATTGCCCACGCTATTGTCGCCCCAGCCCGTATAACAGGTCGTGCCCGAAAGACGATAATCATCATTGGCGGCTACAGTGGTTCCTCCAGAGACAGGCGTATTCACGGTTAGTGCAGTGGCGCTGCCGCAGGTGTCGTTCGCAGGCGCTGGAAGCCGAGTGATGGCGATTTGGATCGGCACCGACGACGGCTCTAAAAAGAAAGTTGAGCGGCCGGCAACAATATAGTAAGTAGTGCCGCCAGTTAGGATTGGAGAAACGGTCGAGGCATTGGCGTTGGCGCCGCAGCTTATATCGTCATCATTACAGTCAACAGTGGTAAACGGGCCAGCGCAGCCGCCACTGGACGTAAACACTCCAAGAATCGTATCGCTCGAGCCTGTTCCGGGAGCCACGCTGGAGCAGGTCGTGATGGTATAAGTACCGGTAATTGTCGGTACAAACGTGTACCAGATTGTATCGTCCTGCGAGGCACAAAATGTCGGATCGCCAGTGGTGGTCGCGTCGACGGCGTCAACGGTGGCCGTAGTTATCGGATATGAACCTGTGTCGGTTATCGCAATCGCCCCCGCACAAGTGTCGTTTGGGGGAATGGCCTCCGGTTGGAGTGTTTTCAGCTTGGGCTCCAGTGCCAACTGACGCGCATAGCTTTCTCTTTTCATTTTCAGCCGAGCATCTTCGATGAACCTGTGTTCGGCCAAAGAATAGTCCTCATACTTCTTGAGCAACGCATAGTTCTCACTATTGAGATAATTGTTCGCGACGTAGTACTCGTACAAAACTCGCGTGAGTAAAACTTGCGCTTCAAGCTCTGATATCTGTACGCCTGCCCTGAAGCGACGCAGTATATTTTTCTCTTCCATTGAAGCGGGCGCGCCGTCTGCAATGCTTTTGTCGAGGAGTTTGATGGCGGCTACCTGATCAGCGCTGAGGCTGGCGTAAGAATGCTCACCTATTGGGGCTGCTGCGTTTTGTGCGTGGACCGCGAGCCTAAATCGTTCGGCAGGCGTTAAGAGCAAGGTCAGCAGGGCCAAAAAAACTGCAGACGCAACAATCACAGATGATCTGTAATTAGAATTATTCCGAGGGGATTCCATCGTGTGTCTCCGATTGTGACATTACATAAAGTCCGCTAAAGGGTCCGACACCGTCGAAACTGTAATCTTGATGAGAACAAGCTTACTCAATTCTGAGTTTTGGTTATTTTCCGGCGCCGGCGATGAGCGCGAATGCTTGAGCTACGCTACTGTCCTAGGCCTTCCGCGGCCGAAATGAGTGCTCGAGTCCGGGACTTCAGCACGGCCAACATGACTGGCGATTTATGTGGCAGACAATACCCGAAGTCCGTATAGGAGTCAATAACTTACGCGCCGGAAGCGAGAGTGAAGTTGGCGTCCCGCAGGAACGCAAAGTGTAGCTGGAATAGGTCGCTTATTTCCTCAGCGACCTCGCACTATAAGTGATTGGCGCGCCGCCAGGGGAACGCCACGGCGTCCCCTACGAGCACCAGTTCTGCAGGCAGGGCACGGCATGCCGTTCCCTCAATTTTGTACTGCGACCGGCGGAAAGCGGCGCTGCGCGTTGCTCGAAAATCAAGGCCCGAAGCGCTGCTCATACTCGCCAGAAGTGATGAAGGCCTTCACCATCTCAGCGTTAACAAAGTTTCCATTGAACTGATTCAGCTTGCCAAGCCAGAAATTGTAGCCGGCAAAGTCCAGGCCGGCTTCGGGCGGATCATTGGGGTTGCGGCGGAGGTAACCGAAGTACTGCATCAGCACAAACGCTTTATTGAACTGACGCGTGTTGAAGACTCCGTTTTCCGCTACGGCTCGCAGCACCTGCGCACGCAGTGTCGGCGATGCGGGATCCGTGAGTTGAGCCACCAAATCGTCGCGCTCGCTCTGGGTCAGCGCGCCACCTGAGCCCGGGTTTTGTGGGTCGTAAGTATTGGCATTCAGATTGTCGACGAATTGTGCTGCCGACAGCGAGTTTGGATAGGCGGCCAGGAAGCTTTCCCGCACCACGAAGTCGGCGAAGAATCTTTGCTTGTTCGCCTCTAACTGCGCATCCGAGCCAGGCTGGCCAATCACCACCCCGCGGCCAATCTCCTGTGTATCAGGAAGAAAGTTTCGCAGCTTCAAAAATTCACCGGAATTAAACGCCGCCTGGTATGCTTTGTAAACCAGGTAGCCGGTTTCCTGAAATTCAATCGAAACGAAAAAGGCTGCGGAAACGTTGATGCGGCGAATTTCGCGGCACGCCTGAGTAGTGCACTCATCAATCTGGTTTTTCCAAAATGCCAGCCCGCTCGGATCCGCCTCGCGATTGAAAAAGTCAACATAATGCTCACGCACAAAGAAGTCGGAATTGAAGCTGGCGTCTTTAACCGGATTCAACCCATCGGTCATCTCGTTGCTGTTGATAGTCACGGTAAATGTGGTTTGTGTCCCGAGCGCGCAACCAATCGGATTGCTCAGATTGATATTGAACGTCTCTGGACCTTCAGCGTAACGATCGTCGACGATGAACACAGTAATGACTTTAGTAGTCTCACCGGCTGCGAAGCGCAATGTCCCCAACGCCGCCAGATAGTCAGATCGTTCACTGGCAGTTACATCAGAGCTCGAATAATCCACTCTGGCCGCTGCGGAGGTATCACCACCGCGCGTAACGGCAATGTCGAGCTTGGTGGTTGCGTCGAGTGTCTCAGTTACTGGGGCGATTACAGAATTGAACTGCACCGTCGAACTGCATGCATTCAAGGGGGATGCCGTGTTGTGAGCGTCAGGGGTTCCGGTAGCAAAGTCGGCGCCGTTGTTGTTCGTGTCTACGCAACCGCTTCCCTGCCTGATATCGGCCGTCGTCGTCGACGTCAGTGGAGCTGGATTGAATCCCTCAAAGCAGTTAGTCGATGGTCCGTAGCCGACTAAATCCACCACGTTCGGAGTAAGCGGGCACGGAGCTCCGCCGACAACTAAAATATTATTGCTGATGAGCGCTACCTTCCCTCCTGCGGAGCTCATTGAAATCCCGCCAACAGCATCTGGTGTCGGCAAGTCGGTTCCGTTTGCCCCCGCTGACGCCTCTCGCACAAGGTAATGCTGACCAGGAAGCAGCGTAACGCCAGTTAGGTTGGTGAGTTGCCAGGTGGTCCCGGTGGCCGACGTATATTGGACGGACCAGCCGGTTAGATTGATGCTCACGCCGCCACGATTAAACAACTCAATGTAATCGTTTTTATAAACCGCGCCCGCCTCCCCTCCGGATGTGTAAATCTGACTGATAACAACCGGCGGAACGACAAGGAAATTCGCGGTCTGGCTGGCGCAGGTGTTGACGAAACTTATTGAGGTGGGACTGAAAACCAACCCCGGCTTCGACGGTTCAACCTTATTACTGTTCCCGCAGGGTAAATTACCCGACGAGTAGTTCCCATTCACGTCAGTTTGCGTTGTACTCGTGAAGATCGTTCCCATCTGGTCGATCGTAAAAGTCATCGTTACCCCGGAAACTGGAGTGCCGTTGTATTCCGTCACCTGACCGGAAATAACAAAGGGTGTTGGAGTGGGCGTAGGAGTTGGGGTCGCCGTCGGAGTAGGAGTCGGTGTCGGTGTTGGTGTTGCCGTACCGGTAAAGTTGGCGACTTGATCACTGGCTAGATTTGGAAAAGATGTGCTGGGCGGAGCGAAAGTGTAACTCACTTTTGCTGGCGTGACGGTATAACTGCCGTTGTTTGCAAGGTTGCTGAACGAGTACGTGCCATTCCCAGCTGTAGTTGTCATGGCAGACTGATCGCCACTTAAAGTCATGGTCACACCGCTTAGCGGCGCGCTGCCGCTATCGACAACCGTGCCGCTTATCGAGCGCGTAACCGGCACGGAACCATTGATTACCGAAATTGAAAGAAGATAGTCCCCTGTGCCGACCGTCGTGCTAACCCCCGTGTAGACTTTGGCGTAATAAGTTCCCGTATATCTGGCTCGAAAGACCAGGTCCTCACCCGGAGCGGCGGGTGTAGTCGCGGCC
>DATGYM010000264.1:0-3662 GCA_035297925.1 Pyrinomonadaceae bacterium | reverse complement strand
GCGGCGTTGCCCGGAACATCGGGAATCCACACCAAAACAGCCAGGCGGGCGAGTTTCGGAACGGTCTGCTTGAGTAACTCTAGCCGTTTGGCAGCTAACTCTCCTGCTAGGTCGGTCACTCCAGTAAGATTTCCACCAGGCCGTGCGAGACTCGCAACGACACCGCTATCCACGGGATTCTCAGCAATCGCGAAGATAATCGGAACGGTTTGTGTAGCCTTTTTGGCGGCCAGCGCGCCTTGAGTACCTATGACAACAATAGCCTCGACTTTCAGACGCAAAAGCTCGGTCATAAATCCTGGCAGCGAGTCGAGCTTCCCTCCAGTAAACCGCCAGTCTATGACAAAATTCTGTCCTTCAATGTATCCTAGTTCGTGCAGGGCTTGCACGACCGCCTCCTCGGTACTCCCCTTCACAGGACCGATGGAGATATAGCCTATGCGGTGAACTTTGCCAGTGCCCTGCGCCCCAGCGAATCGGACAGAAACGAGAACAAAAACCGTAAGCAGCCAAAGGGCCTTCCTATTCATGGCCGTGCCTCTTTCACCGCAACGGATATGCCACAATATCAGGTCAATGAAAACGATATTTTTGTTCGGTTAACAGGTCGCGAGAGTCGCAATTCGACTCATGAGGAGTATCAAATTTGAGTCGATTCTCACGGGATGATTCGATTACCTCGAACATATTGCAGAAGATTTCGCGACGGTCATTCCTGCGTCAACGGGACATTAATCCATTTTCGTTGATTCCGCGGTTTTAAGCCGGTCAGAGCGTTGTCGTTTACACTTTGTAAACCGCCGTTGCACTATTTAGTGTTTCCTATGCTGCGATTAAAGTTGTCCTGCTTGGAAAACCTTTTGATACATTTGAGTCTTAGCGTCTTCTGATTACTCCGGCTCTGGAGCGGCATGAGACATGCTCAGCGGGACTGGCAGAGATCCTGGAATACTGAGGGCATCAGCCGCTCCACACGTCAGACGACAAGGGCGGTAATGACAAGTAAAAAACATTTTCGCAAGAAAAAAATGAAACTGCACGGCCTATGCGATGCGCTCATCGAAAAACAGGCGAAGGAAGACCCGAGAGAATTTGCCTCCGTGCTTCAAACCAGAATTACAGGGCAAAAGCACGGATGGGGATAGATGAAACATCCTGAACACTGGAAGGCTTAAGATTACGAGGGATAGGAATTACACGCGCCACGCGCCCGGTCCGCAGGAGTTAACCGACGCGAACCTGAGAACGCCTATTACAAACGGATGCGGCCAATTGTCGAGGAGCAAATGCGCAAGGCCGGTGTGCGCTCGGGCAAAGATTCTTGAACAAATATTTCGCAGAACCGTGAAACGTATTTTTTGTCTTGACAGACGTACCTCCGGTGATATTTATCGCCACCTAATCGAGCCTCCCCCATCATTGAGCAGGCTTTCGGCATGATCTGAGGCCAAAATGGAGGAACGCAAACTGTTCCTCAGAGGGGGATATGAACAGGAGAGTTTAAGGCCAGCCGCTCTGGTATCAGTCCAGGGTGTGCTGGCCTTTTTTTTTGGCAATTGATTACCAGCCGGTGCGCTAAGGACTGCGACGCAGAGCCGCTCAGTTGCACGAGCAATTATTTTTTGTGTTGCTCCCAATGAAAACGCCGTCGCAATAAATCTAGAGGGGGTGCTTTATGGTTAAAGGAGTGATTCTGGTCGATTATACGGATCAAGGCCGTCGCGCAATCAAAGATTCTCCTGATAGAGCCGAAGCGTCGAAAGCGGAGGCTGCAAAATTGGGCGTCCAGGTGAAAGACCTCTTTTATACGCCAAGCGGACCCCACGATGCTGCAATCCTCATCGAAGCGGAGGGGCCCGAGTCCATTAACAAGCTCATGTGTTCGATTCAGTCATTGGGGAACGTCAAAATGAAATTTGTCCGGGCTTTCTCAATCGACGAGATGCGCAAGATGGTATAAGGGCCGCTAGTATCGGGCGAGTGAGCCGTGTTGCAAAGAACGTGATTCAGCGACGCATGAGTAAAACGGTGGAAAAAAGACAAACAGAGAAGGAGGCTTTTATGCCTAGGTTTTTAATACAAGCCACGTTTAGCCAAGAGGCCGCAAAGCGGTTGATCGAGGACGGCGGAACCAAAAGAGCGGCTGCTGTTCAAGAACTTCTCAAACAGCACGAAGCACGTTTGGAGAACTTGTATTTTAGCCCACAGAACGATGGGCCTGATGCGTTCGGCATAGTCGAGGTATCGTCCGGTGGCGCCGACGCCCTTGGAGCTATCGCTTTAGCTGGGAGGACTACGGGAATTACGCTAACGGCGAGGCGGATATTTACTCCGGAAGAGCTGGATAAGGTAGCCGAAAAGAGCAAGGGCCTGGCTGTACCTGGAAAATAAATCTCCGGTCGCAGGTCGTTTTTTGGTAGGCATGGTGACTCAAGGTGGTCAAAACGCCGCCTTGAGTCACGCATCAGCGGGGATTTCCCATGGGCGACATCACTGTTCCCGGCTGGAGTAGACAGCCGTCCTTTTACCGCGGTCCCTTAATAATAGGCATATCTGGGATAGCAGAGAAGCGAAAGAAGAACGCGGCGGCAATAAAACCTCTCGTTTCAACCGAATCGCGGAAAAGGAGGACGGCCTATGACAACTCTTCCACGTGAAAAATGGGGACTCACAGTTAATCGGGGTCGGGACGAAGTAGCGCGAACATCTTGAGATCACGCATGGCTAACGTTCTTGCGAAAATAGCACGGCTGTTACGCGCGGGGTCGTCGGAATGGTTCGTGGCTCTCTCCTTGAAAGGTATTTGCTTTGTTATTTGACGACAGCCGACCCCCTGAAGTAAAAGTCAGCTCAGCCGCTGGGGGAGCCTGTTGCCACAGCGTAACCAGATCTGTCTTACTTGCTAGTTTCTCCCGCAACCAACATCTCCGGTGGCGTGTTTGTTTTTATGGCAACCACCACTAAAAAAGGCTCTAAAAATACAACGGCAAAACCTCGCCGTTCCGTAGTGAAAACGTCTGTGACTGAGCAAGCGCAGACGATTGCGGAGTTACGCCAGCAACTCGCGGAATGTATGCAGCTGCAGAGCGTGACTGCCATTGAAAACGTCCGCCTGTCTCAGGAGCTTAAGCAGGCATTGGAGCATCAAGCCGCCACGAGCGAAATCCTCCGTGTGATCGCCAGTTCGCCGACGGACCTGCAACCGGTGCTGGACACAATGGCGGAAAATGCCGCGCGGCTTTGTGATGCCAGGGATGCGGACATACTTCGTGTCGAGGACGATATCCTTCGGCGTGCAGCCTCGTATGGACCAATGCCCAGAGTTAACGAGCTACCGATCACTCGTGGCATACCGGGCTCCCGAGCCGTAATCGACCGCCAAACGGTTCATGTCCACGACCTCGAGGCAGAGATTGAAACAGACTTCCCTCAGGCTAGAACGGCGCAGCAACTTTCTGCCACGCGTACTATCCTCGCCGCACCGCTTTTACGCGAAGGTGTGGCTATCGGATGCATTGCGGTTCGTAGAATGGAAGTCCGTCCATTCACCGACAAGCAGATCGCGCTTCTCAAAACCTTTGCTGATCAGGCGGTCATCGCCATCGAAAACGTGCGGTTGTTCAACGAACTGAAGGAATCCTTGGAGCAGCAGACAGCCACTA
>DATGYM010000263.1:0-2975 GCA_035297925.1 Pyrinomonadaceae bacterium | reverse complement strand
AGAACGCGGCAAAGTTAAAATGGAGGCGGAGATCCTGTTTCGGATCAATCGGGAGTTTGTGAAGAGTGTTGAATGGCTGCTAACGGGGGAGGGGTAGGATAATGATTCCTCCAACCTACAAACCGAAGACAAAATTCATGCAGCTTGCGATCGCGGAGGCAAAGCGCGCTCGCGACCGAGGCGACTATGCCATCGGTGCCGTGATCACGCAGCTCATTGGAAATCGGGAAGTGGTTATCGCATCGGCCGGCAACCGGGTAAAAACTTCGGGTTCATCCATCAAGCACGTGGAGCTTGAAACATTGAAGTATGTCTCCTCCGGCTACGGCCGGTATCTACCGGATTTCGTGCTATATTCCACACACGAACCTTGTGCGATGTGCGCAGGTGCCTGCGTCTGGTCGAAAATCGGAGCCGTGGTGTTTGGCGTTTCCCAGGAAGACATCACCGCCTACGGCAAGAAGCACGGTACCGAGCAATTCAAATGGCGCGCCTGTCTCATTTCGTGCAAATTCGTCCTCGAAAAGGGCGGTCTTTACATCCCCGTCTTCGACGGCTTTTTAAGACTCGAGTGTCGAAAGTTATTCAGATATCGAGCCTCACCAATGAACACTTCCCGGTAGTCTCAGGAGTCAGGCAAGCACAAGGCGTCACACATCGAAACTGCGCCCGAAAAGGTGCTAGACTTCGGGCCACAACTTGGACGTTTCCGTGTCAGCCGATCCCTCATCCCGAATCATCCGTTTCAGCACGTTCGAGGTCAATCTCCACACTGGTGAACTGCGCCAACGGGGACAGAAAATAAAGCTCCAAGAACAACCGTTTCAAGTCTTGGCGACGCTGCTTGAACGGCCGGGAGAGATGGTTACCCGAGAGCAACTGCGCAGCAAACTCTGGTCGGCAGACACCTTCGTCGACTTCGATCACAGTCTGAATGCCGCCATCAAGAGACTGCGCGATGCGCTGGGCGAATCGGCGGAATCACCCATCTTCATTGAGACACTTGCCCGACGAGGGTATCGCTTCATTGCTCCAATCGTGCAGGAGGCGGCATCACAATCTGAGGCACATCAACGAGAGCCAACATCGAGTTCGGTTCCGCCCCCGTCGTCGACTGGTGTGGAGGTTGCCGAATCTCGTACTACGGCTGGTGACAGGAAGTTCTGGAAGACTGTGTTTCCTGCGGCAGTGTTGGTCATCGCCCTTGTGGGAATACTTGTTTGGCTCGGTCGGCCTCTTCCTCCACCTAGAGTGCTCAACACGACGCAAATCACCCACGACGGGGTTCCTAAACAAAACGGCTTTCTGACTGACGGTTCACGGCTCTACATCATTGAGACTAACGGAGCGCGTACGTTCCTGGCTCAGGCGTCGGTCACCGGCGGTGATACTTCGATCATTCCCACCCCATTTACAAATATCGCTGTGACCGACATTTCTCCCGATCATTCCCAGCTCTTGGCGGCTAATTTCATAGGCACCGAAACTGAAGCGCAGTTCTGGACTTTGCCCCTCGCCGCAGGCGCTCCCCGCCGTCTCGCGGATGTTGTCGGTCACTTCGGCGTCTGGTCTCCAGACGGCCGCCAACTCGCCTTTGTCAAGGGCTCTGACATTTACATGGCTAACGCGGATGGTACCAATGCTCGGAAATTGATTACTGTCTCCGGCGCGGCATACTGGATACGCTTCTCGCCCGATGGCAGGCGGCTTCGGTTCACGCTCGGTCTCCAGGGCAGTTCGTCTTCGATTTGGGAGGTGCAAGCAGATGGTACCGATTTTCACCCTGTTCTCAAGGGCTTGAACAGCGTAACGTCGGCGTGTTGCGGCGTTTGGAGCGCGGATGGCCGCTACTATTTGTTTGTCAGCAACATTTCGGACCGCAGATCCGATATTTGGGCCCTGCGTGAATCTCTGGGATTCTTCGAGCGACGGCCGTCGGCGACGTTCCAACTGACAACTGGGCCCATGTCTCTGGGGCCTCCTGTGCCAAGTCCTGATGGCAGGAAAGTGTTCGCGGACGGGTTGCTGCCCCGCGGAGAACTCGTCCGTTATGAAAGTCGGTCCCGGCAGTTCACTCCCTTTCTTTCAGGAATCTCGGCAGGTGAACTGGACTTTTCCCGAGACGGACAGTGGGTTGCTTACGTGTCCTACCCCGAGCGTACCCTCTGGCGCAGTCGCATTGACGGAAGCGAAGGTCTGCAGCTTACCTATGCGCCGGTTATGGCTTTTTCGCCACGCTGGTCGCCGGACGGCACCCAAATAGCATACGTCGACTTACAGACAGGCCGGCCTTGGAAAATCTTTCTGATATCGGAGCAGGGCGGAATGCCGCAGGAACTGCTTGCGAAGAAGGACAATCTGTCGGATCCAACCTGGTCTCCCGACGGGAAAAGAATCTCCTTTGGGCAGATGCCTTTTCACGCCGGACGAAGTGAAAAAATCGTCATTGAGATCTTAGATCTGAGGTCAAAGCAGATTTCTACAATTCCTGGCTCGGACAATTTGTATGGTCCTCGCTGGTCGCCTGATGGCCAGCATCTGGCCGCTCTCTCCGCTGACTCCAAGAAACTCCTGCTCTACGACTTCAAGACGAGGAAATGGACAGACTGGATCACGGAACCCGGTGCCATCGGTTTTCCTACCTGGTCGCGCGACGGAAGGTACATCTATTACGACAATACTTCCACGGAAGAGGCCGCCTTTCTCCGTGTAAAAGTAGGACAGACTCGCCCTGAATTCCTCATTGATTTGAAGGATATACGCCGATATGGTGGCTACGGTTGGGCCTGGAGTGGACTCGCTCCCGACGATTCGGCCCTCTTGGTGCGTGACGTTAGTTCCGACGAGATCTACTCGCTTGACTTGGAATTACCGTAGCTCCAATTTCTGGCATTTTCATCCTGAAAGAAGCCCGATTGAGTCTGTGAAGCTGAGTGTGGCGCGGCTCGCTCCCGTGAGGAAGCTCTGGCCGGGGG
>DATGYM010000262.1:0-8208 GCA_035297925.1 Pyrinomonadaceae bacterium | reverse complement strand
CAACGCGAGGGTGGGCGCTGTGCCCGCCGCGCAATCTGCCGGTTTCAACCTCAGCGACACAATACGCGAGCGCGCTGACGGCACCACGGGTGATACCGAGCCCGGTGAACAAAGCGAACAGACGGTGGTGCGCCCGCGCATCCAAGAGCTTTATGCAGTTGAAATCTGGAAAGACGGAGTGCGCGAGTCAGTAGTGCCGATCACTAAGCCGGAGATCACGATCGGACGCGGCTCGCGTTCGATTACGGTTGATCTGCCCTTAAGAGGCGATCCGGAAATAAGCCGCGTACATGCGACTCTCACTCGCGAAAATGATGGCCGTTACTGGCTGCTTGCCAAAGGCCGCAACCCGACCATCGTGGGCAATCGCGAACTCCCGCGTGAGGAACGCGCGGAAGTTCTGCCCGATCAAAAAATTTCCATCTGCAATTTTGTATTGCGCATCCAGCCGCGGTAGATCCTGGTGCTTTCAGATCACGATCCACCCACGGCGGCCGCCTTTGTAGTCGGATCGAGTTCAGAGAGGAGTGTGATTAGCAGTGGGGCGTCGCGTTCGGAGTCGAGGTAGTTCTTCCCCAGCATCCTGAGAAACCTGCGTTCCCTGGTCTCGCCGGTTAATTCCTTCAGCAGCGCCCGGCAAAACGCGCAGACCACAACCGGGTCAAACTGCGGACCCGTATTGCAGCGGAGATCATGAATCACTTCGGCAAACGACCGCCGCGTTTTGTAAGGCCGGTCCGTTGTCATCGCGTCAAAGGAATCGGCAAGGGTAACGATCTTGGCGCCGATGGGAATCTGCGTATCGGTGAGCCCGTCGGGGTAACCGCGACCGTCCATGCGTTCGTGATGATACTTTGCGGAGAGCGGAATGTCGGCATACGGGTGATTGATCGCAGAAAGAATCTCAAAGCCGGCGGCGGGATGGCGATTTAATTCACTCGATTGCTTAGCATCAATTTTGTAAGGCGCATTGATGATGTCGCGCTCAACGACGAGTTTGCCCACATCATGCAAGTAGCCGGCGATGGCCATGCCCTCCACCTGCTCTTCGCCCCAACCCAACTCTCGCGCGATGATTTCGCTGTATTTGCCTACGCGCTCAGAGTGGCCCTGCGTGTACTTGTCCTTAATATCGATCGCCGCGGCGAAAGCGCGTACGGTATCGCGATAGATGGCGCGCAGCTCGTAGTAGAGCCGGCGATTTTCCTCAGCCTGCTGTTTTACCTCGGCTAGCAAGCGATGCGTGTGAATGCCGACTCCGATGTGTCGCACCATTGCTCGCACCACTTCAAGATCGTCGGCGGTAAACGGCTCACCGCTCGCTTTGCCTCCAAGCGTCACCAAACCTGACACCTTGCCGCGAACAATCATGGGAACGATGAGCTCGATTCCGTGCGTGCGCAGATCGCGCAAGGGGTCATCCAGATGAGTTCCCGTTTCCGGGGCGCGCGCAGCGGTTGCGTCCAGGGCCGCCCCGTCTGTGCTGGACCGCAACAGCGCGGCTTTGGTTTCGGCATCGATTAAGAAGTCCGCGCCATACGCGGGGTCCAGGCCCCAGGTCGCAAGCCGGTTGGTTGTGTCGAGGTGTGCCGAACATTCCAGGATGGCGCCGCGGCGTATGGCCAGCGTGCCGAGCAGCAGGTGCAGCGAGGTGCGCACCATCTGCATGAAGTCGCCCGAGTCGGCGATCTCCTGGCCCAGGTCGGCAAGCGCGCCGAACGAGTGGATCAGCTTTTGTGTGTTCGATTCCATAAAGCCGGACTAGCAGATTACTCAGCGATTGAACCGGCTGCAACTCAACGGGAGTCTCGGGCTCTAATGAAGTTTACAGTACAAGTTATAGGCCGCAGTCGCAAAATCACAGCCTAAAGGGCTGAACTCTAAACCCTCCATGTCGAACTGCGTTGGTACCGAAGCTCGGTTTCTCTTCGCTTTAATGTCCCACCGCGGGCCTTTGAATCGTCGAGTTGGAAAGACCGGACAGAGCCTCCTGTTCATTCCTGGCCAGCACGACGTGCCGAGTAAGGCCCAACATTTCGAAAAGCTGCATCGTCTCGTTGTTCACGTCGGAGAATACCACCAGCGCGCCGCTCTTCTCCGCAATGTCTATGATGCCCAGCAGGATGGATATGCCTATGCTGTTAACAAGCTCAGTATCACTGAAGTCGATAACTAAAGCTCGGGCGCCGGACTCGAGTTGCTTCTTACACTCGCGCTCGATTCTTTCGCCGGTCAGCTTGTTCAGATAGTCGCTGGCATAAACGACGGCCGTGGTGCCGACGCAATGCGAGCGAATAGAGGACTTGATTGATTCTCCCATCAGGTATCCGAAGCGACTGGCGGCGCCCCGACCTTTGCACTGCGAAGGTACTTGGTCATGCGCAATTTTGTACCCTCGTCGACGCGCTCAAACTCGACTTCATCCATCAGCGTCCTTATCAGTTTTAGCCCCCAGCCCCGTCGCTCATTGGTTGGCGCCTGTGCGCCCCGGGTTTCGGCATCACCGGCTGTCTCAAAGTTGGCGATTAGGTTCGCCGGCAAGATGCCCCGACTCGAAATAGTAATGACCAATTTATCATCTTCGACTCTAAACCGCTGATATATTTTTCTGTCCGGGCTCAGACTGTGCTCCGAGGCGTTGATGCAAGCCTCAACTACGGCGGTCTTGATTTGGTTTACCGCCTCCGTGCTGAAACCGAGCCTGCGCGCAATCTGTTCGGCCGTGCTCGCGGCCAGCATCTCGTTATCGGCGCCCATGGGCAGAATCAGCACAAACTCATCTTCGCCATCGACAGCGGAAGAAAGCTCCGGGTTCAGGCGGCTGGACAATATTTCAAACTGCTGGTGGCTCGAGCTGTAAGCGTTATGAGCGCGCAGCAGCTCAGTCGCAGCCGCAGAAAAGCCTTCGTTGGCTATCAGCCATAGACGGGTCCTGACAAAACCTGATTGTCGGGCCACGTTCTCAAGTGCTCTCAGCCACTGCTCTACCAGCGGAACATCTGCTTCTAGTTTGCTCTCCAGCTTTCCCACCAGCCAAACGATTTCATTCTCATCAGTGTAGGCCGCACCTTCAAAGCCATGTGCGACGACCGAATTTTCTTCACCCAGCGCGTTCAGCGCCCGGCTGAACGAAACTCCACTGGCGGCATGGAAAATTTGTGGCAGTCGCAAAAGATCTTTATCCGAATCCAGTCCCGAGGAAATCTCTTCCGGCATAGCGCCTTTGTAAATCTCGGCATACTGGGCGTATTGGAATAGCTTTTGGGGAACGAATTGAGAGCTAAACGTTCCCACCAACTCCCGCAAAGGAAGGCCCGCGGCGCGGCGATAGTGACGGGCAATCTTTTGTGGCGCGCGCTTCAATGCACTCGCCATCACGTCGGCAACGACCAGCGCGCGTGGCTCGCGCAAGGCGTCCAGGCGAAATCGGCTGCGCAGATAATCTCTCCAAACTTCTGAACTCCCCTGGACGTCAATCGTGGCGCCGTCCCGGTTGATTAGTTCGTAAATGTGCAAAGACTGGAGAAGCTGTTCCAGCTCGCCGGCGTCTAACTGCAAACGTCTGCGCCAACTCTCAATTGAAGCTGTGCGATTGGTTCCGGGCAGGGCTTCGCACAGCAGGCGCACCACCGCAGCTCTTAGGTCAGGTTGTGGGGCAATGACTTCCAGTGTCGAGGAGAAATAGCGGTTGAGCCGACCGCCCATCAACTCGTCGATGTAGAGTCGTTCGCAAGCCAGATACGACTCGAGCGGCAAATGGGCCTCACGCGCGGCGCGGAGTATTGCGTTGATGAAAAACGGAGTTCCTTCCAGTTGCTGTACCAAAAGATCTCGGCTCTCATCGTTTATGACTACTTCCTGCCGGCGTGCCTCAGAACTTACGAGGTTGCGCCCATCATCTTCGCTGAGCCGATCTAACCGCAGCACCTGATGAGCATTGCTTGCGGCACAGACAGACTCCACCGCCCCAAGAATTTCTCGCCTTAGACCAGCCAGCACATAGCACTCGTTCAGCGAGTTTAGCGCTTTAATAATTTCCGAAGCGAATGAGAATGGTGAATCAAAGTAGTTTGCCAATTGCGACGCGTCAAACATGACAAAGACGCGCACGTCGTTTGCTAAAACGCGAGCCGGGGCCGTTAGACAAAACCGCACCAGCTCTCTGTCGTTCTCTCCAAACCGATGCTGGTTATACGTCTCGACCAGTTCCTGAATCCAATCGAGGTCGGGCGCCGGAGCCAGTTTGAGGAGGTCGTTTAAGGTCAGTGAAGCGTGGCAAAGTTCCGGTTCATCACGGCGAAAGGCAAAGTATTGCCGCAAAAACGTATTGAGGAATTCGATCGCAGCGCTCACCGCCGTAGTTTCGGCGCGCGGCAGCGCGAAATAAATTGGCACCACCTCTTCTCGCCGGCTGAAGAGCGTATCAAACGTCTGCCGCAGTAACTCTGAAACGCCTGCCACTGGCGCTGTCAAAACAAGCATGCCTTGCGCTTCGGCCGCGACTGCGCCATCGGCAGGGAAGCTCGCATGCGCAAGCAGCCGTTCCAGTTCGGCAGATCTGCCGATAAACTCGTCGCGCTTAACGCGGCCGAGGATTTGAAGCACTGGCTTATGACGCTGATTATTCATTTACGGCAGGCGTGTTCGTCAGCTCTCGAGATAAAACTCGATGCGGTTTTTACCCTTCAACTTTGCGTTGTAAAGAGCGCGGTCGGCGGCCGCGATCACCTTCTCTGCAGTGTCAACATTTTTGGCAAAGGTGGATATACCGATGCTGACGCTGACGGTGCCCAGTGGTTGCGATTTTCCATGGGGGTAAACTTTCTCGGCTACTCGCTGCCGCATACGTTCGGCGATTACTCCCGCCTCGCTTAGCGAAGTTTGCGGCAACACAATGCAAAACTCTTCGCCGCCGTAGCGACACGCCACGTCGGCCGAGCGCAGCGCCGCCTTCAGTGCGTGGGCCGTGATCTTCAGTGCGACATCGCCCGCCTGATGTCCATTCCGATCGTTGTAATTCTTGAAATCGTCAATGTCGATCATCAGGCAGCTCATGGAATAGTTGTAGCGTTGTGAGCGGTTCAACTCGTCGGTCAAGCGCTCTTCAAGATAACGGCGATTCAGCAATCCTGTGAGTGGATCGGTTATCGACATCAACTGGAACTGGGTCGCGCGTTCCTGCCAGTCCGCACGTTCGACGGCAACCGCGATTTGCGGGCTGATAATCTCGAGCAAACTCAGGTCAACATCATCAAACTTTTCGCCGCTGGTTTTGTCGGCCACGTTCAGCACGCCGATTTTTCGTCCCTGCATCGTCAAGGGGTAACTGATAAAAGACTTCGTTCTGTACTTCCTCTCCGCTGCTGCGGGAGTAAGTCCAGCCAGCTCCAAATTTTCGACAACCAGTGGTTTTCCCGATTCAAGTACTTTTCCCGAAATGCCTTCACCCATCCGCTTTCGGCTCTCTTCGGCTACGGCGGTCGCAAAACCGGCAGCGGCCTTTAGACTGATTTCATTTGAGCTTTCATCGAAGACCCAAAGCGAAGCCCGCTCGGCCTTCAGTAGTTCTCTTGAATGCGTGAGAATCGCGCTGTAGGTTTTGGCAGGATCACGCGAGCTAATGCGCTCGAGGAAGTGCTGCAGTGATTCAGCTAACTGTGAACGATGTTCAAGCTCGACCTGCAGACGGCCCAGCTCTTCCTGAAGATCAGGTAAGGAGTCGTACGCAGTTAATTCCGCGGAGGATCTGCGGGCGTCGGATGCGGCCTTCGCATTACCTGCGGGCGGCCGGTTGATAGTGTTAATTTCCTGCTCCTGGCTGGACCGGGCATTATGGTTTCGCGCCGCTGTTTGCAGACGTTGTGATAGCTGATCGAGTCGTTCCGGCTCGGCAAAGATTACGTTTTCAAATGGCTCGCTGCTCAGCAGGTCGTTCAATTCGCCGGCGCGAAACCGATCGACGAGGTTGCGATAATCTGCCGCACTCACAAATGCCCGCCCGCCAATGGCAGCCAGATTTTGTTTTCTGCCAATTTGTACGGGCATGGCGAAACATTGGAGCCCGGCGTGACATTTGTAAGTCACCGCGGAACCGGCGCTGAGCGCGCGACGATGAGCGTCGCCACAATACGGATCACAAAGGCCAACATACTCAAGTGAAGACTGAAAGGCATGGCATATCGAGTTGTTGTTTGAAGCAACGAGCGCTGGAGGCTGGTGGCCGCTCACGAGTAAGAGGGAGAGGCCTGTAGAAGCCGCGAGATTATCCTGCACTTCCGTCCAACCGCGCGGGGCATCTTCGCGGTGTTCCTCAACGATGGCAGGACCACTGGCGTGACGTTGCCCTTGCGCGCGAGGTGTGGCTGCGTCCGATAACGGCGCGTCTTCAATCTCCAACACTCCGCCCTTCTTGGGGCGGTCCTTGGAACGCGGCGGTTGGGGACGATTTTTCGGAGACATTTGCACTGCTGGAAGTTTCAGCAACTCTTAACTTTGAGTGCCGCGGCCAGGCTGCGGAGGAGTCCTCAAGCTTGAGCTACAACCAAGTATAGGTTTCAGCGAACGGCGGCAACAAGCGACTTAAAAATTCTCACTGATGGTCCTCCGCGTTCGGCAATTTCAAAATACAAGACAACTTACCCTATTGGTATACGACCAATGGCGAGTGCTTTTCATCGGCAAAACCCGTCAGATCAGCGGTTTTTGGGAGTAATTGTGAGAATTAAGAATTAGTGGCTGGCGCAGCGGATTGCAGGGCAGCAGCGAGCCCTGGGGCTTCTTCGGGTGGTACCCGCTCAATGTCCGGCTGCTCTGGGCTGATCCGAATGCAGGCGGCAAAATGTCCGGACTTGACCTCAATCAGGGGTGGCACCACCTCTTTGCAAGCTTCGATCATGTAGGGACAGCGCGTATGGAAACGGCAGCCGCGTGGCGGATTAATCGGCGAGGGTACGTCACCCTCGAGCACTATTCGTTGCCGCGTGGCTTCAACCTCCGGATCCGGTACCGGCACCGCAGAGATCAGTGCCTTGGTATAGGGCATGAGCGGATCGGCATAAATTGTCTTTGCATCGGCGACTTCCACCAACTTACCCAGATACATCACGGCAACCCGGTCGGAAACGTGACGAATGGCACGCAGATCGTGGGAGATGAAAAGGTAGGTGAGATTTTTTTCGCGCTGCAGTTGCTCAAGCAGGTTCATGATCTGCGCCTGAATGGAAACATCAAGCGCGGAGATCGGTTCATCGGCAACGATAAAATCCGGATCGACAGCCAGGGCACGCGCTATCCCGATGCGCTGGCGCTGTCCACCCGAAAACTCATGAGGAAAGCGCTTGATGAATCGTTTGCTCAAGCCAACCGTCTCCAGCAGTTCCTGCACACGTTGGTCTGCTTCCCTTCCCCGGGCGAGCTTAAATGTTTCGAGCGGCTCGCGAACGATCTGCCCGACTGTCATCCGAGGATTGAGCGAAGCGTAAGGATCCTGAAAAACAATTTGCAGGTGCCGGCGATGCTCACGCATTTTCTTTTTTGAAAGATGTGCGAGGTCACGATCGCGATAAAGTACCTGGCCTGAAGTAGGCTCAACAAGGCGGAGAATAGCGCGTCCCAAAGTGGATTTCCCACAACCCGATTCGCCCACGAGGCCGAGGGTCTCGCCGGAATTGATGTCGATAGTCACTCCGTCCACAGCCTTAACAACTCGATGAGCTGTAGATCCAGGAACAAAGCGTACGATTATGGCGCGTAAAAAAAGGAAGCAGACAGCCCCTATCAGGAAGGCCACTACAAGAACGATTAGCGAGCCGACGACAAAGCTGCGAACGCCGTGAGATCCTGAAACATCAAAACCTGCGAGATCCGCAAACTTCACAGCGACGACCAGGCCCACTAAAGAGCTTATGACTATCGCGAGCAGGCGCAACCAGCGCGGAAGTTTGCGGAAACCCATGCTGACATTGGGGCCAAGATCAAAATGCAACTTCAAATCGCGAATAGAGATCAATGGCTCAACCGACGCGACGGTGGGCGGCAGCGCTTGATCAGGCAAATCAAATTTTGTGTCCACTGAACTCATAGCCGGCGTAAGTTCATTCCCTGCTTCGCTGCGATTCAGCGAAGACTTCGGCAGCAAAATGACAGAGCGAGAAATGGTCTGAAGTCAGTTCCACAAATGGGGGAAACTCGCGTTTGCAAATCTCCTCC
>DATGYM010000261.1:0-1953 GCA_035297925.1 Pyrinomonadaceae bacterium | reverse complement strand
GCCGTTTGCTCCGGAGTGAGCTCCTCCGCTTCCGCGTCGAGGACCTGCACGGAAAAGCCGCGTTTCCGGACGAACGTCGCCATCAGACTTGCCCAAACGGGAGGCTCTATCGCTGATAACGATGAGCCAAGAGATTGATAGATTTGCGTTCGATTGCCCGGATGGATCAGCACCAGGTCGAGGTCGGTGTTAGTGGGCATGGGGCCCTTCGCTGGTTGGGAGCGTATTCAACGCGCTGCACAGCTTCAAAATTTTTTCTCTTTCCAGCCCCGGATAATTGCCAATGTAAAAGCCGTAAAAATGCACATGATTGACTGCCGGATAGTTCTCGAACTCCTTATCGCCCAGGAGTTTCTTCGCGTAGGGTTGGCGAAGCTGATTGCCACCGCCCGACGTCCCACGGCGAAACTCGACGCCAAGCTCACGCAGCATAGACATCACCCGCTCACAAAAAACTGGATTGGCTTCTTTGAGCACCAAAGTAAAAGCATAATTGCAGCTTCCTTCGACGACAAAATCGGTCTGATATTTGTCCGGATCGAGATTGTTGAGAAATAGCCGCAGGTTTTCCGTCCGGAGCTTATTGTTTTGATCCAGCCGCTTCAGCTGCGAACGACCGATCACGGCATTGATTTCGGTGCTTCGAACGTTGTAGCCGGGGAATGCAAAGATAAAATCCGGGTTCAAATCCGGATGGCGGCTGGAATAAGCGGTTCTCACATCGTCGGACTTCGCCTCGCGCACCATTCCGTGAGAACGTAGCATGCGCACGGTTTCATACAGCTGCGCTTCGTTGGTGCAGATCATGCCGCCTTCAATGGTGCTCATGTGGTGCGCATAGTAAAAGGAAAAGTTTGACATGAGCCCGAACGTCCCTAATTTTTGTCCTTGAAACGCAGCGCCGTAGGACTCGCAGACATCTTCGATCAGGATTATACCGCGGCTTTTCAGCTCCGCGAGAAAATTTGCATCGAGAGCGTTGTACCCGAGCACATGCGTCAAAAAAACGGCCCTTGTTTGCGGCGTTATTTTCTTCGGCACCTGCTCCGTGTCCATACCTAACGTGCGGCGATTGATGTCCACGAAGACCGGCTTGAATCCGCATTGAATCACCGACGCGATATCCGACACCCACGTAAGAGTCGGGACGATGATTTCTCCTGCTCCGTAGGTTTCTTTAAGAGCAGTAATGGTCAAAAGATTTGCCGACGAGCCGGAATTGACAAAAACGCTGTATTCGACGCCGAGCCAGCGTGACCACTCTCGCTCGAAGGCTTCCACCTGGCTTGCCTGAGTCAGGATCGGAATCTCGAGTTTCAAAAAGTTGATCAGCGCATCGACATCCATTTGCTGGATGTTGTTTCGCATCAGCGGCCAATTTAGGTCTTCTTGACAGCTCATTAGCGTTAGAACGGGCCGCGGAACTGAATCTCCTGAAGATCGAGGCGCTCTTTGGGCACCCAGCCGTTATCGCCCCCTCTGACGAGATCATATACAGCGGAAGCAATGGTGGTTGCGTTTGGGTAATAAAGATTTTCCAGGGTAGGAGTCGGCGGACAAGTTACCGGAGCAAATCCCAAGCGACGCACTACCACCGGCCGGATCTGTTGTAAACGCTCGATCACCAGCGCAACAATTTCAGCGCTCGCTCCGCAGGCAACCCAACCATTATCGACAACACACAACCGACCCGTTTTGCGCACCGATTCAACAATCGTGTCGATGTCCAAGGGACTCAACCAGATCGGATCAATCACCTCGGCATCGACACCAACCGATTCGAGATATCTGCGCGCACGCAAACACTCGACTTGCATGTAGGAGATGCCGACGAGTGTGACGTCGGTACCGCTTGCGGTAATGCGAGCCTTTCCAGGGGTCACTGTATACGCGGTTTCCGGCACCGGGCCGCGTTGAAAATGCAAAATGCGATGCTCCACATACATCACCGGA
>DATGYM010000260.1:0-2048 GCA_035297925.1 Pyrinomonadaceae bacterium | reverse complement strand
CCCCCGGGCCAAGGGAAGGATCGAACGATTGTGGGGAACTTTCCAGGACCGATTAGTCAGTGAGTTGAGACTGACTAGAGCCAAAACGGTTGATCAAGCTCAGGCCGTGCTCGATCATCATGCGAAAACGACGTGCCTCTGGCCCCGACCGACTAGGTGGGTAGATCAATCAAGTTAACTCCAACCCGTAGCGCACTGCATTGGATCAGCTACGTCGAGAAAATCCATCTCTCGCACGCGGCGATAATTACAACCTGCTGGTATTTTAATTCTGAATGTCGCCCAAGGAAATCGAGCGCGAGCACGGCATCACAGCGCAGGTGATTACGACTACGGCGAGCGGCAAGAGATGCGTCGGTATAGCTATGATTCAATTCGTACGAATACACGCCAAGCAGACGATGACTCAAACTTCTCGGTCCGGCGGTACCTCGTCCATAAAAGCCGCTTCCTGCCCGCGACCGCTTCTCGTGGCTTAGGGTCGGGAAATTTCGCGCCATGAGGCGCGCTGTCATTGACGGTGTTGCGCAAAGCCGTGTGGGGGCTCATAAGCCCTGCTCCCTGCGCGGTGCGGCCGTCCGGGGCGGCGGTTGGGCCGTCGCCCGGGAGGCTTTCATTTCGATTGACAATTCTACCTGATTCATCGGTTCTGAGTATTTTCAGGTCAAATCGCCCTCGCGCGTATTCCCCCAAACGGAAACAGCTTCTTTAAAGCTCTCTCGAAGACAGCGGCACATCACGTGCTCAATGGAAATTACCAGCCGGGGTGAAGGATTCCGCATCTTCTATCGACAGTCTTGAAGCCGTCCTTTTCTCCCGGCGCCAAATTTTGCCGGTGGAAAACATTCTATTTGCCGCACCGACGCCCGCAGTATGGCTGCTGTCCGGAATTGGTCTGATTGCTTGCAACCTATTCTCGCGGCGATTGTCAGCGGCTAGATACCGAGCGCCGGGACGATTTTTTAAAATGTTTTTGGCGATGGTTACCTTTGTATTTTCTTTTACTCAACGACGTTCGTTATAAGTTTGCTCTATGCCCCAGATTCCGCGTTTCTAAATTTTTGAAAGACCGAAGTGAGTACAAAGCGGATTCATCCACCTCAAATGGGGAAGCACGCTGATCCGACGTTGCTGACCCCGCGCGAGGCCGCTAAATTGCTGAATGTGCCGCACCACAGAGTGCTAAACATGATTCACCGTAGAGAATTGCCGGCTTTCAAAGTTGGCAGCCAGTGGCGCATTTATAAAATCGAAGTCACCAAAGCGATAGGTCACCGCATCGAAGAACTTCCGCGTGAAATGGCAACACTGAATCCCGGTGATCCTGAACGAGCGAAAATTGTCAGCGAGATAATCCGACTCAGAGACTTGTTGAAAGAGAACTAATCCGACGGAGCGTTAGCGCAATGATGAGCCATGGTTTCTTTTCTTATTGCTAGTAGGTTGCGAACTTCCGCAAAGCGATGAACAGTCAGTAGAAGCGTGTCAGGCCCGTGGCGGCACGCCGAATGTACAAGGCCGTTTAAATGTGAGATGCCTCAGCGCGAACGCAAATTGAGCGAACAACAACTACTGTCGTTGGAAAAATTCGTGCCGACCTGCTTTCTGCGTGTAAGTGGGGTTTAGGATTTTGCACCAAAGCGTCTGCTGGGCGTATTTCCCGTCTTTTCGTTCACCACCAGGCCTTCAAGATCCTGTTTCTTGATGAGCTCGAAAAGTTTCACCGCCTCCCGATCCAAATAGCTGACGTATTCTATACAAGATGACTTTCGCGGGATTACTGTGCGCAGAATCTTCTTGCGCTCGACGAGCGACAACTCGCGCAGGTCGGAGAGTTCACGGAGACGGGTGGCAGGAAGATACCGTTCGTGGGACTTGCCGTCGCCAAGTCCTTCCAGGCCATCATCGACCACCAGTTTGCATCGGTGCCCATCATCGGGGCTCGTTCGATAGGAGCTATGTCTATATCGGCGGAGGCCCCACGTTGTCTCTGACCCGAGGCAAGTTCAACAGCCTGGTGGGATTCGCCAGAATCTTTGGAGAGCGTG
>DATGYM010000259.1:0-3459 GCA_035297925.1 Pyrinomonadaceae bacterium | reverse complement strand
ACGCCGGCTCCATGAGTCCGGAGCGTTGGCAGCAAATCAAAACCTTGCTGGAAGAAGCACTGGAGATTCCGCCGGGACAACGAACCGCATTTCTCGATCGAGTCTGCGCCAATGATGCTGAGATGCGCAACGAACTCGAGTCGCTGCTCTCGTCCAACGACGACGTACGATCCAGTTTTCTGCACTCCGCCATCCCGCCTGTCACGCTGACCAGTGGCAGCAAACTGGGCGAGTACGAAGTGCGGAATCTGATCGGCTCAGGGGGAATGGGAGAAGTCTATCGAGCCCGTGACCCTCGGTTGGGCCGCGATGTCGCAATTAAGGTCCTGCCCGTCTATCTATCCTCCGATCGGGACCGACTCCGTCGCTTCGAGCAAGAAGCACAGGCAACGGCCACCTTGAATCATCCCAACATCCTTTCTGTTTTTCAATTCGGCAGCTACGAGGGCGCGCCCTATCTGGTGACAGAGCTTCTTGAGGGCGAGACACTGCGCGAACTAATTCGGCGCGGACCGATTGCACAGCGCAAGGCCATCGACCTCGTCATCCAGATTACGCAGGGGCTTGCTGCTGCACATGGCAAGGGCATCGTGCATCGCGACCTAAAGCCCGAAAATATTTTCATAACGAAAGACGGACGGATCAAGATCCTGGATTTCGGCCTGGCGAAACTGATTGGATCCGAGCCGCGCCATGACGACCAAACCTCGGCTGATACTGAGCCAGGCATGATTATGGGGACAGCAAGCTACATGTCGCCAGAACAAGTTCGCGGACAGACGGCAGACAACCGCTCCGACATTTTTGCCTTTGGCGCGATCATGTACGAGATGCTCTCCGGCACGCGTGCTTTCCACAGGCAGACGCTTGCCGACACAATGAGCACGATCCTAAAGGAAGATCCAGTACCTTTGCCTGAGGCTTTGGCGCCAGCCCTGTCAAGGATCGTGCGCCGCTGTCTTGAAAAGAATCCGGAGCAGCGCTTTCAGTCAGCCTCCGACTTGGGATTTGCTCTCGAAGCGATCACGATCATGAGCGACACCAGCAGTGCTCAGTTCGTGAAGAAGCCACGCCAGCCGTGGTTTATCGCAGTCGGCGGTTTGCTAGTTATTGCGGGCCTGCTTGCGGCGGTTCTCTGGTTAAGAAAATCTCTCCCATCAAACCAGAATGTATCCCAAGTGAAGTTTTCGGTGGAACTTCCCTTGAACGACTCAATCGGAGAGTTCGTCGGGTCATCCGTCGGATTATCAAGAGATGGCAAGAAACTGGCCTACGTCGTGAACCATGGTACCGAACGATCGATCTTTATCCGACCGCTGAATCAACTTGAGGGTACCAGTGTCGCTGGAACTCAGCGCGGCAGCGCGCCTTTTTTTTCACCAGACGGGGAATGGCTCGGCTTTGTCGCAGATGGCAAGCTTAAGAAACTTGCGGTGAAGGGAGGACAACCGCAGACTCTCTGTGATGTTGCGGTAATGCCGGGAGCGACTTGGGGACCGGACGACACGATTGTCTACTCTCCGAACTTCAACCTGGGCTTATTTGCGATCTCTGGGCGAGGAGGAAAGCCCCGGCGACTGACTACGCCGAACCACGGGGAATACCACTTCCTGCCGGATTTTGTGCCGGGACGCAAGGAAGTACTGTTTACGATCTGGAATGGTACAGGCTCGAGCCTAGACGAGTCCAAGAGAGCTCTTCTCTCACTCGAAACAGGCAAGGTGCGCGTCATTATGGAAGGCGGTTGGTCGGCGAGATACGCTCCCGGCCGCCTTCTCTATATCCAGGGCGAGTCGTTGCTGTCTGTGCCCTTCGACTGGGAGCATTTACGGGCGACCGGACGTCCGGAAGAAATCGCAGGAGGAATCTGGAAGAACCTGTACGTCGGGGTTGCCTATCTCGCTACCGCGAACAATGGGACGTTGGCATACGTTCCGGGTGAGGCAAGCGGCCCTAAAAGGTCACTTGTCTGGGTGAATCGCACAGGCGAACGACAGGTCATTTCCCGTGCACGCCGGTCTTACTCAACGCCACGATTGTCCCCAGATGGAAGACACATCGCGATGTGGATAATGCACGACATTGTAGGAAACATTTGGACGTATGATCCCGCGAGAGACACATTCGGGCGCCTCACTTTTTTCGGAGACGACCACACGGTCGCGTGGTCGCCCAATGGGAAACAAGTTGCATTTGAGTCCAGTCGGAACGGACCTCACCAGCTTTTCATTGTGTCTGCTGAAGGCGGCGATCCGGTACAAATCACGAGTGGGAACAATGAACACTACTTGTGCGATTGGTCTCCGGATGGCCGGCATTTGGCGTACGTAGAATGGGACCTAGAGAGGGGGGCCGACCTGTGGACGATCGAACTCGGCTCGAATGCGCCGCCCCAGCCAGTCGCTCAGAGCGAGTTTGCGGAAAAACAAGGGACATTTTCACCCGACGGCCGGTGGATCGCGTTTACCTCTGACGAATCTGGCCAGAGCGAAATCTATGTGCAGCCTTTTCCGGGACCAGGGCCGAAGCGTCAGATTTCGAATGGAGGAGGAGAAGAGCCGGCATGGTCGCATTCGGGACGAGAACTGTTTTATCGCTGGGGAGGCAGAATGTTCGCCGCACAATTTGGAGAGAGTAATGGGGAGATCGTCGCTGGGCTGCCCAACCTGTTGTATGAGGGGCTATTCAACTACACGATCACGTTCAGCCGGACTTACGATGTCGCGGCGAATGGCCGATTCTTGATGGTAGCGGAGCCCGAAGGACAGTACGCAGCGAGACAGATTGATGTGATCGTGAATGGGAGTGCGGCTGAGTAAGATCTAGTCGAAATCGTTGCAGTTGAGTCCAAAGTGATGCAGGCGCAGACGATTGGTTCGCAAATTCCTCCAGTGACTCGGGGCGAAAAATCAATTCATCAGTGTTGCCCACTACACCTGGCCAGCCGAGATCGCGAATGCGGTCGACAATTTCCACGGGGCTCACACCGGCATCTGCAAGATCGCCGCCGTGGAGAATCAAGTCAGGAGAGGTTTTGTTGCAAATCTGCAAGTACCGCCTCAAACGCCGTTCCCTTCCCATGAATATCGGACAGGATGGCGATACGTATCATGACATTCTAAAAATTAACTGTGTCGTGATCTTTTGGCAATTGTGCGGTAGTTGGTGAAAAATCGCCATTACACTCATTGTGGGAGCGGAAGCCCTGTCCGGGGGGCAATGAGTGTAATCGCCTGTGGGTGTTGAAAAAGTCACGTCGATTAGCAGGATGAGATTCAACAGAAGCATGTTAGAAGGAAGCATCCGCCCATGCTTTGTTTGATTCCGATCGTCGGAGGCCTGCTGATCATGATGGGGCAACACGACCGCTCTGAAGCGTTGTTCTACTACTTCCGCCTGGAAGATCAGGTTCCTGAAACCCACCTGCTGCGGCTCATCGAAAAGCATGTCAGCTTCGCC
>DATGYM010000258.1:0-3038 GCA_035297925.1 Pyrinomonadaceae bacterium | reverse complement strand
AGCAAGCCCCGCGCCGGCCGCGAAGAGGAAACGCTTCGCCGCTGCGGCCGGAGTGGGCGTCGGTTCAAGGCAATGCGGTGTCCTGCCGAGCTGGCCAGCCGCGCGATGTTGAGGCTGCGCACGTACTGCGAGTGGCCACGTAGCCGCTGCGCCGCCCAGAAGGGCGATGAACTCGCGCCGCCTCATGCTGTTCCTCTCAAAACAGGGCATCGTACCGGATCAGACCAGGCCATGTCCGCTTTGGGTCAAAAGCAGACATTCGCGCGGCAAAACGGCATTTCCGCTATTCACTCAATCAGCGCGTCGGCTCGCTGCTGGAGGTGAAAAGGAATGTCGAGTCCAAGCCCCTTGGCGGTCTTGAGGTTGATGTACAGATCAAATTTGGTGGGCTGCTCCACCGGTAGTTCACCCGGCTTCGCACCTTTCAATATCCTGTCGACATATCCCGCGGCGCGGTGGAAAAGGTCAGCGTCGCTTGGGCCATAACTCATTAAACCTCCCTCTTCGACAAATACTTGAAAAAAATACATGGCTGGCAGCTTATACTTGCTGGCGAGATCGACAGTTCGTTTTCGTTGACTGAAAAAAATCGAATCCGTCAGAAGGATGAGAGCCTGAACACCGGCTTTATTCATTGCAACAAACGCATTCTCCAATCCGTCTTCAGTTGATACTTCGGCCAGATGAAGTTGCAGACTCATTGCCTGAGCTGCTGTCTGCATCTCCTTCATTTCTATTTTCTGTTGCGGGTTCTTTGGATTCGATAACACGGCTATCGACGACAGATTAGGCACAATCTCTCTCAGCAACTCGAGACGCTTTGTTCCCAGTTCCGGAGCAACAATGCTGAAACCGGTAATGTTGCCGCCTGGACGTGCAAGATTATCCACCAGTCCGGCGGCGACCGGATCGCCCACGACAGCCATCACGATCGGAATTGTTCGAGTTGTGGCTTTTAGAGCCTTGGCCGCGGGAGTTCCCCCCGTAACGATGACATCAACGTTGCTGCGTACAAGATCAGCAGCAAGTCCGGACAGTGTATCAGGTTGGTCGTGTCCCCACTTCCATTCAATCGCAATCGTCCTTCCCTCCACATACCCGAGTTCCCTTAATCCATCGAGGAATGCGTTTGTACGGGGTGACGACGATACCGGTGCGCCCGGAAGGAGGACGCCAATCCAAGGCATTTTTCGTGACCGTTGCGCGTGAATTTGCAACGGCCACAGCGTCGCGCCGACTATAAAAAGGGCCGTGAAATCGCGCCGTCTCATTGGCCTCTGGCCTCCGACGCTTCGCTCAGAGCATCGTATCGCCTCAACGTACGCACTTGAAGGGTGACAATGTCCGCTTTGGGTCATAAGCGGACATTTTGCGATGCGGGAGCGATGTCCGCTTTACCCGCAAAAGCGGACATTCGTGAACGCGAGCACCCTTTCCGCTAAGGGCCAATAGCTGACCCGATCTTATCTGCTCAGGCGCTGCACAGTGGCGGACAACGCTCTCTTATTGGCTTTCATGATGCGGCGCTCCCCTTCGCATGTGCTCATCTGGTTGGCTGCGATGCAGTTCTCATAGTCCGCAACGGAGCGTTCGTAGTCGCGGCGCGCGTCTTGGTCCCACCTCTCTGTCGCGCATGCGGAGAGCACGCCTGCGCATGCCACAATCGCGGCCGTCTCTGCAAAACGAATTCTCATCGCTGGTCCCTGGTTGGCGATCAGATCGCCTCCTTGAGGTCCTTAGAGGCGCGGAAGGCAACCTTCTTGCTCGCCTTGATCTGGATCGGTTCACCAGTCGCCGGATTGCGTCCCATGCGAGCAGCGCGATTACGCACTTGCAGAATTCCGAGTCCGACGATCTTCACTCGCTCGCCCTTCTTCAGGTGCTTGGTGATCATGCCGACGAGCGCTTCCATCATTTCCAGGCTCTGCTTCTTGCTGAGCTGGTGCTGGTCCGCCAGCTCATAGGCCAAATGCTTGGTGGTGACCGGCTTCGGCGCCGTCTTGGGTGCCACTACTGGGTCTGTCATGAGCGTTTGTTCCTTGTGCGAGCTAATAGCCCTATGAGATTCGGGGGTTTTCGGCAAAGTCCTAGCGGAAGGCCTCGCAAATTACTCGCGCAGGCCCGCCTATTGCGAGTTCCGGAGTTCAGGCTTCTCAGCAACTACATCAAAGACTTAGCTCGCCACCTAAAGAATATCACTAGCGGAGGGACGCAATGAAAACTTGTCCAGACTGCAATGGTGATGGTGTAGTTGATAAAGGCACGGACGATGAACAGCAGTGTCCAACGTGCGGTGGCTGTGGTTTCGTACCTGACGACGACGACCAGGAAGACGTACTAAACACATTGCCGAATAACTCTCGGGGATGCCTCAGCGCCAGAGGTTCTTGAAAGGGCTCGGTGCCAGTTAGGGTTCCAGCGAGCCGGCAGTTTGTGCACCATGAAAGGACCGGTGACTGGCCAGATTATTGATCGCGCTGAGATCCGAACGTCCAATAATTTCGAGGATAAGACAGCTTATCGAAATGGTCATTAAAGGTTATAGCGTCCTGCCCTCCAGAGCACCGAATTGAGCCAACTCGCGGCAATTCTGACCATGTCCGCTATTGCCCCCTCTCAAAAGAGATGGCGAGAAACCTTCAGAGCTTTGGTGGTGAGTGACTTAGGAGAGTGTTTTCACTCTTCGTTTTAGCGCTCGCTTTTTCTTCTTTTTCGATAGCGTCTTCTTCGGCACCGCTTTTTTTAAACGCGTTCCCTTCGATCGTGTTTTCTTTAACCCCGCTTTCTTTGAGGATTCGTTCGAAGACGTCTCGTCCCGAAACGTTTCCGTTGGAGGGGTATCTTTCGAAACGGCTTTCGTAAAAGTCAGATTAGCATTTGCAACTAATGCTTCTGCTTTTGCAAATAGATCCTTCAGCTGAATGTCGTCAGCAAATTGTTTGAAAATTGATTGCGCTGGATCAATGATTTTTCTTGCTACTTCGACAGCGTTGGATGTCTTGATAAGTTGTTGTATTTCAGGAAACGACTGTTGTAAG
>DATGYM010000257.1:0-10785 GCA_035297925.1 Pyrinomonadaceae bacterium | reverse complement strand
AAAGATGCTGCGCGCGCAGCTCTAAGCGCGGGAGTGGATATGGAGATGGTGAGCCGCCTCTTTAATCAGCAGGGTCCGCAGTTACTTCAGGAGAGGCAATTATCGCAGGCAACAATCGACGAGGCCGTGCGACGAATTTTGCGCATCAAATTTAGGCTCGGTCTCTTCGAACACCCATACACCGACGACGCAAACGAGAGTCGCTCGCTTTTGACCTCTGATAACCGCGCGGCCGCGCGCGCGATTGCCGGACATTCCCTGGTGCTGTTAAAGAACGCGCACGACACACTGCCGCTGAGTAAGTCAATTCAATCAATCGCAATCATTGGGCCCCTGGCAGACGACCGTCGCTCACCGCTCGGTTGGTGGAGCGGTGACGGCAAACCGGAGGACACCATAACGCCGTTGGCAGGCATTCGATCAAAGGTTTCACCGCAGACGAAAGTCGGTTATGCGAAGGGCTGTGAAACACAGGGAGATTCGTCCGAAGGATTTGCTGAAGCAGTGGAGCTCGCGCGCCAAAGCGACGTCGCCATTGTCTTCGTGGGCGAATCGGCAGAGATGGTTGGCGAAGCCGCTTCGAAGAGCTCGCTCGATCTAACAGGCCGGCAAATGGATCTGGTAAAAGCAGTTTACGCCACGGGCAAGCCAACCATCGTAGTACTGATGAATGGACGTCCTTTGACCATTGGCTGGATAGCCGAGAATGCCCCCGCCATCCTGGAAGCGTGGATGGGAGGGTCTGAGGCAGGAAATGCAATCGCCGACGCCTTGTTTGGTGATGTGAATCCCGGAGGCAAACTGCCGGTTACCTGGCCGCGCACCGTCGGACAAGTGCCTCTCTACTACAATCACATGAACACCGGACGCCCGCCCGAGGCGACAAATCGCTACACCTCGAAGTATCTCGATGTTCCCTGGACGCCGCAATTCCCTTTCGGTTTCGGGTTAAGTTATACGCAGTTCAGGATTACTAATCTGCAGTTAAGCGCTCAACGCATTCCGGCTACCGGAAAGTTGATAGCGAGTGTTGACATCGAGAACGTGGGCAAGCGCTCAGGTGATGAGGTGGTCCAGCTCTATATTCGTGATGTGGCCGCAAGCGTGACTCGGCCTGTAAAAGAGCTTAAGGGGTTTCAACGGATCACACTCCAACCCGGCGAGAAAAGACAAGTGAAGTTTGTGCTCACTTCGGCCGAATTGGGGTTCTGGAATCGACAGATGCAGTTTACGGTTGAGCCGGGAGAGTTCAAAGTGATGGTTGGAGCGAATTCTGAAGATCTGCTCGAGACAGCGCTTGAAATTGAGAAGCGTTGAGAGAGAGTGGCCACAGCGATACTTCAGCAGATTCAAGCAGGAAAGTTTCATGGTCGGGAAGGCGGGCATGCCCAGCCGCGGTTGAGTGGCATCGACTAAGCGGGGGTAAACCACCCTTCCCAATCTGTGAGACTTGCTCACTTGAGTTGTGTTCTGTGTGTCCCGCAATTAGGTAGCATAGAAAATGAACCCAGCCAGAGGTGAGCGATTCTCTTGTTTGCGCCTGATTCTTGCAGTGCTGTTCCTGCTATGCTTCTTCACTTCGGTAATCACACAACCTCCACTTTCGCCGGTAGTCAGGTCTTCTTTTCCGTCTCGTCAGGCGGCTCTCAAATTCTCCCGCGAAGACGAGCTATTCCTCGAAGATCTCCAACACCGTTCCTTCAATTATTTTTGGGAACAAGCTGATCCGCGAACGGGTTTGGTGGCCGACCGCGCGCGAACCGACGCCTCCTTACTGGACGACAACCATCGCGACGTCGCCAGTGTCGCAGCGACGGGTTTTGGGTTGACCGCGCTCTGCATTGCCGCCGAGCGAAGCTGGATAAGCCGCAGCCAGGCGCGTGAACGCACGCGTGGAACGGTCCAATTCTTTGCGAATAGAGCTTTCCAGGAACACGGCTGGTTTTATCACTGGCTGGATGCGAAGACGGGCGAACGGCGGTGGAAAAGCGAAGTTTCATCGATCGACACGGCCCTGCTGCTCGCCGGCGTGCTGACTGCGCGTCAGTATTTCCGCGACGATCCGGAAATAAGAAATCTGGCAACGAAGATTTACGAACGAGTCGATTTTCACTGGATGCTGAACGGCCACCCGTTGCTTCTATCGCACGGCTGGAAACCGGAAACTGGTTTTTTGAAACCTCGCTGGGACACTTACAGCGAGGATACCATTCTGTATCTGTTGGCCATCGGATCACCCACGCATCCGATTTCGCCGGCCTCCTGGTACGCTTTGTGGCGCGATCGCTATCGCTATGAAGGCTACGCCTATTTCACAACCATTGGCGTGCCGCTCTTCATGCATCAATATGCGCACGCCTGGATAGACTATCGCGATCGGCGCGAAACGAGAGGCGATCGGATCGACTACTTTGAGAATTCCATCAGTGCCACTCTGGCCCATCGCGCCTTTTGCACGCGGCTTGTATACGACTTTCCCGCGTTTGGACCAGACATGTGGGGTATCACCGCGTCTGACAGTGCGAAAGGTTATCTCGCCTGGGGTGGTCCTCCTCGCGATCCGGAAATCGATGGCACCATAGTGCCCTCTGCGGCAGGCGGCTCTCTGATGTTTACTCCGCAAGTCTCAGTTGCGGCGCTGCGGGCCATGCATGATAAGTATGGTGAGAAGGTTTACAGCAAGTATGGATTTATCGACGCCTTTAATCCCAACACCGGATGGTTCGATAGCGACGTAATTGGCATCAATACAGGAATCATTTTGTTAAGTGCCGAGAACGCGCGCACGGGCACGGTTTGGAATTGGTTTATGCGTAACCTGGAAATACCGCGAGCGATGCAACGGGTCGGACTGGCGAGATATCAAACGAAGCGAAGTGACCACCACGTTAAGAAAGCCGCTTAAGGGACCAAAAACTTTTTGGAGTGCGGTGACCTGTCACCGCTTTGCTCGTGGCGGCTTGACACTCGAGGCTTTGATTAAATCAATTTAACCTGCCGCCGCGACAGGTCGCGTCTGACCAAAGCGCTGACAGGTCAGCGCACTCCAAAACGACACCTATTTCAACGGACGTCGGAAAATCCGATAACCCCAGGCGTCAAGGGTCAACGCCGGCAACTCCACTGTCCGCTTCCTGGCAGCGCGCGCCGGCGCCGGCGCGTCGGGCGGTAACGGCGCCTCAACATCTGGCGTCACCTCGACGAAGCCCTGAACAGCCGCCGAGTTTACAACTCCTGCAAACGGCACGTTGGAAAGATTGATTGCCACCAACACTTCTTCATCCTTTGTCCGACGCAGGTAAGACACCACTCGCGTCTCATCGGAATTCGCCAGCCACTCAAGGGAGCCCCGCCTGAGCGCTGTACTTGATCGCCGCAGCGCCATCATCTGTTTATAGAAGCGGGGAAATTCCGGACGCCTTTCCGCAATCGGCCAAAAGATTGGCAACTTCTCAAATAGCGCCGGTGCCCCTGACTCAGTTGTGTCGCCCACTTCCATTCCGTTATAAAGCAGCGGAACCCCATCCATCGTGAACATCAATGCCGACGCCGCCAACGCAGCCGGCTCACCAAAACGCGCGATTGCGCGCCGTTCATCGTGGTTGTCGGAAAAACGCAGGTGCAGCGAACCGCCGGGCCATTCTTTTGCTTCCTTTTCCCATTCGCGACGCAAATCATAAGCACGGCTACGTCCCTGCAAAACCTGAGTGAGTGCGGTGTGAAGCGGCCAGGAGTAATCAAAGTCGAATGCCCGGGTCAGCAATTCGGCTTTGTGACCCTCGGCCAGCATCACAATGTCAGGTTTGATTTTGTCCAGTTGCGTGCGCGCGCTTTCCCAAAAGTCTGTCGGCACTTCCTCAGCCACATCGCAACGAAAGCCATCCAGATCAAATTCGCGGATCCAGTACTTCAACATCTCTGTCATGTAATTGCGCAGTCGCGGGTTCCCGTAATTAAGTTCCGCCACGTCGCTCCAATCATGAGGAAAGGTAATGTTCCCGTGCGCATCATGTTCGTAAAACTCCGGTGACTTCATCATGACGCTGTCCCAGGAAGTGTGATTGGCAACTATATCAATGATCACTTTCATTCCCCGGCGATGCGCCTCGTTAATCAGTCGGTGAAGGTCACTCGCGGTTCCGTAGTCGGGATTAATGCCGTAATAGTCGCGCACTGCGTAAGGGCTGCCAATCGTTCCCTTCTTTTTCTGCTGGCCGATAGGATGAATCGGCATCAGCCAGAGTATGTTCACGCCCAGGTTTTTAAGATCATCAAGGCGAGCAGTGATGTCGTTGAAATTTCCCTGGGGTGAAAACGCCCGAGGGTAAATTTCGTAGACGACACCGTCGCGTAGCCAGTCAGGTGAAGGCCGGGCCTGTACTTTCGAGACCTCACGCGCCGGCTGTTGGGCTGGAAGAACCAGACAGGATGCAACCAGGAAAACCGTGAGCACGAGAACTGTCTTAGCTTTTGTACTTGCGCCTTCTGACCACTGCATGGACGCTCACCTTTTCAAAACCCGCGTAGCGGGTGGAAGCATAAAGCCTGGGGTGAAGCGAAGCGGAACCCCAGGATAACTGGCGCCGAGGGCCGAGCGCGCGAAGCGTGCGATAGCGCAAAATGTGGGATCTCCTTGGGGCCTCCCGCCCACTCGCGGGCTCATGTCTTGTCCTCCAACAGGCCTGGGGTTCCGCTTCGCTTCACCCCAGGCTTTATGCTGTCGCCCGCCGCGCGGCTCGAGGCACCAGTCGGTTTTCCCAGCATCGAGTTTTCATTCCTCGTCGATCAACCCCGTGCTCGGAACCGGCTGGGCTGATTCCTGCACTGTAAGTAGTTCATGTTCGTCGGCCTCGATAACCGCAGCTTCGGGCACATCAGCATCGACCACGTCACGAACCAGCAACAGACAGGCAAGCGCAGCAACGATCAGAAAGCTTCCGCCCGCCATGACAACGTAGAGCGGCGCGACGGTGCTGTTCTCGCCAAAGATGGCCCGGATAATTCGCCCGAAGGTAGTGGAGGCGATGATTTCGGGGATGACGATGAAAAAATTGAAGACCCCCATGTAAACACCCATCCGCGCAGCGGGCAGTGCGCCTGAGAGGATGGCGTAGGGCATCGACAAGATTGAAGCCCAGGCAATGCCTACGCCGACCATTGTCAACAACAACACATATTTGTCGCCGATAAAGTAAGTCGATAGCAGTCCGACGCCGCCGCACAGCAGCGCGGCAGCGTGTACCCGCTTACGCGAGAATCTTGTCGCTAACTTCGGCAACATGAAGGCGACCGCGAAGGTCACAATGTTGTAGACCATGAAGGCAATGCCGCCCCACTCGTTCCCCTGCCGGAAAAGATCCGATCGGCTGTCCTTCGCACCGAAAACAAAATACGAAGTCATTAACCCGAAGAACATCCACATGCAGAACAGCCCGAGCCAGGTGAAAAATTGAACTACAGCCAGTTGCTTCATTGTGGCTGGGACGCTGCTGAGCGCGGAGATAATTTCCTTGAAGCCGGCGACGAGGCCGCGCTTCTCTGCGCGCATCCGCTTGAAGGCCTCCATATCATCGGGCGGATATTCGCGCGTCGTCGCGACCGTGTAAATCACTGCGGCGAGGAAAGCGATTGCGCCAAGTCGAAAGGCGTAAAGAACAGTTAGCGGGACACCGCTCGAAGTGTTACCGGCGACGCCTAACCAGGTGAATAAGTACGGCAACGCGCTAGCGAGCGATGCACCGATCCCAATGAAAAACGACTGCATTACAAAACCCGCCGTGCGCTGTTCGACATTCAACTTGTCCGCGACAAAAGCACGAAAGGGCTCCATTGAGACGTTAATGCTGGCGTCAAGAATCCACAAAAACGTAGCCGCCATCGCGACTCCTGTTATGACCTTGCCGCCAATCCCTTTCGCGATTTCCCCAGCGCTCGGCATCAGGAAGAGCATCGTGGAGGCGAGGATGGCGCCCACCAGAAAGTAGGGGCGACGCCGTCCCAGACGATTCCATGTTCGGTCGCTCATTGAGCCGATGATCGGTTGCACCAGGAGTCCAGTGACCGGACCGGCGAGCCACAGGAAAGGAACGTCGTCGGCCTTCGCGCCCAGGTATGTATAAATGGCGCTCATGTTTGCCAGTTGCAATCCCCAACCAAACTGAATCCCGAGAAACCCAAAACTCATGTTGAAGATCTGCCAGAAGCTCAAGCGTGGTTTTTGCATAACATCCTCACTTCGCTGCTAACTGTTTAGAGGCGGCATTGCCAGCCTCTAAACGGTTAGGGGCTATTTACAATACAAACTTATATCTTCCAGCACTACATTCCGATCGAGCGACAGCGCATACATCAATGTACGTGCCATATTCACAACATGAATGAAACCCTCGCGCGGCATTTGATCTGGCCGCGTGTTTTCGACATCGACCAGGCCCGGACAAAAATTAAAGACGCGAATATTCGCGCCACTCTTGCGCACGTCGTCGCGAAGTGCTTCCGCGTAACCGAGCAGTCCGAACTTCGACGCACAGTATGAAGGCACGTCGGCGTAACCATGTTTGCCCGCCTGCGATGAAACGTTAACGATGTCGCCGAAATCGTTCTTCCTCATCAAAGGCAGAACAGCGCGTACCAGTTGCATAACGCCACGCAGGTTAGTTTCCATCACCTTGTCCCAGGCAGCATCCGTGATCTGGTCCACTGTTTCTGGTACGGCAAGACCGGAGTTGTTAATGAGGACGTCAATAGCCTGCCAGCGCGAGAACACATCAGCCGCCAGTTCTGCAGACTGCGCGCCATCACGGATGTCAAATTCGTATGGAAAGATACGCTCAGAACCGAGCGTTGAATTTAACTCGTCGGCGGTACGGCGCAAGATGTCTTTGCGACGCGAAGCGATAACTACTTTTGCCCCAGCGGTCGCGAGTGCTTCGGTGAAAGAGCGACCGATCCCGGTGCCACCCCCGGTGATGATCGCCACCTGATCACTGAAAGGTTTGTTCTTCATCCCGTTGGCTCTTGCCGCCATGCCGCCGTAGGGGCACGGCACGCCTGCCGTCACCAAAGAAACGCGACCCTCTTGTTTCAGAAGCGCCAACGCGTTGCCAGTAGCGACGCGGACCGGGGCGGCAACGTCGTTTTGATCTTTCCGCTGCTAATGCGAACGCCAGTCAATTGGCCCAGTTTGTCGCTGAGTACAGTTCCATCTCCTAAGCCCGCTGGTTTTACATCAAACTCAATGTGCGCGGCCTTAGTGTCGTTGTTGAGCAGAATTATCGCTGTCTGAAAATTCGTCTTGCGCGCATAGACATACTGCTGGTCCGAAACGTAGAGATTAACGAGCGATCCGGTCCGAAGTGGTTCCATTTCGGCACGCAGGTGCGTTAGCATGCGGACGTACTGGAACAAATCCTCTTCTTCTTTAGTCCGTCCCGAACTTGAAAAAGCATTTCGCTTGTCCCCGGGAAAGCCTCCGGGGAAATCGCCGCGGGTTGTTGGTTCATCGGGACCCGTCATCGCGATCTCATCGCCGTAATAAAGCTGTGGCACGCCTCGCGTCGTCAGAACAAACGCGTTCGCTAACTTCAGGCCGGCAAGCGTGGCGCCTTTCTCACTCATGAACCGGCCATCGTCATGGCCCCCGATGAGCGTCACCAGAGTGTCCGGGTTGTTGTAGAGATAGTCTTTCGCCAGTATCTTTGGAATCTCATCAAGCTTCTTCCCTTCCGCAAACGCGTGGCGAATCGGATAGAACAGCGGGAAATCGAGTAGCGAATCGAGCCCGGAGTCTACGCCGTCGAAACGCGCTTTGCCGCCCTGGAAAAAAGACGTGTGCACTACGTCACCGTCTTTCACTTCACCGACAACTTTGAAATTCGGAAACTCCTTCTTCAAAGCAGCGGTCCAGTCGCGCCAGAAACTATTCGGCACGTATTGCCAGGTGTCCATGCGGATGCCGTCGAGGCCCGTAGTCCCAATCCACCACAGTGTATTTTGAATCAGGTAGCGTGCGACTTCCGGATCGTTTTGATTTAAGTCGGGCAGGAAATCGAGAAACCAGCCCTCCATAGTCTCGCGGCGCAAACTTTCGACGGCTCGCGGGTCGTGCAGTACCCAGGTTTGAAACACATTCTTCAGATGACTTGCTTTGGTGCCATTGAACCACGTCGGCGTCGGTGGATCGTCAACCCAGGGATGGTACGGACCGGTATGGTTCACGACTTCATCCTGAATGATCTTGATCCGCGAGCGGTGTGCGACCTCAACCAACTCGCGTAACTTTGCGAGCGTGCCAAAGTGTTCGTCGACTTCGTAAAAATCCTGCGGGTTATAACCGTGAAAGCCGGTGCTGGGTTTCTCGTCTTTCAACTCGATTTCGTTAGGACGATCGTAGTTGTCATACCATGGCGTGAGCCACACGGCGGTGACGCCAAGGTCCTTTAGATATGGCAGGCGATCGATCACACCCTGAAGGTCGCCACCATGGTAATAAAACTTGTTCCTGCGATCGTATATTCCGCGCGACCGCGATGGGTCGTTGTTAGATGGATCGCCATCGCTGAAGCGATCGATCATGGCGAGGTACATTACGTCGGCCGGCGAGAAGCCCTGAAAGCGGCCGTTACGATTTAACCGCGGAAGAATTTCAAAAGAGGCTTGGGCAACTCCATTCCCGTTTGTAATTCTCAACTGACGTGGCCCCGGGTTGGTCCGGGCTGCGACAGCGACGTTCACAAACAGATACGTGCCCCGTTCATTTATTTCTGGCGACCCCATGATGGTCAGCCCACGGCCGACAGCCTGCACTCGTGCGTTTTGCAGATTCTTCCCGCGAATAAGCAGCCGCACAGGATTAACCGAACTCCCGACCCACCAGCTCGGCGGCTCAACTTTCAAAACTTGCGGCGCAGTTTGTGCAGCGGCAGAACCAAACACGCAGAAGCCAGCCAGGAGAACAAAACAAACCGTTTGAGCTCTTGAGGCTTGCATAGTTATTTCAATTCAAAATTTTATTCATGCCCCGGCGAAGCGCGATGTTCCAGGCGATCTTTCTTACGCGTCACTCCGAGTGCCGAAGAAGCTTCGTCATCAATTTCGCTCGCAGCACTTCCACCCCGGCCGTAAAGGTCGCTCAAATCTTTCAGACGCGTTGTGACCGCTGTGGTAAGTGCGTGCGGCTTAAAGCGCCAGGTCCAGTTCCCTTCAGTGCTGTTAGGAAGATTCATGCGGGCATCGGTGTCCAGCCCAAGCACGTCCTGCAAAGGAACAATCGCCGTATTGGCCACTGAGGCAAATACGGCACGAATAAAGTCCCAATGAATTTCCCGGCCTTTGGTGTTTAGATAATCCAGGCAAAATGTTCGCTCGCGCTTGATCTGTTTGGTCGTTCTGGTCGAGCCTTCGCCGGCCACACTGTGAAACCAGCCGACCGTGGTGTCGTTGTCGTGTGTGCCTGTATAAGCAACCACATTGCGGGTGTAATTATGTGGCAGATCAATGTTCTTCGTGTCGCTACCAAAACCAAACTGCAGGATCCGCATTCCGGGAAAATCAAACTCATCCCGCAGCGCAATTACATCGGGGGTTATTACGCCCAAATCCTCGGCAACGATAGGCAAGTCGCCGAGTGCCTTCCGGATAGCCGCGAACAGCTCTCGTCCGGGCGCTTCTACCCATTGACCGCGTTCGGCGGTCGCGTCGCCCCCAGGGATTTCCCAGCAGGCAGCAAAGCCACGAAAGTGATCGACCCGCACAATGTCAACAACGCTCAGGGTGGCCCTCACTCGATCGATCCACCACTTAAAACCTTCGTCGAGCATGCGTTCCCAGTTATACAAGGGGTTGCCCCAAAGCTGGCCGGTGGTGCTGAAGTAATCAGGAGGAACGCCCGCCACTACCAGCGGAGTACCGCTTTTATCTAACTTGAATTCCTCCGGGCTGGTCCAGACGTCAGCCGAATCGTGGGCCACGAAAATCGGAAGGTCGCCCACCAACTGCATGCCTTTGTCATTGCAGTAATTCTTAAGCGCAAACCACTGCCGGAAAAACAAGAACTGATAAAACATCTGCGCTTCAACCTGGTCGCGGAGTTCGTCACGCGCACGCGCGATCGCCGCGGGCGTTCGCCTTATCAGCGACGGTTCCCACTGATTCCATGGAAGTCCGCCATGCGCGTCTTTCAGTGCCCGAAACAAGGCATAACTCTCGAGCCAGTCGGAATATTGCTGCGCGAAGGTTTCGAAAGCACTGCGAAGCAGTGTGTCGGTGGTCCGCTTGTAGCGCTCGTAAGCTTTCCGTAGCAGCTCGTCTTTGACAGCATGTGCGCGTGCAAAGTTCACGCGCTCACTTGCCGGCAAAGATGCCGTTGCCAGATCAGATCGGGATAGTAAGCCTTCAGCAAATAAGCGCTCGGGACTGATAAGCAGAGTATTACCGGCGAAAGCGGAGTAGCACGCATAAGGTGAATCGCCATAACCGGTTGGTCCCAGCGGCAGAACCTGCCACAGGGTTTGTCCCGCTGCTTCAAGAAAATCGGCGAAAGCGTAAGCTTCCGGCCCGAGATCACCGATGCCGAAGGGCCCCGGCAATGACGTCGGATGCAGCAGAATACCGCCGGCTCTGGGAAACTTCATGTTATTACCGTGGGCGTAAAACTAAAACACTCCGTTTGGAGGCGGGCGGTGCCCGCCTCGAAACAAACTTCTGTTCTTCCATTCATAGCGACACCGGCGGGCAGTGCCACCTCAAACAAACTACTGTTCTTCCATTCATAGCGACACCGGCGGG
>DATGYM010000256.1:0-4841 GCA_035297925.1 Pyrinomonadaceae bacterium | reverse complement strand
GTGGCGCCGACGATTATCGGTGGCCATCGCATGGCGGTGGCGCTGACCAAACCGGCGGTTGACGACTTTTTGGGGTCGATAACGGCCAACAAACTCGAGCTGGCCTTTGAACAACTTGAAGTAGATCCGGCGTCAAGGCTGGTGGGACAAAAACTTAGAGACACAAACATTCGCTCGCAGCTCGATATCGTCGTTGTCAGTATTCGCCGCAGCGATGGACAAATACTTTTCAATCCCAGCGGCGACGCAATGATTGAAAGCGGAGACATCTTGATCGCCATCGGACACGCCGAGTCGCTTATGAAATTGGCCGTCCTGGCTAAAGCCATAAACAAAACTCATGTCCAAAGTCCAACGTCCAAGGTCTGAGAGGCAACCGATGGGGTTCTTTCCATAAGTCACCTTCCCAATTTGCCATTGACAATCACCCGGCCGAGTGGACACCCGATATGCGTTTTGTGATTTTCTACCGGCTTAATGACAAATGAAGAATGTAAACTGATATATGGAAAATCTGCTTTCCTGATAACTTAATGAAGATCCTCGTTACCGGCGGCAGTGGTTATCTCGGCACACATGTTCTCCGGTTCTTTGCTGCCGATGATTTTTCCCGCCGTTCCGGGCATGACCTGCTCAATCAATACGATGTCGAGTTGGTCGCGGAATACGACGCGGTAATACATTTAGCTGCCCACGTCACGAAAGATCCAGTACAGGCTGAAGTTTGTTTTCGCACGAACGCCGAGGGCGCCGCGCATGTAATCAAGCGCCTGCGGCCTGGGGCCACTTTTATCTACGCCTCTACCAAAGACGTTTATGGATCAAACGCAGAATCCTACAGCGAGGTGCCTGAGACTTGTCCGACCGACTATACCGGACAAACCGCGCTCGAATGGTCAAAGTTGATTGGTGAGCGTTACGTTGAATACTACGGGCGCCAACAAGGTATCCGCACCTGCATCTTCCGCATGTCCAACGTCTATGCCCGTCCGTCGACCGCAAACGACTCGGGTTTCGTTACTCATTACGTGGAATCGGTCAAGCATGGTTGGCCCATTCGGCTGCCTTTGGGGGGCCGGCCAGTTCGCGACATACTGCACGTGGATGATTTCTCGCGTGCCTGTCGCGCCTTCATAGACTCATCACATGTCTACGGTCTGTATAATCTTGGGGGCGGCAGAGAAAATTCGGCAACCTTGCGTGAGATGGTCGCAACGATAGGCAACCTGATTGAACTTGAGCCGACTATCGTGGCGGACGACACGTTGCCGCGTCCCGTGCCGCTGAATTACATTTCGGATTTGACGCGAATCCGGGAGCAACTCGGTTGGCAACCGCAAATAGGTATTGAAGAAGGATTGCGAAGCCTGCTGTAGTAAAGGCATTGTTGCCTGTCCCGTTCGGCTACGGACTTAGTCCAGTAAAGCGACCGGATTTTTCCATTTGTCATTTTCCGTTGTCATCGAAAAAAGGCTCTCACAGCGGGAACTGACAATCGCACCGTTTGTCGAAATGAAAAATGAAAAATGGGAAATGATGAATAGTAAATGCAATAGAACTTCGAGAAATGCCTGAACCAAATTCAACGACAGTAGAGCGTGTCATTGTCCGCGGAACCAATTGGGTTGGCGACGCAGTCATGACTATCCCGGCGCTCAGGCAGCTTCGGCGGCTGTTTCCCAAGGCACACATTACCCTTGCCACCCGTGCCTGGGCTCAGGGCCTCTTCGCCGGCGCCGATTTCATCGATCAGTTGCAGGTTCATGAAGGCAGCGGATTACGATCAGTCGTGCAGCAGGTGCGGGCGTGGCGCACAGGTGACTTTGATCTGGCGGTCCTTTTTCCAAACTCGCTGGAAACTGCACTGGTGGCTTCTCTGGCTCGCGTGCCCTTACGCATAGGCTACGCGACTGAAGGAAGGCAGGCATTGCTGACGCACCCGCTGGCTTTGCCGCCATGGCGCGACTCGAAGCATGAAGTCTATTTCTATCTGAAGATCGTTGCTGAACTGGAATGGATAGTCTTTCAGCAGCAGAGTTTTCTTGAAACGCAACCGGATATATCTCTCGAGCTAAGTGATGCTCACAAGTCACTCGCTCGCGAATTTCTCCGTGGTCATGGAGTTAATTATTCAGAGAAAAACAACCCGCTGGTCGCGCTGTGTCCTGGCTCAATTAATAGTCGCGCGAAGCGCTGGCCACCCGAGCGTTATGCAGCTCTGGCTGACAGACTGATCGAAGAGGCCGCCGCGGAGATCCTTCTGGTCGGCTCGAACGCTGAGACAGAAGTATCTCTGGAAGTGAAGCAACACATGCGCAACTCGCCGGTAATGTTAACTGGTCAAACCGATTTGACAACCCTTGTTTCCGTCCTGGGGCTGGTTGATCTGCTGGTTACAAATGATACCGGACCCGCGCATATTGCGTCTGCATTGGGACGGCCAACGCTGGTGATCTTCGGTCCTACGAATCCGTTAACCACGCGGCCCTTTTCACCGGCTGGCGAAATTATTCGGCAGCCCCCGGATTGTGCTCCCTGCATGCTGCGTGATTGCCCAATTGATCATCGCTGTATGACGGCGATAACACCCGCTGATGTTTTTGAGCGCGCCGTGACGATGTTGCAAACGACAGCTGCGCCCTTTGGTGTGCAGAAAGGCACCGGCTTTCCGGTACCAGCCAGGTCATAAAGAAGCGGGGAGTGACTGGATCAGTAAATGAAGCGAGCAGTTTTCATGGATCGCGACGGCACTATATCTGAAGAGGTTGGTTACATTAACCATCCTTCTCGCTTCCGCTTGTTTTCCTATACGGCAGAGGCGATCAAACTCCTGAATGAGAATGATTGGCTCGCAATAGTAATTACGAATCAGGCAGGCGTGGCGCGAGGATACTTTACTGAAGAGATGATTCAAGCCGTGCATGCGGATATGACGGCGGAACTGACGCGGCAAGGCGGCAAAATCGACGCGATTTACTATTGCGCGCATCACCCTTCGGTCGGCGAGCCGCCTTACCGTTTTGATTGCGATTGCCGCAAACCGAAACCGGGATTAATTTCGCGCGCCGCTCAGGAATTCAGTGTGGATCTAGGCCAAAGTTGGATGGTGGGAGATCGTTACAGCGATATTGAATTGGCGCGCAATGCGGGCGTTAAGTCGATGTTTGTTTTGAGCGGTTATGGTCGTGGTGAATGGGAACATCAACGCGCGAGCTGGACGCAACAGCCGGATTTGGTCGCCGACAACCTCCTCGAGGCGGTTCACGCGATCGTTGGTGGCGAGTCGGTAGCGGCGAAACGGTGAAACGCTTAAAAGTTCGGGTGCAACCACGCGCGCCCTTTCAAATGTCTTAAGGCGCGCACTAAAACCAAAGGGAGAAAGTACTTGACCGTTGAACGAACGCTGTTGCAGGAGCGGCTAATCGGCATTGTCAAACGTTTCCCGCAGCGTCGGATTGTTGTCATTGGGGATTCCGTGGCTGACCAATTTGTTTATGGCGCCATCAGCCGCGTCTCCCGTGAAGCTCCAGTATTTATTCTCCGTCACGAGCATACCGAAACCGTCCCCGGAGGCGCCGCAAACTGTGCTTTAAATCTCGCCTCACTCGGTGCAAACGTTTCGCTTGTCAGCGTGGTAGGGGACGATGAGGCCGGACGCGCGCTCAGCGCAAAGTTAGGTTCCGCGGGTGTGGATTGCAGCGCTCTGGTAACCTCGCCGGTCGTGCAAACTACGACTAAGGTACGGATACTTGCCGGCCAGCTGCACTCTACGCGGCAACAGGTGATCAGAGTCGACTATGAAGGTGCGCCGCTTGATGATCGCAGCCTACGTGACGGGTTACGCCGCGGTCTAGTTGAACAGGTGCAGACAGCGGAAGCTGTCGTTCTCTCCGATTACAACTACGGCGTGGCTGACGATGAAATGATCTCTTTTACCCGCGAGGCGGCGTTGAAGCGGAAGATTCCCGTCCTGGCCGACTCACGCTTCTGCCTCTCGAAGTTTGGCGGGTTCACTTCGGCAACCCCAAATCAGGATGAAGTCGAGCAACTATTTGGCAAAGAATTCTCTGATCTCAAAGGGTTGGAAGCGGCGGCAGAAGAACTGCGAGAGCGCCTTGCCTATCGCGCTCTGTTAGTGACGCGCGGCAGCAACGGCATGATGCTGTTGGAATCGGGCGTCGCCCCGCTTCATCTTCAGGCGGTGGGCGCGAGCGAGCCAGTGGATGTTACAGGCGCGGGAGACACAGTGATGGCCGCCTACACGCTGGCCCTGTCTTCCGACTCATCGTTTCCTGATGCCGCGCGTCTGGCGAACTATGCCGGCGGAATCGTAGTGATGAAACGCGGCACAGCCGCAATCACGCGCGAGGAGCTCGAAAACTCGGTGTTACATTCCGATTCAGCTTGATCGCAAGCCGATAGCAGTGGAGATAATGGATACGAAATCTCTGATACTTGACCGCGAAGCCCTGACGAGGCGAATAAGCGCCGAAAAAGCAAAAGGTTTTCGCATTGTACTGGCAAATGGATGCTTTGATATTTTGCACTCCGGCCACGTACGTTACCTTGAAGCTGCGCGCGGTCTCGGTGATGTGCTGGTGGTGGCGGTAAATTCTGACGCCCAGGTGAAGAGGCTCAAGGGTAAAGGCCGGCCCATTTTGCCCGAACACGACCGAGCCGAACTCGTCGCCTCCCTTCAGGCGGTTGATCTAGTCACGGTTTTCACCGAACCTACCGTGACGGAGTTGTTATTAGCTATTAAGCCGGACGTGCATGCCAAAGGGACAGATTACAGCGAGTCGACGGTCCCTGAACGCGATGTGGTACGATCTTACGGCGGG
>DATGYM010000255.1:0-11204 GCA_035297925.1 Pyrinomonadaceae bacterium | reverse complement strand
CGGTAGCCCGACTGTGAGGACGATCTCAGCGCACTGATCTCGGGGCAGTAGCCCGACCATTAGGGAGGGCTGGCAACGTGCGGGCGCCGAGACAAAGGCCGATCTTAGGGAGGGCTTGCGCTGGCGGTGCTGTAGCCCGACTGTGAGTGAGGACGATCTCAGCGCACCCATCTCGGGGCAGTAGCCCGACCGTTAGGGAGGGCTGGCAACGTGCGGGCGTCCAGACCACGCGCAATGATCCCGGGGCTGTAGCCCGACCGTTAGGGAGGGCTGGCAGCGTGCGGGCGCAGACCACGCGCAATGATCCCGGGGCGGTAGCCCGACCGTTAGGGAGGGCTTGCAGCGTGCGGGCGCCAGACCACGCGCAATGATCCCGGGGCAGTAGCCCGACCGTTAGGGGCGCTGGCAGCGTGCGGGCGCAGACCACGCGCAATGATCCCGGGGCGGTAGCCCGACCGTTAGGGAGGGCTTATATGAGACCGCGGTAGACAACATCCTTGATGCAGCATCACATACTCGACGGCGCGCTCCACCTCTCGTTCCTTCCAGAGATATATCGTACTTCCGTGTCTCGCCCAGGGTTTAACCTCAGAGGACAGCAGTCCAGCCCGTCTTAAAGCCCTGGTTGCATACGCTTTCAAGTCATTGAGTACTTGCTCCGGTGGATGAACCGCTGAGACAACGAGATGAGCGTGGTTGGTTCTGACATTAATCGCTCGCAACAGGTACCTGCGATAGTCGCAAACCTCTCGTATTGCTGCCTCGACCACGGCGCGTTGCTTCGGTGAGAGTGTCACCGGAGAATACTTGAGTTGTCTACGTTCAGCTGTAGCCAGACTTCGGCTTGGAGCTACGCGGATTGTTGACGAAATGCCGTGTTCGCGTCTGAATGATCTGCGGCGGTCGCCATGGAGCCAGGTGCCATAACATCGAAAAGTAATCAGATAAGCTAAAGGAAACTCATTGTCATCGAAGTCCCTCACGAGTGTCGTATAGCAGAGGCGGGTTCAAAATCTAAAGCCCTCTGTTAGGGTGGGACTTCCGATCCAAATGCAAGGTTTTGAGCAGGGCTACTGTCCGCTAGCGCAAGCCCTCCCTAATGGTCGGGCTACTGCCCCGGGATCGTTGCGCGTGGTCTGCGCCCGCCCTTGTCAAGCCCTCCCTAATGGTCGGGCTACTGCCCCGAGATCACTGCGCTGAGATAGTCCCTCACAGTCGGGCTACAGCACCGCTCGCGCAAGCCCTCCCTAACGGTCGGGCTACTGCCCCGACAAAATGTCGCCCGCTCTGAAGTCCCAATTCGAATCATGATATTCTGAACACCTCCACAAACATGGGGCTGTGGTTAGCCAATCGCAGCGGTTATGGAAGATGCAACAGCGCGCGCGTAGCTGGTGATAAACAGGGCAGAACAAGGTATTCAAATCACATGAGCGAGATTTTCGGATCCCTATCAGGTGCGTTCGGTCGAACATCGGGTTACGCTGATGAACAACCAGTCCGAGCTGAGATTTTCAGCGTGGAGCGTCTTGAGCAATACGCCCAGGCGCTCGCAGCCGAACAAAAAACGGTAATCAAAAAAGGGCGCGCCCAACTCCTCCCGCGTCTGCAAAGCAATGGCCGCAAACTCGTCGCCGCTTACGCCACACTGGTCGAAGCCATTCGCAAGGGCCGGGCGATCTCACCGGCAGCCGAGTGGCTGGTCGATAACTTTCACATTGTCGAAGAACAACTGCGCGAGATTCGCGAAGATCTGCCGAAAAGTTACTACCACGAGCTGCCTAAACTGGCTCAAGGCGAGTTAAAAGATTATCCCCGCATTTATGCCCTCGCCCTGGCTCTGATTGCGCACACCGATTGTCGTCTCGACACAACCACCTTGCGCCGCTTCATCGCTGCCTATCAAACGGTAGCTCCGCTCTCGATCGGTGAATTGTGGGCCGTCGCGATCACCCTGCGGCTCGCCCTGGTTGAAAATTTGCGCCGGCTGGCGGTGTTGATTGTGCGCGCGCGCGAGGATCGGGAGCAGGCTGACAGGCTCGCCGACAAATTGCTCGAGCTTGCGCAGCGACGGCCCGATGGCCTGGTGCCCCTGGTCTCTGAGCGTTTTGGAAAGCGCGAGAAGATTCCACAGTCGTTCGTGGTGCAAATGACTCAGCGGTTGCGCGAACAGGATCCATCCGTAATGCCGGTGATGGCGTGGCTGGAAAAGCAGCTTACCTTACAAAACACCAGCATCGAGCAAATTATCCATGCCGAACATCAGCGTCAGGCAGCAACACAGGTAACCGTCGGCAACATCATCACCAGCATGCGCCTGCTGTCGACGCTCGATTGGCGCGACTTCTTCGAAAGCGTCAGCCTCATCGAACCCCTGCTGGCCGCGGATCCTGCCGGCGCTTACGCAAAGATGGAGTTTGCCACGCGCGACCGTTACCGGCACGTGATTGAGCGCGTCAGCAAGCGTACGCGTTCGAATGAACTTGAGGTGGCGCGGGCCGCGGTGGAACTTGCGGAAGACGCGGCCGCAAGCGAACTCAAGGAAGAGGAAGACAAACTCGGAACCGACGCTGCCGCTTACCTTGGCCGCAGTCGCGAATCACATGTGGGGTTTTATTTTGTTGATGCGGGGCGCGCGCAGTTGGAAAAAAGTTTTGCTTATCGCCCCACATCCGGCGAGCGATGGCGTCGCTTCGTTTGCCGGCATGCTTCTGCTGCTTACCTGGGAACACTCACCGCTCTCACTCTGTTGATAGTGGCGCTTTTGGCCATTGCTGTTTTTGTGAGCGCCCCTGCAGCTCCGGAGGTGACGGATTTTTTGCTCGGCCGCACGGCAGAAACCTGGATAGTTGTGGCAGCAGCCGCGCTGCTGGCGTTGATTCCGGCGAGCGACCTTGCCTTAAGCGTGATGAACTGGGACGTCACGCACATGTTTCCGCCGCGCCTGATGCCGCGAATGGAAACCGCTCGCGGCATTCCCGAGGCGGCGCGCACCATGGTCGTTGTCCCTGCCATCTTCTCAAGCGAGTCGCAGGTGAAAGCGCTTTTGGAAAAGCTGGAAGTTCATTTTCTGGCTAATCAGGATAGTCACATTTATTTTGCGTTGCTGGGAGACTTTGCCGACGCAGACGCTGAACAATTACCGTCTGACGCCGCCTTACTGGAACTTGCTGAAGCCGGACTAAGAGAACTGAACCAGCGCCACAACAAAGAAGCGGAGCCACGCTTCTACATGTTTCATCGCCGGCGGCAGTGGAACGCCGGCGAACGTAAATGGATGGGCTGGGAACGCAAGCGAGGAAAGCTGGAAGAGTTTAACCGGCTGCTGCGTGGCGCTACTGACACCAGCTTCATCGAAAATGACGAAGCCAGGTCACTGCTTCGCGCAGTGCGTTACGTCATCACACTCGATGCCGATACGCAGTTACCCCGCGACGCGGCGCGCAAATTGGTGGGCGCGGCAATTCATCCGCTCAACCGGCCGCAATTCAATCCTCAGCTTAATCTGGTAACACGCGGCTACAGTATTGTGCAGCCGCGCGTGAGCATTTCCCTTGTCAGCGCCTCGCGTTCGAGGTTTGCGCGGATTTTTTCCGGCAACACCGGCATCGATCCTTATACGACCGCCGTTTCCGACGTCTACCAGGACCTTTTCGGCGAGGGCAATTTTACTGGTAAGGGTCTCTACGACGTCGATGCGTTTCAGAAAGCACTCTCGGATCGTGTGCCCGAACAGTCACTGCTCAGCCACGATCTCTTTGAATCACTGTTTGCGCGGGCCGGTCTGGCCACAGACATCGAGCTGCTTGATGATTATCCGACCGCCTACGATTCGTATGCGAAACGGCAGCACCGCTGGACGCGCGGCGATTGGCAAATCCTGCGCTGGCTCTTTCCGATTATTCCTGACGCCAACCGCAAGCCCACGCGCAATCCACTGTCGCTGATTTCGCGCTGGAAGATTCTGGACAACTTAAGACGCAGCCTGGTAGCGCCGGCAATGTTCTTATGGTTGGTAGCGGCCTGGACCTTTCTTCCGGGCTCGCCGCTGTTGTGGAGTCTGTTTATTGTCATCACCATTGCTTTCCCGGTTTATCTGCACGTCACCACCAGCCTCTTGATCCATCCGCGCGGCATTCCCTGGACCAGTCATTTCTGGAGTGTCTGGGGCGATGTCGCCACGAACACTGCCCAGGTCGCTTTGTCGCTCATCTTTTTGCCACATCAGGCCTACCTGATGATCGACGCGATTGCGCGCACCCTTTATCGAAAAATCTTTTCGCGCCGAAACCTGCTGCAATGGGTAACGGCGGCGGAAGCCGAACAGGAAGCGCGCGGCGACCTTGCCACTTTCTTTTGGTTCATGTTTCCGGCTGAACTACTGGCACTGTTGGCCCTCGCGCTGACGCTGGTACTCAGACCTGCAGCGTACCCCGTGATGTTGCTCTTTGTGGCAGGCTGGGCCATCTCGCCCATAGTCGCTTATTGGATCAGCAAGCCCAAGCCGCAGCCGCACAAGCTGATGAGCAGGGAAGACATCGAGTTTGCGCGGCTGGTATCGCGGCGCACCTGGCGGTTCTTTGAGACTTTTGTCGGCCCGGAAGACAACTGGCTGCCGCCCGATAATTTTCAGGAAGATCCGACGCCCCTGCTTGCTCATCGCACGTCGCCAACGAACATCGCTCTGCTTTTACTATCAACGCTGTCAGCACATGATCTGGGCTACCTCGGTTCGCTGGAATTTCTCGAACGCGCCGAGCTTACCTTCGGAACTCTCGAAAAGCTCATCAAGTTTCGCGGCCATCTTTTCAATTGGTACGACACGAGAACTCTTCAGCCATTGCAACCTCAATACATCTCGACTGTAGACAGCGGCAATCTTGCCGGACACGCGGTCGCCTTCAAACAAGGTTGCATTGAATTTCCCGATACTCGTTTGTTCGACGAGCGCATCGTTAAAGGTCTCGTTGACACGATCAATGCCGTCTCAATTGAAGTCGCCGGCCTGGGAAGCTTTCGGCAACGAACGGAAGTGGTAACGGTCAGCCACCTGCGAAACGAAATCGAGGGCTGCCAGACTCTGCTGGCGGCGCTGGAGATTGACAGTCTAGCGTCCTGGTTCCGTTTGCTCGAATCTTTGCAACGACGAACTTCCGAGATGGAAGACATCATCAATGCGCTCGCACACCAGCATGGAGAAACAAACTTCAAAGAGCTGCGTTGGTGGCTGGGAGCGCTGCAGCACCAGGTCAGCTCCTGCCGCCGCGATGCGGAAACGCTTGTACCCTGGGGTCGCTGGCTGGTTGAATTTGCGACTGCAAACCAAAACGCCGCGGCATCGGAGATAGCGACGCTGCCGGCAAATCTGTACAGCGTGCCGACGCTGGCAGAGGTGCCGGAGATCTGTGACAGTGCGCTCGTACTACTGGCGGGAGGGGCACACCCCTCAACCTCTGACTGGCACGGAAGTGACGGTCCTGATGTTCCAGTCGTGAAGGGCGAAACAAAGCAACCCGCCAGCGCAACTTTCACCAGGCTCACCGCAGCACTGGAGCGAGGTGCATTGGCGGCAGGCGATCTCATGTCTCGCCTCAGCCGTATCGCGCAGACGTGCGAACAGATCACGGAGCAAATGGACTTCAACTTTCTGCTCGACCCCGAGCGTAAGGTATTCACCATTGGCTACAACCTGACGTCGCAGGCGCCTGACAACTCTTACTACGATCTGCTCGCTTCCGAAGCGCGGCTGGCGAGTTTTGTGGCCATCGCCAAAGGCGAGGTGCCGCAGGAACACTGGTTCCGAATGGGCCGGCAGCTCACTTCAGTCGATGGCGGCCGGGCGCTTATTTCCTGGACCGGCACGATGTTCGAATATCTTATGCCGCTGCTGGTGATGCGCGATTACCCCAATACACTGCTCGATGAAAGTTACCGTTCGGTGGTAAACCGGCAAATTGAGTACGGCGCGGAACGCGGCGTCCCCTGGGGAGTTTCCGAGTCGGCTTACAACGTCCGCGACCTGCAATTGAATTATCAGTACGGACCGTTTGGCGTGCCCGGTCTGGGATTGAAGCGCGGCTTGATCGAGGATCTGGTAGTGGCACCCTACGCCACCCTACTAGCCGCCGAGATCAACCCGGCGGCGGCCATGAGCAACCTGCGACGGCTGGAGAGCGAAGGAGCGCTGGGCGCTTACGGATTCTACGAATCCATCGACTATACCGCTGAACGTTTACCCCAGGATCAAAAACTCGTCCTGATTCGCGCCTTCATGACTCACCACCAGGGAATGAGTCTGGTCTCGCTCGGCAACATTCTTACCGACGACAGGATGGAACAGCGGTTTCATGCCGATCCGTTGGTGCAGGCCACTGAGTTGCTTTTACAGGAACGCATTCCCGTGGGCGTGCCGACGGTGCATCCGCGTGCTGAGGAAGTGTTAACTGGTCGCGTGGTGCAAACGCCGCAAGGAATGATCCAACGCGTTTACCACAACGTTGATACAGAATCTCCGCGAACGCAGTTGCTGTCGAATGGTACTTACAACGTGATGGTCACGGTGGCTGGCGGGGGCTATTCCAACTCTGGTCCCAACGCAGTCACGCGCTGGCGCGAAGATGTTACCAAAGACAACTGGGGCACATTTGTCTATTTGCGCGATGTGCGGAGCGGCAGTGTTTGGTCGGCAAGCTATCAGCCTGTGCACAAGCGCCCGCAGTCGTATGAAGTAGCATTCTCAGAAGACAAGGCAGACTTCTGGCGCAGCGATGCCGGCATCCTGACACACATGGAGATCGTGGTCTCTGCTGAAGACAATGCAGAGGTGCGCCGCGTTTCTCTGACCAACAACTCCCAGCGAACGCGCGAGATCGAGCTAACGAGTTACGCGGAAGTAGTTCTTAACACGCCACAGGCCGACGCGGCTCATCCGGCTTTCAGTAACCTTTTCATTGAAACAGAATTCTTCGCCGCCGAGAACGCGATCCTTGCCCACCGGCGCCGCCGTTCAACCGAGGATGAGCCGATTTGGGGCGTGCACGTAGTGGTGGTCGAGGGCGATTCGGTCGGCGCTGTGCAATACGAAACGGATCGCGGGCGTTTTCTCGGTCGTGGCCACACGCCTGCCGATCCGATTGCGGTGATGGAAGACCGTCCGTTATCAAACACGACGGGCGCGGTGCTTGATCCGGTGTTCAGTTTGCGCCGGCGCGTAAGAATTCCGCCCGGGCAAACAGTGCGTTGCTCGTTCAGCACGATTGTCGCGCGGTCGCGCGAGCAGGCAATGATGCTGGCGGACAAGTATCACGATCCCAATACCTTTGAGCGCGAGCTGCGGCTGGCGTGGACAAAGGCGCAGGTCGAGATGAGCCACCTCAGCATCGACGCGGAGGAGGCGCACCTGTTTCAGCGTTTGGCCTCTCGCATTATTTATTCTGATCCCTCGCTGCGCCCGCGCCCGCACGTGCTCGCTCTGAATACGCTGGCGCAGTCGAGCCTTTGGCCTTACGGGATCAGTGGGGACCTGCCGATTCTGGTGGTGCGTATTGATAAGGCGGCCGATATTCCGATCGTGCGCAAGCTGATACGAGGTCATGAATATCTGCACTACAAAGGTTTGAAGATCGATCTGGTAATTCTCAACGACAATCCCACAACTTATCTGCAGTTACTGCACAGGGAACTGGAGACGATGATTCGCACCAGCGGCCTGGGTGGGTTACAGGATAAGCCCGGCGGCGTTTACCTGCGTCGCGCTGAGCAAATGCCGGAAGCCGATCGCATTCTGCTTCACTCAGTAGCGCGCGCCGTTATCGTTTGCGAGCGCGGGGCGCTTGCGGATCAACTCGAACGGCCCGAAGTTACAAAACTTCTGCCGGCGGCCTTTGTTCCGCGCCTGCCGAAGCAAACGTATCCCGAGGCGACCGTGGCGCGGCCTGAGCTCGATTACTTCAACGGGCTGGGTGGCTTTCATCAGGGCGGACGCGAATATGTGATTCTGCTGGGTGCGGAACAATGGACACCCGCGCCGTGGGCAAACGTGATCGCCAATAACAAGGAGTTTGGTTTCCAGGTAACAGACACGGGCAGCGGTTACACCTGGTCAGCGAACAGCCGTGAAAATCGCTTAACGCCATGGTCAAACGATGGCGTTAGCGATCCGCCCGGCGAAGTCGTTTACCTGCGCGATGAAGACACGGGCACCGTTTGGTCAGCCACGCCGTTGCCCGTTCGCGAAAAGGAACCGTATATCGTCAGACACGGGCAGGGCTACACAGTTTTTGAACATACCAGCCACGGAATTTCGCAGGAGCTATTGGTGTTTGCGCCGCTCGATGCGACCGTCAAAATTTCGCTGCTGCGTTTGCGCAATCGCACTGACCGCAAACGAAAACTAACCGTGACTCTTTATAACGAGCTGGTGATGGGAGTACAGCGCACCACTTCGGCGCCTTACGTCATCACGGAGATCGATCAGGAGGCAGGCTCGATCTTCGCGCGTAATCCGTTCAACAACGAGTTTGCCGGCCGGGTTGCATTTGCGGCGACCAGCGAAAGCGTCTCAAGCGCCACCTGTGACCGTAAAGAATTTCTGGGCCGCAATGGCACCCTGTCGCAACCGGCCGCGTTAAGTCGAATCAACCTGGCCGGGCACGACGGCGCCGGACTCGACCCGTGTGCCGCCCTGCAAACGACTATCGAACTGGCGCCGCACGAGGGAAGGGAACTGATCTTCTTGCTGGGCGAAGCGGCAACGAAGGAAGAAGCGCAGGCTCTGGCTGAAAGATTCAGGCACGCAGGAAATGTAAATGAGGCGTTCGAAGACGTGCTGACCCACTGGGACAAGCTGTTGGGCACAGTTGAAGTCAAAACGCCTGACCTGGCGATGGACACGATGCTCAATCGCTGGTTGCTGTATCAGACGTTAGCCTGTCGCGTCTGGGCCCGTTCAGCGTTTTATCAATCAGGCGGCGCCTTTGGATTTCGCGATCAGTTGCAGGATGTAATGGCCCTCGTTTACAGCAGTCCGGCGATCGCTCGTGAACAGGTACTGCTTGCCGCCAGCCGTCAATTCAAGGAAGGCGACGTACAGCACTGGTGGCATCCACCGACTGGCCGCGGCGTCCGCACGCGTTTCTCCGATGATCTTTTATGGTTGCCGTTTGTCGCGACTTTTTATGCCGGCGTGACCGGTGACCTGTCGGTATTTGATGAAGCGGTTCCGTTTCTCGAGCAGCCACTGCTCGGGGACGATGAGCAGGAAGTGTACATGCAACCTACGGTTTCGGAGGAATCCGCTTCCATCCTGGAACACTGCATGCGCGCGCTCGATCGTAGTTTGGCAGTGGGCGAGCATGGCCTGCCGCTCATGGGCGGCGGTGACTGGAACGATGGCATGAACCGTGTGGGCCATCTGGGCAAAGGCGAAAGCGTCTGGGTGGGCTGGTTTCTTTATACGACCCTGGCAGCCTTTGCGCCGCTTTGCGACGAACGCGGCGAAAAAAAGCACGGCTCACGCTATCGCGAACATATGGAGAAACTCAAAACTGCGCTGGCGGAAAAAGGCTGGGACGGCGACTGGTATCGCCGTGCTTACTTTGACGATGGCACGCCGCTGGGCTCGGTGCAGAACGACGAGTGTCGCATCGATTCGATTGTGCAGTCGTGGTCGGTGATCTCCGGCGCGGCGGAAAGTTATCGAGCGCAACGCGCAATGGCCGCGGTTGAGGAGTACCTGATTCGTCGCGGCGATGGCCTGGTAATCTTGTTCACGCCGCCGTTCGATAAGAGCAAGTTAGACCCGGGGTACATCAAAGGCTATGTGCCGGGCGTGCGCGAGAATGGCGGACAATATACTCATGCTGCGCTTTGGACCTTGATTGCTTTTGCGATCCTTGGCGACGGCGAGCGAGCCGGTGAGCTTTTCTCACTGTTGAATCCTGTCAATCACTCTTCGACGCGCGCCGGGCTGCATAAATACAAGGTGGAACCTTACGTCGCGGTGGGCGATGTTTATGCGGTGCCGCCACACACCGGGCGCGGAGGTTGGACCTGGTACACGGGTTCTGCCGGCTGGATGTATCGTGCGGGACTCGAGTCGATTCTTGGTTTCAAGCTGCGTGGCGAGCGTTTGCGGATTGATCCGTGCGTGCCGCGCTGGTGGAGCGATTTTGAGATTACTTACCGCCGCGGTCGCACAACCTACCAGATCAAAGTCGAAAACCCGCATGGCTTGAGCCGCGGCGTGGCAACGGTGGAATTGGATGGCGCGCAACAGGGGGGCGATGAGATTTCCTTAACTGATGACGGTCAGGTCCACAATATTCGCGTAGTGCTGGGAGAAAAGATCGCGACAGAAGAGTCAACCGAACCGGAGAGCGAATCGACGCGGCGCTAGCAGACGGCAGACGGCAGGCGGCAGACGGCAGACGGCAGACGGCAATCAGCACTCAGCAATCAGCAATCAGCATTCAACAATCAGCATTCAGCACTCAGCAATCAGCATTCACTAGTCACCTCACCCCAAATGTCAGTACCGCCTACGTGAGCGAGCTCAAGGCCCGTCAGTACCGCCTGCGTGAGCGGGCGGGTCTTCACGCCGAAGGCGTGACATAAGGTAGCCCGGGGTAAGCGCGCAGCGCGCCACCCGGCATCAAGACCCTGTCAGTACCGCCTGCGTGAGCGGGCGGGTTCTTCACGCCGAAGGCGTGACATAAGGTAGCCCGGGGTAAGCGCGCAGCGCGCCACCCGGCATCAAAACCCTGTCAGTACCGCCTGCGTGAGCGGGCGGATTCTTCACGCCAAAGGCATGACATAAGGTAGCCCGGGGTAAGCGCGCAGCGCGCCACCTCGAGCTCAGTGCTGAATGCTGAATGCTGATTGCTGATTGCTTAGTTTGGTGGGTGAAGAGGGTGTGTTTGCGGGATAATGTTACTTTAGCGGTATTATCACGCAAGAGGAAGATAATACCGTCAGCGCGTTATTATCAAGCGCTAGCGGGATAATATATAGTTATGTTGCTCACTTGAATCTGATGAAGAACCTACTGCACACCTTGACTATCTTGTCAGTTGCCTCTTTTGCCCCAAGCGTCACAAATGCTCAGAGCCCTTCGCCTGAACCTGAAGTCATTCTAGCCAACGCCACCAGGTGTCAGCGTAATACGATCAATGTTGCTAACCTCAAGCAAATCGCTCGTATAAAGA
>DATGYM010000254.1:0-9895 GCA_035297925.1 Pyrinomonadaceae bacterium | reverse complement strand
CTCACTTGATGCGAAAATACGTAGAAAGGGTTGACTGGGATTGCGAGACGAATGAATCGGGCTGCCGACTGCCGACTGCTGGGTGCTGAATGCTGAATGCTGAATGCCCTTCATGGGATCAGGTCCGGTCGCTCCAGCCGTGCGACTTTTCTGTGGGCGCGCTTCGCTGCGTTCGAATATAAAAAGGCTCGCCAACGTGGACGCGCCTTTTAGCGTCATGAAGAGCCGCGTAGCGGTTCAAATGAGTTTAGCCCGGGGTAAGGAGCGAAGCGACGCCACCCCGGGAAACAAGTATTGAACAGCATTCTTCGCGCGGCCTCGATGGCCGCGCGCATTTGATACCGGACGTTAAGCCGCGCCACTCCAAAAAGCAACGGCGACCCATCGAGGGTCGGCGAAATAATTTTCGTTGATTGTGGTCCCAGGGTGGCGCGCTTCGCGCTTACCCTGGGCTAATCTCATGTCGCGCCTACGGCGCTTTGACTCGACGCGCTGGCGCGCGACGTTAACAAAATGAAGAGTGACAATTGAAGCGTGAAACGTTGAGTGAAGAATGAAAAGTTAAGGGTGAAGAGTGAAGAGTGAAGAGAGAAAGTGCTTATACTGAATGCTGAGTATTCCTCTACGGCTTCAGTCCCATACGGCGCACCAGGTCGGCGTAACGCGGGTCGCTGCGGAGGGAATCAAAAGTGAACCACCATTTAATAAATGGTAACCGGATGCCGCTGCCCCGCTCGATGTCCCTTTGGAGCCAGCTAAACGCCTGATCTCTATCACCAAGACCGGCATACACATCGGCCAGATACTGTCCGACAGCCTCGCGCCGGGCATACTTCACTTCGAGTTCCTTCAGTATCGCCTGCGCCTCAGCCCGCCTTCCCGTGACTGCATAGCAGTAGCCCAGGTCGCCCTGATATCTGCTTGCGTTCCCGGATAATGCGACAGTCTTCTGAAACTCCGCGATGGCCTCTTCATAGCGTCGCTGTTTGAGGTACGCGAAACCCAGCTCATCGTGGGCTCCAGGAAAGTTTGGATCGAGTTCGATGATCCTCTGGCACTGGGCAATGGCTGTGCTGAGGTCGTTCTTCAGGAGATCTATCTCTGCGATATTCTGGCCGATGACTGGCGAAAGAGGGTCAAGCTCCTGCGCCCGGTTGATCTCTCTTAACGAATCGTCAAGTTGCCCTTTGGCTCTAAAATAAATAGATAACCAGTGGTGCGCGGTCGGGTAATTAGGGTTGAGGCTGATGGCACGTTTGAATTCTTCCTCAGTTTCCGCCCAGCGCCACATTTGCTGAAATACTAACCCCGAGGACGCGTGTCCCTCGGAGAGCGAGTCATCAATCTGGAGAGCGCGATCGGCGGCGGCTCTGGCCTTCGGCAACGTCTCACTTGCGGGTACGCCGGCATATTCCTCCAGCAACCCATAGCAATCAGCCAGTCCAACATAGCCCAGGGCGTAGTTAGGGTCGCGGTCAATGGCCTGCTGGAACTGGTCAATAGCTTTCTCAATTCCTTGCGCAGTTCGCTTGTTCCAGAAGTATCGGCCTCTCAAGTAGAACTGGTAGGCTTCGGCATTTGTTGTGTCGCGTTTGACGAGTCGTTGCTGTTGTGCTTCGGACAGCCTCAAACTAAGTTTCTCGGTAACCTCGCGCGCAATTGCTTGCTTGACTGAAAGTACATCCGAGGCGTTGCGCTCATACTCCTGACCCCACAGTTGCGCGCCCGTCGTGGTGTCAACTAAATCCACCTGAATGTTCAACGTGTCGCCCATCTGGCGCACTTGCCCCATCAACACGGCCCGCACATTCAACTCTCGCCCCACAGCTTGCGGATCAACCTCTTTGCCCTTGTAGTGGAAAGCCGTGCTGCGTGCGATGACGCGCAATCCCTGCAATTCAGTCAGGCTGTTAATCAGAGCTTCGGAAATGCCGTCGGACAAATATTCCGCGTTGGCATCATTGCTGGAGTTAACGAAAGGCAAGACGGCTATCGAATCAATGGCCGGGGCCGGTCTCGCTAAGTAGAAGCGATAAGTGAGACTGGCAACGGCGACGATCAGCAGGGGCAGCGCGATTATCAAACTTCGCTTGTGATTAGCCCTATGAGCCAGCGATTCGGTGACAGGCATCGTTTGTGCCGTCGGTCCACCTACAGTGGATGGCGCCGCCGCCGCCGTGGTCCGTTCGCTGCTCATCTCAGGCGGCTGGGAACGTTCCACTTCAGCATCGAAATCAAGGCGATGTTTCAAACTCTTCAGATCAAGCTGCATGTCCTTGATCGTCTGGTATCTCTCCTCGCGATTCTTGTGCAGCGCCTTCGCTACGATCCGCTCCAGCTCGGCAGGCACTTGCCGAGTGAACCGCGCCAACGGGGCAGGTTCTTTATCGCTGAGAATCGCAGCAAGGATCTCATTAGTATGCGATCCATCAAACGGCAGGCGGCCCGCCACCATCTCATAAACCAAAACACCGAGGCTGAAGATGTCTGTGCGCGCATCGACTTGAAATCCGCGCGCTTGCTCGGGTGACATGTAGATGGGCGTCCCAACCACGGTGCCTGGGTCTGTCTTGACGCTGGTCGGCGCCTCGGGGTCAACCCATTCTGGGGGCGGTCGTTCAGTCAGTTTCGCCAATCCGAAATCCAGCACCTTCACGATGCCGTCCCGCCGCAGCATTACGTTCTCGGGCTTGATATCGCGATGCACGATGCCGGCCGCATGGGCTGCTGCGAGTGCGCTCGCGATCTGGCCACCGACATCGAGCACTTCGCCGAGCTTCATAGGCACGCCCCTCAGGCGCTGGCGCAGCGTCTCGCCGTCGATAAACTCAGTGGCAATAAAATTCACCGAGTCGATCTGCTCGATCTCGAAAATCGTGATGATATTGGGATGGTTCAAGGCCGAAACAGCTTTGGCTTCAAGCACAAAGCGGCGCATCCGATCGTGATGAGCAGTCATGTCGGCAGGCAGGATCTTCAAGGCAACTCTGCGCTCGAGTTTCTTGTCTTCAGCCAGATAAACCTCGCCCATGCCACCCACGCCGAGCTGTGAGAGGATTTCATAGCGACCGAGTTGTGTACCCGGTGAAAGGGGAGAACTCATTGGGGCGGATTCTACTACTAAGTGATGAGTGATGAGTACTGAGTGCTGAGTGGCTGAAAAAAAAGAGGCGGGCAATGCCCGCCTCTAAACAATTCTGGATTGATCGCGGGCAAGATGACCGCGGTCCCAGGCTAGTTGATTAACTGCAGATTCAGGATCTGCTCCAGGATGGCGCCAAGGATGCTCGCGGTGCCGTTTGAATAACGGCCATACTGCGAGCGACTGTAGTAGCCGTCCTCATAGCCACGACGAAAGCCCTCGCGGAAGTAATACTGATACTCGCTCATATCCACATAGTAACCATCGTAGCCATAGCTGGCGTCTTCATAGCCGATGGCGTCTTCCGGACTAAACCTCCAACCATCTTCGCGGTCGGCCTGGCCCGCGCGAAAGCCTTCTTCATAGCCCTCGTTGACTGCTTGTTGCAGCATCTGCGCGCCGTAACGATTGGTTTCGTAATAGCTGCCGTTACGATAGTAATGATAGTTGTATGGCCCATAATCGCTGTAGCGCCAGCTTTGCAAACGCAGTTGGTCCTGCCGCAAGCGCTCAAGATAGCGCTGCTGATATCGTAGTTGCGCACGGCGCCGCTGCTGCTCGAGCAGTCGTTGCTGCTGCAAAGCATAACTTTGCCGGCGATACATTTCCTGGCGATACTGATTGGCACGCTGCTCCTGATAGGCACGCCAGTCGCGCCGTTGATTGTTTGAACGATCAGAGTAGATGCGACCGGACTGTTGCTGTCGCGCTGCGTCCTGCTCGTCACGCTGCCGACGTTGCCAATCCTGGTTTTGTCGCTGCCAATCCTGGTTCTGCGGGCTCTGTGTCTGACGGCGTTGCTGTTCCCAACGCTGTTGTTGCTCGGTTCGCTGCCGCACCTGATCCTGCTGGACGCGCTGCCGATTTTGTTCCTGCTGCGCGCGCTGTTGTTCCTGGTTCTCCTGGACGCGTCGCTTGTTCTGTTCCCAGCGTTGCCGCTGCAGTTCCTGGTTCTCCTGAACGCGCTGCTTGTTCTGTTGCCATCGTTGCTGCTGCTCGGCCTGCTGCGCGGCCCGCTGCGCTTCGTGCTGCTGTTGCTCAGTTTGACGTTGCTGTTGCTGAGTCTGCTGTTGCTGCTCCCGTTCTTGCCTCTGCGCGTTGCGACGAGCTTCCTGCTCGGCCCGGCGCTGGTCGTTTTGTTCCTGATTATTCTGTCCCTCAGTAGATGGTTGCTGATTTTCCTGGCGGCGCTCCTGTCCGCGGCCGCGGCGGCCCTGCGCACTTGTAATGTCGGTGGCTCCGATTAGTACCGCGAAGCCAAGTGCTGCCGACGTCGCCAGTCCCTTGTAATTTATTTTCATTTATAAACCCTTTTGATCCGTTGCTCGTCTTCGGGAGACTATTGTTCAGTCAACGTTTGGCAACCGGCATTCCAGCGGCGGAGAATGCGGATGGAGATGGCGGTAGTTTTCAGTTTCTGTGTGCCATTCTCCCTGGTTCTCGCTGGCTCTGTGGGTGAAATTCGGCAAAAACACGTACCACTGAGACACAAAAAGCACCGAGCAAGCACACAGAGTCGATTAGGACGTTACCGTGTGAAGCGCGATGCAACGCAACGATATGATTCACGGATGAACGTTATGGGATGAGACAGTCGGATGAAACGAAGGAAGCGGTAACGGAGGAAACAGCGGGGAAGAAGGGAGGGGGTTAAGGGGGGAGAGGGGAAAAGTTAAAAAGGAAAAGGCACGCCGGGTTGTTGCTAGCCGGCGATTACTAACTAAACAATCTTTGCACGGAGATGCTCACCTGTTGCAGCAGGATTGCGCCCTGGCTGGCAATCTCGGAGGCAATCATTACCAACCGGTCGCCAAGGAGTACTGGAGTCAAGGCGACCGCAACCGCGGAAACAATCAGGAGGTTGGAAATCATGGCGGAAACATCCGGCTTTGTTACATCAATCTTCTTCATAGTTACCTTCTCTGAGTTTGACTGTGGAAATGGTCCATGTTTGGGTAACGGATTCCGGTTTCGCAAAAGAACTAAGGACGCTTGCTGGTGGGAATTGCGGGTGAGGCATGAACGCTCATAGCAACCGCAATGCCGCATAGTTCGCGACTCGTGCGAAGGCCAGCTAAGTTGCGGTGTTCTTTCAGTTAAGAAAAATGACTTGGGCCAGCAGAGGTGATATTGGACCAACCTGAGCGGTCAGTTTGAGGAATTCGCTGATGCAGCTTGACCGGTTTCGGCGGCTGAAGAGGTATCAAGCTTCAGGCGGGGAGATGGACCGAGGGTCGTTGTGCAGCGGGTCAGATTTTGGTTCTACTTTGATCCAGGTCATCCAGGTCGAGCGGGCGTCGTATGCCTTTTCCGATGACGTGAGCGCCTTGTCTTTTTCGCCCAGAGCTACATAGATGGACGTCTAGCCGGCTGGGTTACGGCTTCGCGACAACAAGTGGCTGGGCCTCCGATTCGCGGCGGTAAAAGACTCGAGGTCGTTGCACGTCACGCGTGTTGACGTCAGCCTCCTTTTCCTCACCCTCAACGAAAGCTAGCTCGATTCCCAGCCCGCGAGCCACGCGCATTTTCTCTGCCTGCATTTGGGGCACGCGCTCAGTCGCATAGTTGAGCCACTCACGCAGTAACACCTGACCATCGGCTGGTTCAGTATCGGCCTTGACCGTTTTCAGTCCCTCCTCAACCAGGGCAAAGGTGAGATATCCATGACCGAGCTGCTCCGCTTCCAGAGCTGCCTGGTAACTTTGGGCCGCGGTCAGCACGTACATGCCTTTTTCGTATGCGAGCTGTGCCAGCCCCTTCGAGTTCATCGGCCCGCGCCTTTTTTCTTCAGCTTCCAGCGCCTGCCCGCTGTTACACGCATCGATCACTAGCAGCATGAGGCCGGCATCAATGTTTGCGAATGACTGCTCGAGTTCGAGGTCAGAAATGCTATGCGAAAGGATTTTAGTCAGACCAGTGTTGTCCAACTCAGTTCGTGATCCCTGATAACCGAGATCCTGAGGAATCAGATAGAAGCGCTGGTCTTGCGCAGTTCCGTGGCCCGCGAAATAAAGCAGCACTGCGTCTTCCGGTTGCGCAGCCGAAATCTTATCCAAATCAGCTGGCGCACCCGCTGGCGCCATCCCCTCGCTTGTTCCTGCTAAGCGCCCCAGCGCAAACTCGAGATTTGCCTTGGTAGCATCCTTGTCAAACAAGGGGGTGACTTCAAACTGTCCATACTGACCCAACTTCCGCTGCTGGCGCGCAAACTCTTCGGCGAATGCCTGGGCGTCAGCGACCGCGTACTTAAGGTTGTAGTCGGGATTTGAATACTGGTTGATACCAGCAACGATCAGGTGAAAGGTGCCGGGCCGTCTCAGGCTCTCTGCTCCGTTGACCGTGATGGTGGCGTCCGTACTTTTCACATTGTCGCGATTGAAGGCGTAAGCAGTAAATCGGTTTTCACCAGCGACGATGGCGGCCGTGGTTTCGAGAGTGGCGTGGGCCTGAGTTTGCAAAACATCGCCACGCCAAACTTTAACGAGCGAGCCATTACGGAAAAGCCGTACGTCTCGCGCGCCGGCGGGCGCGTCTGCGATATCAATCGTTACCTTCGTTGTTCGCGTTGAGATACTTCCGTTTGCGGAACCCGCAATCGCAAGATTCAGTTTCGGTTGACGGCGATCTTTTTGTGAAATGTCCGCAGCCACCGCAAGCTTCTTGCCGGCCAGGATGTCAGGCAGCAGGCCGGGACGGAAATATTCGTTGAAGAAAATTTCTACCGGAGATACGTCAAAGAGAGTGGGCGTGAAGCGCCAGAGTATTTGGTTCCAACCGCCGGGCGAGCCATCAAACAAACCATCAGGGGTGACCACCAGCCAATCGCTGCCGCTATTGATGCTCACCATCGTAGCCAGCATTTGCCCTGTCGCGGTGTTCCACAGTCGAGCGCTGCCGTCGTCGCTGCCGGAAACCAGGAATTTTCCGTCGGGACTAAACGCGAGGGCGCTGATCGAGCCGGAGTGTCCGACGAGTGTACGCAGCTCGCTTCCGGTGTTTGCGTCCCAAAGCTTGATAGTGCTGTCGTAACTCCCCGAAGCGAGCAGGCGTCCATCGGCGCTGAAGACGATTCGATTCACGAAGTTGTTATGACCGGCGAGTGTATTTAGTTCAGTTCCCGTCTGCGCGTCCCATAACTTGATAGAGAACGCCATGTCTTCAAAAGAAAAGTCCTCAGCGAGCTTGGGATCGCTGAAGGCTTTCTTCATGCCCCAGTGGGAAGATGCGATGCGCTTCCCATCGGGACTCCAGGCGATGGTGCTGACGCTCATGGAAAACGGAACCTTGAGAGAGCGCAATTCCTGCCCGCTGTTCGCGTCTCTAAGCACGACCGGAGCACCGAAGCCCGAGGCCGATGCGAGGATCCGAGCGTCAGGACTGAAGCTCAGGGCCGTACTCGACAACATCGAATCGGCGAGCGAAGCGTTTAAGAAGCCACCCGGCAGCGGCAAGGTTTGCAATTGGCGTCCCGACGCCACGTCAATCAAGCGAAGGCTGTTGGCGGGTTTGGCAGCGCTGTTCATTCCCGGGGCCATTATGCCCATCGATTCAATCATTGCGATGCCGGCTCCTAGGTCGCCTTTGTTCATCGCGTCCTGCACTTTTTTCATTTCTTCCTGCAGCTTCTTCGGGTCCTTGCGCGCCATCTCCATCATTTTGCTCATGTCCGGCATGGCCATCGCACCGGGCAGGGAATTACCGGGACTCTGTAAACCAGGTTGCGAAGGTGTCTGTGTGCTTTGAGTGGTCGCTGCGGCTGGTTTTCGGAGATCGCCTTCGACAAGTGCCAGAGTTTTGCCGTCGCCGGTGAAGGCAGCGCTGCGCAGTTGCTTACCAGGCGCGAGGGATATGCCAGGCAACTCGCGACCTGTGCCCAGATCCCAGACCTTTACAACCGGAGAAGTCTGGCTACCCGCGACCATTAGCCGGCTGTCGCCACTGAGCACACTGCCGCGCGTGTCCATCGCGGACCGAGCGCTAATGTATTCGAGCGGCAGCACCACAGCTCGCCGCACCGCGCCTGTGTTCAATTCCCAATAACTGACAGCCTGCTGTCCAGCGACGGCGAGTGAGCGCCCATCAGCAGAAAATGCGATGTCAGCAATCGGCGTCGCCGCCCCAGTTAGAGTCTTCACTTCTCGGCCGTTGGCGACATCCCAGAGCTTTATTTGATTATCAGTGCCTGAAGATGCAAACAGTTTTCCGTCGGCACTGAAAGCAAGACCTACGATGTTACCGGTGTGTCCGCTGAGCGTGTGCAGAGAGGTCGTTGACGTCAAATCAAAGAGGCTGATCTTATCTGCGGCGCTGACCAGCGATAGGATCTGTTTGTTTGGACTAAACAAAAACTTGCTTGCAAACATAGCGAAGCCGGGATTGCCGCCGGTCACGGAAATCTGAGGAGTGTTGAAATTCTTCAGCTCGTGCCCGGAAGCAACGTCCCAAATCGTCATGTTGCTTTCATCACGCACCGCCAGCCATGCCCCACCAGCATTGTCATTCGACGTGAAAGCCAGGCTTAGGCCTGGTTTCACGTCCGTTTGATTTGCGAGTTGGCTGTAGTTTGCGAATTGTGTTTTTGTCGACTTGATGGGTAGAGTCTGCGTCTTTCGTCCCGCACCCGTTTCCCAGATTGTGAGCTGTCGCCTGGTTTGAATGCTTTTGCTCGAAGCTTTGGTGACTTCGGTAACTGCGGCCAGCAGTCTCCCATCCGCGCTGAGCGCGATGGCGTCCATGCCCGCCAGTTGTTCGTCCTGGTCAAGGGCAAGCGATGGTAGTTGGCGTCCCGCGGTCGCATCCCAAAGCTTCACTTCGGAACTGTTCATGTTGAGCGCCGCCAGTGTGCGTCCATCTTCGCTGAGTATAGTGACGGTTAGATCCTTAGCGGCCGGTATCAGGATGCTGTCGAGTTCACGACCTGAGTCGACTTCCCAACGTCGTAGTCGGCCGTCGGCGAAAGCAGTTAGAATTTTGCCGTCCGCGCTAAAACTGAAAGGCCGGGTCATTGAACTGGCACCCATGGAGGGAATGCTGCTTTCGAGCTGCCGCAACAATCTTCCCGACGCCACCTCCCAGAGCTTGATCGAATTTCCACCCATACCCATCGAAGCAAGCAACCTGCCATCTGGACTAAAGGCAATCCGAGTTTGAGGAGAAGTGACTCCGGCCTGCAGCACAATCTCGGGTCGGCGTGCTGCTGCATTTGACTGCGGCGATCTGGATTGATCAATTGTAGGAGTTGGAGTCGCGGTCTGAATGCCGAGACCACGTTTGTCCTGCGGATCCGGCTCGTGACGTCCGGGATCTTGCCCACGAAGAACGAACCCAGCCGAGAGTGTGACACTGAGAAAACAGAGCAATGCAAAACGCTTCATAGTTCACTCAGGCTTTCTCAAGGCCGGCGTATTTCTGAATGAGCTTTTTCTGACCATACCCCGGAAACGTCACAGTTAATTTCAACGATTCGCCAACGCCTTCACGGCGCAGGACGAGGCCGCGGCCGTACTTGGCGTGTTTCACGTAAGAGCCCGGAGAAAACTCAGCCCCCGGAGGTGGAGTTTCAAGTTTCGAGTTTCGAGTTTCGCGTCCCGAGCTTTGGAGTTTGGACTTGGGACTTTGGACATCCCTTGAGCCCTCCCTCACGGTCGGGCTAATGCCCCGAACATCCCTTGAGCCCTCCCTCACGGTCGGGCTACTGCTTCGAACATCCCTTGAGCCCTCCCTCACGGTCGGGCTACTGCTTCGAACATCCCT
>DATGYM010000253.1:0-44778 GCA_035297925.1 Pyrinomonadaceae bacterium | reverse complement strand
TATGCGGCAAAGGCTGGGAATATTAATAACGATTGTGGTGGCTGTCGGAGTTTTGATACTCATAAACTCCCTGGCCTACGTTAGTGAAGAAGAGAAACAGGACTCGGAACTTTCGCCCGATCGTTCGACTTACAATGCCGGCAGTACGGGGACGCGCGCCCTGCACGATTTACTCAACGAATCCGGGTACCAGGTGATGCGTTGGCGCGAACCGATTGAACGCTTGCTGGGCGGAAGTGGTCAGAAGGTGCAAACTTTCGTGCTGGTTGGCAGGCCGCGCATTTCCTTTGACCATGAGGAGGCAAAGAGCCTGCTGCTTTGGGTCGCGCGCGGCGGGCGTTTGGTGATTGTCGATCGCCGTCCGGAAGAGTTTTTGCTGCCGCGCTCGGGAGAATGGAAAGTGACGACGGAGTTTCTCAACTTTCCTGTCGACACCGATCCCTCACATCCGGAGCAAATGACTGAAGGCGTGAAACCCGTTGTTCCCGCGCAACTAACGTTGCTGACTCGCGATGTCGCGGCCGTAATGCCGTCGCGATTTTTTTCAGCCATTAAGTTGTTCGCCATTAACAAAGAGAGCAATGCTGACACTGGCAAAGAAAGAACTGGCGCGGTCGACGAAGGTCTCCCCGGTGACTTTGATGAGGATTCGGAATCCGATGCCGGCGGTTCCCCAGACACTGTTCCAGAGAATCCTGCCCAGGGCATTTCGCCTGCGCCCGTAGTTCACCTCGCGACAACAAAAGCGCCACTGCTCATTGACTATCAGCACGGCAAGGGTCGCATCATTTTGTTGACCGATCCTTTCATGCTCGCGAATGCGGGGATAAGTTTGAAAGATAATCTGCAATTGGCAATCAATCTTCTGTCACCAGCCAGCGGATTGATTGCTTTTGACGAGTTTCACCAGGGACACGGCGCGACGCGAAATGCATTTGTGGGGTACTTCCAGGGTACTCCGGTGCTGGCAATTTGCGGCCAGATCCTGCTTGTGATTCTGGCGGTCCTGTGGACGCGCGGCCGGCGCTTCGCCCGCCCTTTGCCCCTGGCGCAGGTTGATCGCCGGTCGAGTCTGGAGTTTGTCGCGTCCATGGCAGAGTTACAGCAACGGGCGCGGGCTTTTGATCTGGCGATCGAAAATATTTATTCGCGTACGCGCAGAGTGCTTGCGCGATATGCGGGCGTCGATTACAACAGTCCGCGCAAAGTGATTGCGGAACGAATAGCGGCACGCTCAACGTTAAATGCGCATCAGCTGGAAACCCTGATGCGCCAGTCTGAAGAAGCAATTAACGGTGGCGGCATAAGCGAACGGCAATCAATCCACCTGGTAAGACGACTACGCGAAATTGAAGCTGCGCTCGGATTGCGGATGCGTTCGCGGGAAGTGAAGCAATCGGCGCAAAATATTTGATTAGTTTTCGGTCTTTGGACTTTGGTCTTTGGTCTTGGTTCTGAAGCTTTCACGTCTAACGAAAGTTCAGTTAAGACCTAAGACCCAAGCCCAAAGACCTAAGCCCAAAGTTCAAAACACAAAGTACAAACTTCAAAAGTTAAAAAATGATTGAATACGTCTCCTCCACTGTCGACCACATCCGGCGCGAGCTCAGCAAAATCGTAGTTGGTCAGGACGATCCGATTGAACAGATCCTGATTGCTCTGCTGGCGGAAGGCCACGCTCTGATCGAGGGTGTTCCCGGAACCGCCAAGACGCTTACGGTAAAGACACTGGCCCGCATTATCAATGCCAACTTCGGGCGCATACAATTTACGCCGGACTTGATGCCGTCAGACATTACCGGCACAAACGTCTTTAACGTCGCAACGTCAGCGTTCAATCTGCGGCCGGGACCAATCTTCACCGATATCCTGCTGGCGGATGAAATCAATCGCACGCCGCCAAAAACCCAGGCGGCTTTGCTCGAAGCAATGGAAGAGCGCCAGGTGACAATTGATGGTGAAGGGCACATCCTCTCTCCTATTTTCACTGTCCTCGCTACCGAAAACCCGATCGAGTATGAAGGAACCTACCCGCTGCCCGAGGCGCAACTCGATCGCTTCATGCTCAAGATTCTGATCGAATATCCTGGCGAAGATCACGAACGCCAAGTAGTCGCAAACTGGGACGCCGGTTTTAATTCCCGCCGGCTGAATGAAGTCGATATCGAGCCGCTGGCTGAGGCTGATGCGATCTCTCGTTGCCGGCGTGCGGTAAGCGGGGCGCGGATGGAGCCGGGGGTGCAGCGATACGCAGTTGAGCTGGTGCGCCGCACGCGCACGCATCCGTTCATTCATTACGGTGCGAGTCCGCGCGCTTCAGTGGCGTTGTTGCTATGCGCGAAGGCGCTTGCTGCGATGCGCGGGCGCGAGTTTTCCACTCCTGACGACGTGCGCGACGTTGCGCGACCGGTGCTGCGGCATCGGCTAACGCTGCGCGCTGATGCCGAACTCGACGGCGCCACGCCGGATGCTGTTATCACGGACATACTGAAAACTGCGGAAGTGCCGCGATAGGTTTGGTCTTCGGTTTAAAGCACAAAGTTCCAATTCAAATGCGCTTCGTCTTCACAAGACTTTTTTACCTGCTGGTCACGGCCGGCCTCATTTTGCTTTCATTTTCCTGGGGGCGGCCCTGGCTTCGTTGGCTTGCCCTTATGTACGACATCGCGTTAATCGTCGTGGCGATCGTCGACGCACGAACCAGTCACCTTCCTGAGGCTGTTCATCTCACACGCGAATTCGGTGGACGATTCGCAGTCGGCGCCGAAACCGAAGTTCGTATCAACGTTCAGAACGCCCAGCCGTATGCAACTTCGCTGGTCGTCAAAGATGAATACCCGCCGCAAATGAAACTCTCCGGATTGCGGGAGGCGCATATGCGAGTCGAAGGCCAGGCCTCGGCGGCGTTGATTTACGGACTTACGCCGCCCCGGCGCGGAAGGTTTGAGTTTGGCCAAATCGCGGTGCGCTTTCTTTCGCGGTTGAAGCTGGTCTGGTGCGAAACGCGAGTCGGAGAGGCTACCGCGGTGAAGGTCTATCCAAACATGCGGCGTGCGCGCGAAGCCGAATTGAAAGCGCTCGGCGCGCGTTCGCTGGTAGCTTCACATCGCAAAACTTCATGGCGCGGTGAAGGGCGCGAGTTTGAATCGCTGCGCGACTATGTTCGCGGCGATGAGTTGCGACACATTTCCTGGTCGGCGACCGCCAGGCGAGGAAAGTTGACCACGCGGCAGTATCAGATCGAACGCGATCAGACGATCTTAATCGCCATCGACGGTGGGCGTTTGATGACTGCGCGTATCGAGCAGGAAACAAAACTGGATTCCGCGGTGCATGCAGCGCTGGCGCTAATGTCCGCGGCAGCCAGGGCGGGCGACAACGCCGGGCTGTTGGTCTTTGGTCGCAAGATCAAGAGTTTCCTGCCGCCGGGCCGCGGTCATGATCATCTGGAGGCTGCTCTCGAAGCTCTCTATGCAGTTGAGCCTGAAATGATTGAGCCTTCGTATTCGCGTGCCTTTGAGTACATCGCGGCCAACAGCAAACGCCGTTCGCTGGTAATCTTGATTACAGATCTGGTCGACGAGGAAGGCTCCAAAGAGCTTTTGACTTCGCTGCGCTTGTTGCGGCCGCGCCACCTTCCTCTGGTGGTGACAATTGCCGATCGCGATCTGCGAGCCGTGGTGAGCAATGCGCCGGACAATGTTCGCGACCTTTTTACGCAATCGGTAGCGGAAGAGATTATGTACCTGCGCGAAACAGCGTTGCGGTTGGTAGAGTCGCAGGGCGGTCTGGCGCTCGATGTCACTGCCGCCGCGCTGGCGCCGGCGTTGTTGGAAAAATACTTGCAAGTTAAGGAAAGGGGGCTGCTCTAGCGTTAGCTGGACAAGGGATAAGTTTGGGGGTAAGAGGGGAAAAGGGTAAAAGGGAAAAACGAAGAGAGGCAACAAAGTAGACTGCCCTCATGGAAAAACGAAAACCGGTTCGCAGTTTTGAGGACCTCCGGGTTTGGCAAATGGGAATTGACCTTGTCAAACGGGTGTACCTTTTGACTGCAAAAGGTACCTTTGGCAGAGATTTTGGATTGCGAGATCAAATCCGTCGAGCTTCGGTTTCAATTCCCACAAATATCGCTGAGGGTTTTGAACGATCTTCTCGAAAAGAGTATTTGCTTTTCCTCAACATCGCTAAGGGGTCTGCCGGTGAGGTGAGAAGTCTGTTGCGAGTGGCCTTTGAAGTGGGGTATCTGGAAGAAACAATTTATGAATCCATGAGAGCTGATGTGACGAAACTGAGTGCTTTCATGTTCAATCATATAAACGCAATAAGGAATTCACCGGCACGCAGGGTCTGATTTACCCTGTTCCCCTCTTGCCCTTTTCCCCTATATCGCCTTCGCGTCCCGCGATCAGCAAATACCCATACAGCGCCAGACCCGTGATGCCCGCGATGGTGAACTTTATTTTTGGGCTGATCGGTGCCGGCGAGATGAAGCCTTCGATAATGCCGGCCAGCACCAGCAGCACCGCCACACCCATCATCAAACGCACCGCCTCTTTGCCCCGACTCTTCAATGCGTCGGCACGCGACAAGTCTCCAGGCATAACCAGAGCGCTCCCAATCAAGAGCCCAGCTCCGCCCGCAATGAAGATGCACGACAATTCAATCACGCCGTGGCCGGCCATGAATGTGAGCAGGTCGTTGCCAAAGCCCGCGCGATAAGTGAGCGCCAGTACCGAGGCGATGGTGGCGCCGTTGTAGGCCAGATAAAACAAGGTACCCACGCCAAACAAAGCGCCCAGGGCGAAGGTGTAAATCGTTACCTGGATGTTGTGCGTAAAGATAGCGCTGGCTCCTACCTGGTTTGCTTCATTCAAATCTTCCCACCAGTGAGTTTTTGTTTCGATGTAAACCTCGCGAAAGGCAGGCGGCACGCCCACTAGTTCAGAAAACTCAACATCGTATTTGGTGCCGACAAATCCAATAACTGAGAACAACGCAAACACGCCAAACGATACCGCGGTGTAGCGCCAGGTGCGTCGAAACGTACGCGGGAAGTCGCGCGCGAAAAAGGCACTGATGCGCGATCCACCCTGGGCGTCGGCCTGATAGATGCGGCCGTGTGCGCGAATTACCAGGCTGTTCAGATAATTGATGAGCCGCGGATCACGCGACTCGGCGCGTGCGATTGCGAGATCTGACGCAGTGCGGCGATAGATTCGGCCGAGCTCGCGTACCTCTTCGCGATGCAGACGGCGCAGTGAACTGCCGTCCAGCAGCTTCAGCAGATCTTCAAGTCGCTGCCAGGCGTTCTTGTGCTTTTCGATAAAACGATCAGTGGCCATGGGTCAGTAAGCAATAAGCAGTAAGTAGTAAGCAGTAAGCAGTAAGCGGTAAGCAGGGTCAGAAATGCCGGAGTCAACTGGCGATTGCTGATCCCGCTCCGCACTTGGTACTTTGTGCTCAGAACTCAGTTTAGAGCAAGCTTTAGTGGAGCAATTAGAGAAGCACAAAGCTCGAAGGTCAAAATTCAAAACTCAAAGTGCACAGCAAAAACAATAAGCCAACAAGGCTCGTCGAGTGTGTACCAAACTTCAGCGAAGGCCGCAATACTAAAAGTGTTGCACTCCTCGAGGAGGCGATCGCTTCCGTGCCCACTGTCTGTGTGCTCGACAGGCACAGCGATCCGGATCACAACCGCTCGGTTATTACTTTTGTAGCGGCGCCGGACATGATTGTGGAAGCCGCGTTTAGAGCGGTCAGACTGGCAGCCGCGCTAATCGACATGCGTCAGCACCGCGGCGTGCACCCTCGGCTCGGCGCTACGGATGTATTGCCGTTTGTTCCGATTACCGGCGTTACCATGGACGATTGTGTGAGCCTGGCCCACCAGGCCGGCGAACGCATTGCGCGGGAACTTTCGATCCCGGTGTTTTTTTACGAACGGGCTGCGTTGCGTAGCGACCGGGTCAACCTTGAAGACGTGCGTCGCGGTGCTTTGGAGCTGTTGCGCGAACAAATCGCTGTCGAGCCGGCACGTGTTCCAGATGTCGGACCGCTCAAAGTCCACGAGACGGCCGGAGCAATTGCCATCGGCGCGCGACCATTCCTGATAGCTTTCAACATCAACCTGCGCACGACGGATGTGTCGATTGCACGAAAGATTGCGGGAGTGGTCAGGGCACGACATGGCGGTCTGCCCTTTGTGAAAGCATTGGGCTTTGAGTTGTTAACGCGCGGGCTGGTGCAGGTGTCGATGAACCTGGTGAACTACGAGAGGACGGGAATGACGCAGGCTTACGAAGCGGTGCGCCGTGAGGCTGAGAAGTCAGGCGTGGAAATCGTGAGCACGGAAATTGTCGGTCTTGTTCCGGAGAAAGCGCTCGACCGAGAGGCGGAATATTTTCGCAAATTGGAAGACCTGAGTGAGGATAAGGTCCTGGAAAATCGCCTGCGGATGTGCGAGGAGTTTCAAGGTTAAGATATTTCAAGATGAAGTACCTCAGGGTTGGGAAGGGGGCTCGCCCCCGCTTTTGATACAAGTTGGAAACTAGCTTTGATTCAAGTTGCAGTAGCCGGGGCAAGCCCCCTTCCCGACCTGAGAGGCATTCGATCGGGCTCACTGCGATCCAAATCTGATAGTGGCCTGGCGCAGACGTTCGTGTCGCTGCATTAGTTTCAAATAGCGGGCTTCTTCCCGTCCGGCTTTTGCGCGAATGATGCGAACCAGCGCTCGTTGTTCATCCTCGCTCCAATCTCCCAGATCTTTAACCAGGGACAGCGCCGCGGCAAAATCTTCGAGCGCCGGCAGGCTTGCCTCTGACCAGTCCCTTACTTGAATGCCCAGCACGCGCGCCAGTCGCCGGATCATTGTCGCACGGAATGTTTCAGCATCCCCATGCTTTGCCATTTGACGCTGAACTGCCAGACCAATATTTCGTACTTGAAATCGATCCCAGTCTCCCTTCGCTGAAAGTTCCGGCGCTGCTTCGAGCTCGAAAACCATGGGACTCTTCGCCAGCTTACGCAAAGTTGCAGCGGAGGTGCGATAGCCTTTTCGGGTCGCCAGCTTCTTTTCCTCATTCACAGCCAGTTTCGTTACTTCCGGTGTGGTGGGGCGAAAGCCGAGCTTGCGATAAAACCAGAACGCTCCCGACTCGATACCTTCTTCATTCTCATAACCGACCTGATATGGATCGAGCGTAAAAACCGTCACGCCCAACAGGTGACGGAAGATATGCAGGGTGTGCGCATACAGCCATGCTGTTTCGCCCTCGCGAAATGTGTAGTAAAGATTGAACCCGCTTTCCATGCGCTCAAAAAGCGATAAGCCTTCAAAGTAACCGACGGGTACGCCGTTTTTAAAGATCATTGCTGCGTGATAAGCGCGCAGTGGCAAACGCCTGCCGGGCGGCAATCCCATGACAAAAATGTCGACGCCTCGGCCAATGCTTGTCTTCAAAACGCTGTGAGGATCGCCGTGGGTAAATCCATAAAGCTCGCGGTAGCGGAGCGTTGAGGCTTCGCGGGCCAGGTCGAGCATGGCCTGTCCCTGCTTTGCCGAGAGCCGCTCCATTACCGGCGCGGGTTTTTTCAATTCGTCGGGTAGGGAAATTTCTCGCCGCTGAATGAGGGGTCCGCGATGATAAAAAATATTTTGCGCCTTCACAGGCAGGCGCATGCCCGTGCGACTGACTCGATAAGCGGGCGTCCAACTCACAAAAAGATTTTGTGAATCGTAGAGCTCGGCTATCTCTCTTTCAGAACCGGCGAGCGATTTGAATCGCTGCATCAACCACGGCAGCTGTTTCACTCGACCCTTCGCCGCGCGCAGCCACTCCTCGTAAGGCACGTTCGCTTCCACAAAAGCGTCTTCGTCCAGCAGCGGCATAAAGCGCGGCCAGGTTTCCGCGAGGCGATTCGTATCGTTGAACCAATCCCAATCGAGTTTGACCTGATTTGGATGGCAATCCAAAAGCCAGCGAACGATGTAGTAAGTGAAGGTGTCGATAACGGCTGTGCCGGCCACTCCCGAAGCCTCTGGGTCGTCGAATGCGGAGAGATCAACATCAGCCTCGCGCAGCGAATCAACCCTTTGACCGAAACTGCGCAAGATCGATTCCGCCAGTTGCTTTACTCGAGAATTTTGCGGATAGGCGCAGAGAAAAAGAAGTGCCTCGTGAAATTGGAGTAAAACATCGACTTCGCTAATCCTTTGCCGCGACAGTTGCGACAACAGGCGCTCGATCGCGCCCTCTGCGTAAGAATCAAAGCGAGTCTTCGCTTTGTCGAGTTGTTCGAGTAGTCGAATGAAGTTTGCGGGCACTAGTCGGTTTTGGCGACTGACGGTTTTACGTCTGGTCAGCGAGAATCTCAGCGCAAGTGCTTGCGCATAAATGTGGCGATCTTCCAGGCGTCGATCGCTTTCCACGGTAGCGATGCCATTGTGTAATGACCGCAAGACAGCCAAACCACATCGAGGGGCAAATTGTGACGCCGGGCAATGGCGATTGTGTCGTGGGTAAGATCGATTGGAAAGGTCAGATCGTAACGCGCTGCAATGAAGCGCATAGGGCGTCGTCCCATCTGCTGGAGACGATTGATAAAAGGTACGGGACTAACAGGAGCCCAAAACTCTCGCAGCTCATCCAGAGTTAAATGTTCGCCAAACCCTGCGCGCAAATGCCGTGTAGATAGCCCGCGCCAGGCAACGTCTGCAACATAACCGGAAACATGGTTGAAGGTGCCGGCGTCGATATCGGGTTCGTGTGCGAATGCCAGAAAGGCGATACACGAACCGACGCTCGTGCCGAGGATTCCGATTCGCTCGTAGCCGCTCTGCTTGAGCCAGCTCACCGCTGCGCGTGTGTCGAGCACAGCCTGGCGCATTGATTGAATGGTGCGCCCGATATTGGTGCTCACCAGGTGATCGGCGCGCTCGAGCTCGGCAGGCCGCCGCTGCTCGTGATAGGGAAGGGTCAAACGCAGTGCCGAAATGCCGATGAAGTTAAAGATTCGGCAAGCCTCGACGTGGCTGTTGGGTTGGGCATTCCACTGCGGGAGCACAACTACGGCCGCTCGCGGAGAACGTTGTCTCCTGGGGTCGACGGGAAAATAACGCGCGCGAGCCAAATTGTTTTCCAGCGACGGAGTTTGAATGGCGCTCGTCCAGGTAAGTTGATCCGCATGAAGTTGAAAGTCGTTAATCGCCGGCAACGAGTAGAATTCTTCGCTGTCCGCCATTGCGGTTTTGCTATACCGGCGCAAAACCTGGCGCGGGTCATCTCCGTTAACATGATCGCTAACGAAAGAAAGACCCCATTCGAGCGGCCGCACGATCCGGTTGTTGTCCCGCTCGTGATGCGCGCGCTCACGCCCGTGCATAAATGCTTTCCACAAAACTACATCACCTCTATACGCAAAAAACGAAGCAACAGATGCTAGCGGGCGGGTGGAACCAAATCAAGCGCCGGAGCCCGTTGCCATAAAAATAAGGGGCCGCCCTTGGCGAGCGGCCCTTGTTTATACGAACTTCCGGTTCGCTCTGTCCTTACTGGATCTTGACGGTGTAGATGTTATACCGCCCGCCGGATGAAGTTTCCGGATTCGCCAGCCGGTGATCGGAGAAGAACGGGAATACCCCGGCACTGAATGGCGTAGACGATGAATAGTCGCCAGGGCCATTTGGATTGCCATCGAAGTTTGATTGGGCCGAAGTAATACGGATATTGGCTGACCAGGTGGCGCCGTTATCTGTACTTTGAGTCGCATAAACATAGGCGAGGCAATCACTCGGATCATCGCGGCGGTCGTAGAAACTAACCGTAATCTTGTCGCCTCCGGTGCCGTTTGATTCCACGCTCAGCGTGGGATGGAACTGATCAGACGATGTGTTGTCGTCGTTGATGACCACAGGCGTTGACCATGTCGTACCTCCATTGGTCGACTTGGTAAAAAGAATGTCGAAGCCATGATTGGTTGGTCCGCTGGTCACGGGATCCGCGTAAACGAGATAGAGTGTCCCGCTGGGACCAACTTTTAGCGCGTGAGCAGGACCCTGTGCGCGACCGCCGACACAACCGATGTCAGTGCCGAAGCCGGCATGGGTGGTTGCGGCCGCATGGTCTGTGCCCCAGGTTACGCCGCCATTGGTGCTCCTATCCACAAAGATAATGTTCCTGGCGTAGTCATGCCAGGAGTCATAAACAACGCCCGTAGCATGGTCGACAGCCGGGTACGCTCCGATCACACGTTCAAACTTGGAGGTGCCGTCGTTAACCTTGATCGGTGCGCTCCAGGTGGTGCCGTTGTTTGAATAAGAGATGTAAAGGATCTGGTTATTACCGGAGTTCCGATCCCAGGAGACATACACGCGATTGGCGGTAGCAGTGTTACTACGGTCAACGGCGATGTAATACTTGTCGTCAAAGAACCGGTTGTTGTTGAAAGTGACCGCTGCGGGAGTCGACCAGGTTGTGCCGTTTGTTGAAGTGCTGACAGCGATCGAGTTCGGGTAGTTACTACTGAGCGGCGCACCACCAAACGAGAAGTAGAACTTTCCGGTCTTATCGTAATCTACGGCTGGATCAAAGGTGATACCAAAAGTGTTCCCACCCCAGGTTCTGGAAATAGCGGTTCCGACAAAGTTGCCCGCGCCTCCGGTCGTCGATGCATAGGCTTTGACTGCGCAATCGCCGAAGCTTCCCGTTGCCGCGGTGACGCTACAGTTCCCAGGGTAAATGTGATTAGACGCACCGACCAAAAGACTGCCAGTGCCAGCCGCGCCGGTTTCGCCTTCATACGAATCCGCGCTGTCTGATACGTCAAAATCCGGGCCTGAGGAAATCAGCAAATTTCCCAAAGCGGCCGGGTTATAAGCTGCCGATCCCAAATCAGGTACCAACGGGCCGGGAATAGCGGATTCGCCGGGACCTTCTTCAAAGACGGCGTGACCGTTATCAAGGGCCTTTTCGGAAACGTGTAAGAGAATCGGACGTGTGAGAAATTGAGGAGGCCCTGGATCAGGGTTCTGGCTATGCACCAGCCCCGGAAGTGCTACGGCGATGCTCAAGGTGAGTAAGGTCAATAAACCAAACAGGTTTTTCATATTTCCTCCAAGACGTTAGAAGGTTTGTGAGTGTTGAACTGCCTAAGTGGTTAAGGTAGACAGCCTAAAAGAACAAAATGCGATTGCTCCCACGTGTAAGACGTGAATTCTTGATGTCGGATGGCCCGCAGTGTACAACTCAGGTTAATGCGATGCAACACCCTCCCCGGTCGACGTCACAACGCATGAATCCGTGGCCGTCTGCGACTGACTGACCGCATTCAGTCGCAGACAAGAAACTTGCTGTTGTTTCCTCTCGTCAGTTTCTCGGCGTCCGGCCTGTGGCGATATTTGAATAAGCCGAGTTACCGGCGGCGTTGAAAGCGCGCACACGGTAGCGATACTTAGTGTTCCGCGTGAGACCAGTGTTGGAGAAGGTCGTTACGCCTGCGCCGACTTGGCCAATTTCTGCAAAATTCGTGCAGTTGTTACCGGCGCAGCTCTCGATCTTGAAGCCATTCTCGTCAGTCGAGTTATCACTCCAGCTCAAGTCGATTTCGCTTGAAGAAACCGCCGTTGCTGCCAAATTGCCAGGGGCATTTGGTACCGGAGCGGGTGTTGGCGTTGGCGTCGGAGTCGGCGTTGGTGTTGGAGTGGGCGTCGGTGTTGGAGTCGGCGATCCGCCACAGCCGGCGAACTTAAACGCGCCGATGCGCGTGCGCCAATTGAAGCTGCCGTTCGACGGAATGTATTCCTGTGTGTACCAGAAAGTGCAGTCATCAACCGGATCGATAGTCAGGTCACTGTAATCGCCCCAACGAGTAAGCGTACCCGTTTGGCTGCCGGCGCCGGCGAAGAGAGTGGTTTCACCCTGTGTCAGCAGGTTGAGCGAATCGCTAAAGAGGCGCCCCGTGTAACGAATTTGCGGGTTGATTGAGCCGCTCGATGCGCTGTAGCCAATAGCCAGATTTCCCTGCTGGTCCATTGCGGCGCTGCCCATCCAGCGCCAGGTTGTATCAGGTTGGAATGTGCTTTCCTGAAAACGCGTCACAGGTCCATTGGTAACGTCACGCAACTCGAACCAACGGATACCGGCTACTCCGCCTGAGCTCACGGTGTAATTTCCGACTACGGATTCGTGATCGCCAAAATTGCGATAGGCAAGTCTGAACATCAGACGATCACCGATTCCGTCTAACCTGTTTGTGGTGTTGGCCTGCGGCACGCAACTGCGGGTCGTTGGGCAAAGTACGGAAAAGCCCGCGGCGGCTGGACTGGAAAAGAGCGTGAAGCTCGAGTTCGAAGGGGTCGTAAAGTCAACATGGAAGTGAAAAACCCTATAAGCGCCACCGCCTGGGAATTCGACGAAGGTCGCCGGCGCGCCTGCCGGTGGCAGGATCGAGCCGTCGAGGTCAGCCGGCAGATAAACGTCTTCGCCCGATCCGCCCGTAATTCCGGTAGTGATGAAGCTAGCGGGCAGCCCGGCCAGCATCTTTGTGCGATCGAAGGCAAAAGGCTGCGGGCCGAGGAACGCTGTGCCGCTCGAGTTGAACACGTTCATGCTCATGTAGTAAGCATCGGGCCAGACGCTGAGGTGCGGATAGTCGAAGAAATTCGTACCCAGGTGAAAGTCGTAACGAAAATAAGTGCCGGTGGCATCGCTTGTAGTGGAAACCGCGATGCACTCGTCCGTAGGCACGCTGGCGCCGGCGAACTGAGTAATAACCCAACGGTTGGCGATCTGATCATAGAGCACAACGGGATCGCCGGCACCGCTGTTTTGACAAACACCACCAAAGCCATTCCAGAGCGTGGTGATCCCTACAGGACCATACATCGACGCACCGGTCGACTTGTTAAAAACCTGGAACCCCTCGTTAACAATTTGCACGTACTGGGTCGCGCCTACTTCGCCGTTCGTGTCGGGCGGCGCGCAGTTGCAGGCGACCCCGGGAAATGGCACGCCATCGAAATTGAGCGACGGGCTGGGCATGTTCAAGCCGGCAAACGCCATTAGAGAGCTGGCTGACTGGACTACGGGGTCGGCCGCGTCTCTATGATTCACAGCGTTTGGAATTTTTGGGTTCTCGTTGGCTTCGCGCTCAATCTTCCCGCCCATTTGGATCGGCTTCATGTCGCGCAGTGGCGGCGAAATATCATTGTGAACTGAAGCGCCCACGATGACGTCGTCCTTTTGATTCTGCACCGTATTGCGCGTGAAGACCGCGGCAAGCGGCAAACCGTTATTGGCATCGACGGCTTTGAGTCGTTTGGCCTCAATAATGCGCGGCAAAACGATCACTGAACTCAGCACTAGGATGGTGGTAATGGCAAAAATAACTTTCGCGCGCATCATTCTTCTCTCCTCAGAACTAAAAAGTTAGAGACAGGCTCGTGGTTTTCTGCATGAGCTAGAGCGAAAAATTTCCCAACTGAGACCCTGGGGCCAAGTGAGCCAGAAAAACAGAACCGGCACCCGGGAACTAGCGACAAGCCAATTTTCACTATTAGGAAGTTGGGTGTTCGAACGGCGCTTACACGGAAAGTGTCAAAAGCGGCTGGCAGTATATTACTTTCCTACGATTTGAGGTAGTAGTTTTGGCAGCCGGGGATTCTTATGTTTATGTTGCATTAGCCGCAGGAGGGTGGCAAAAAGGGCGGATCCAGGAAAAATTGGCGCGAAGTAAGAAGCCTCTGACAAAGTAAAGCCACCGGCAACGGTAACGCCGGTGGCTTAACTTATGCCCAATCGGACATGGAAAAGTGCTAATAGCTCTTGCGCAGTAGCCACCCAAAGCATTAACCCAGTTTTGTTGAAATGGGGAATTGCCAGCCGTCAACGGGATCGTTCGAAAAGTCTGCGGAGCATTTGCGGCAGCAGGCGGGAAGTTTTCACAATCGAGCCGGTCGTGAAGTTCTTTGCGAAGCCGGCAAAAAGCTGGTGAGCACGCCCAGTGTAATGAAACCACCAAAGATCCGGCAGGAAGGAAATACGATTCACATGAATGTGGTATGGGTGAACCAATTCCAGCAAACCCATTCGACCGTGAGTTCTGCCGTAACCGCTTTCTTTGACGCCGCCCCAGGGAGTTTGTGCGATGCCATGCGTGTAAACAACCTCGTTGACCATCACCGTGCCTGCTTCGATTCGTTCCGCAAGCCGGCGGCCCTTGCTGATATTTTTTGTCCAGATGCTTGCCGTTAAGCCGTAGACGCTATCATTCGCGAGTTTGATAGCTTCTTCTTCAGTTTTAAACGTCATCACCGGCAACACCGGACCAAATGTTTCTTCGCGCATTATTGTCATGCGGTGATTAACGTTGGTGAGGATGGTCGGCTCATAGAAGAAACCTTTCGCATCCTTGCCTCTGCGGCCTCCGGTCAGTATTTGCGCGCCGCTTTGCCTGGCCTCATTAACGTGGTTTTCCACTATTTCCAGTTGCCTGGCGTTTGACATCGCGCCGACGTCCACGCCTGCCTCCGCTCCCGCTCCCTGTTTTAGCGCCTTTGTTTCAGCAAGCACCTGCTCGATAAATTTCGCGGCGATTGATTCGTGCACATAGCAGCGCTCGACCGAGGCGCAGGCCTGTCCGGAATTGGCAAATGCGCCCCAGACCGCGCCGCGCGCTGCTGTTCTAATGTCAGCGTCCGCCAGCACAATCATCGGGTCCTTGCCGCCAAGTTCCAGTACCACGGGAGTGAGATACTCAGCAGCCGCCCGGGCCACGCGTTTGCCGGTTGCGACACTACCCGTGAACATAATCTTATCGACGCGCGCATCAATGAGTGCCGCCCCGGTTGAGCCATCACCGATTGCAATATTCAACAAGCCCGCGGGCAGGCCGGCGCGCTGAAAGATGTCGCCCAGCTTTAAGGCTATGAGCGGTGTCAGTTCGCTGGGCTTGAGCACCACAGCATTGCCGGCCATCAGAGCCATCACCACTTCATCAGCCGGCGTGGCCAGCGGAAAATTCCACGGAGAAATTATTCCGATCACTCCGAGCGGGCGAAACACGATTGTGGATGAGCGCCCCATCAACGCATATTGGCCAATATCGATTTTCTGCGGCCGCAAAAGATCTTCTGTAGCGTGCGCAAAATAGTGCATGGCATCCAGCGTCGGCACTATCTCCATCGATAATGCTTCCGCTACGGGTTTGCCGGTCTCTCTGGAAACCAGCCGTGCAATTTCATCGCACTCGCGCAACAGGATTTCTCGCGCCCGCAGAATCACTCGAGCGCGTTCGTCAAATGATAGTCCGGCCCATGCAGGTTGCGCCCGCCGCGCTCTGGTCACAGAGTCTTTAACGGCCTCAGAAGAAGACAGCGGAGCCCGCCCAATCTCTTCCCCCGTCGCCGGATCGTAAGAAACGATCTCGCCGGCTCTCTTGCTCTCCGCTGGTAGCGTTTGCGCGCTCATTTGCGATGATTATCCAACAAAGCCAGGGTTGTGGGCTAGCCCCTGGGATGTCTGACTCAACTGATCGGCCTCTCAGGTTAGGAAGGCGGCTTTGCCCCGCCCATCTTCAGTTGGCACTCATGTTCAAGATTGGAAGTTTGCTTATGTCAACAAAGAAGAGCGGGGGCAAGACCGCCTTCCTAACCGGTGAATCGTTCAGCGTTGCGAGGTTGCTGCTTCGTCTGTGGTTTCCAGAGTTCTATTCTTCTCGGTTACAATCGTCGCTCTCAATAAATAGACAGATTCCCTCAGAGGAGACCGTTTCTATGATCAGACCGCAGCTTGAGGAATTCATGCGTCGCATGGATCAAAAATCGGTAGCTATCATTCCCAGCGCGCGCGAAGCTACACGTTCGAATGACACCCAATACCGCTTTCGCCAGGACTCAGATTTCTATTACCTGACCGGCTTTGAAGAGCCCGACTCGATCGCGGTGATTGCACCCGGCAGAGACCAGAAATATACGCTGTTTGTGCGCCCTCGCGATCCCGAGCAGGAGATTTGGGTTGGTCGCCGCGCCGGCGTCGAAGGAGCGAAGAGTGAGTTCGCCGCCGACGAATCGTTTCCGGTTACCGAATTTGACGAGAAGCTGCAGGACATTCTCGATGGCGCTGAAAAGCTTTATTACCGCCTGGGCGTGCATTCGGAACTCGACAACAAGATCATTCGCCGTATCGCAGACATGCGCGCGCTCAACCGCAAGCCCATTCATCCGCCGCGCACGATCATTGATCCCGCAACCATCGTTCACGAGATGCGCGTGCTGAAGTCGGCTGCAGAGATCGAACTGATGCAGCGGGCCGCCGACATTGCCGCGGAAGCGCACGTGGAAGCAATGAGGGCCGTACGCCCGGGCATGAAGGAATACGAAGTCGAGGCGATCATTGAACAGATTTTTCGTCGCCAGGGAGCGGCCGGACCTTCGTACACTTCGATCGTGGGCGCCGGCGCTAATGCGACCGTGCTCCACTACATAAATAACGATGGCGAGTTGCACGACGGCGAGTTACTGTTGGTCGATGCCGGTGCCGAGTATAAGGGCTACGCTTCAGATATCACACGCACGTTTCCCATCAGCGGCCGCTTCTCGAAAGCGCAACGCGAGATCTACGACCTTGTGCTCGAGACGCAGATGGCGTGTGTGGAGATGGTCCGGCCCGGCGTGACGCACGATGATATTAAGAGTCATTCAGTTGAAATGTTGACGGCAGGCATGGTCAAGCTCGGGCTCTTAAAGGGTGAACCCGCAGAGCTGATTAAGGAGGAGAAGTACAAGCAGTTTTATATGCATGGCCTTGGCCACATGCTCGGCATCGACGTGCATGACGTCGGCCTTTATTACTACGACAAGGAATCGCGCGCGCTTGAGCCTGGTGTGGTGATGACGGTGGAACCGGGAATCTATGTCGCGCCAGACACGAAGGATATTCCTGAACAGTATCTGGGGATTGGAGTGCGCATCGAGGACGATGTGCTGTGCACCGCTAACGGCCCCCGCGTGTTGACCACGAAAGTGCCGAAGCAGGCTGATGAGATTGAGGCGCTGATGGCGAATCGCTAGTTGGCAGACGGCAGAAGGAAGGTTGCATAACACTCTGCCTCCTGCCTACTGCCGTCTGCCGTTTGATTCTGACAGCTCCGCAACGATCTCTCGCACTATCACTCTTCCCTTCTCAACTTCCTCAGGCTTGAGCGAAATCGCTCCGACAACAGCGTGGCCACCGCCACCATAGCGTTCGCAGATTTTGGCAATGTTGTGAGTGCGCGGCCGTGGCGCCCAGGGATTTGAGCCGACGGAAATTTTTGTGCGCCGAGATCCCCTAGATAACGCCACCGTATACGTTGTTTCCGGATACAGGTAGTAGGGTATGAACTTATTAAAGCCCTCAAAGCCTTCATCGACGAGATCAAACTGCACCACGCCGTTTGCCGATACAGCCTTGCGCCGAATCGCGTCCAGGGTGTCCAAATGCTGTTTCAAAATCGGCTGAAAACGCCTTTGCACTTCTGCACTGGTCGCTACCTCGTCGAGCGGCTTCACAGTCAGCTCGCGAATTACATCTTCAATAAAATTGTCGTCCGGATCGGCTTCAATTACCTGCATCAGTTGTAAGGCAGGCTCCTTCAACTCGACGCACTGGGCCGCTGATTCGTAGAGCGCGCCATCGATGATGTGCGCCCAGTGGATGAGTTGACTTAACGGTTCGGCATCAAAGCCAAACTGCCTGCCCGCGACATCGGCAATAAATTCCGTACATGATTTGCGCGTCGGATCGAGAAACTTCTTTCCGGACTTGTCTTTCCTGAATTGCGCTTCATCCTCGGAAGTGAGGAACGCCGATTCGTGATGATCAAACCACCAGGTGAGTTTCTCTGTCGCCGCATATTTGAAATCCACAATCGCATTTTCGTCGCCATCCAAAAGCTCTTCATCGAAAAGATTTCCGGGGCGGTGCAACAGACTGCCGTAATTTACTTCGGCCCCCGCATGAATGCGTTCCCGGTAAAAACGCGTGAAGGTTGCCGCCGAAGCGACGCCGTCGAAGCAGTGGCCGTGATACAGCAAACGTAGTTTCATAAGTTATAGGTTGAGCAGCGTCACGAAGTCTTAGAGTTCAACCTTTGGGTTGTTAGCCCCGAGAAGATACACCTAAAGCTTGTGCTCTAAACGCTGGCGCTAAAAATAGTCGGCCATAGTAGCAATGAAGGGTGGTGAATAGTAAATCGCGAAGGGCAAGAATCAGAACCGGGAGGAGTAGCGACCCGGCCGCACGGGCACGGCGACAAGGATGAATCGCCCTTGGGGCACGGCATGCCGTGCCCTTACCTTGGGTTGTTGGTGAGAAGAGAGTTGACTTAATGAGCCGGTCGCTACCGCTCCCAGTTCTGATGAGTACGGGCACGGCATGCCGAGCCCTACCATGAAAACTATTCTTTACAGGGAACGATCACTGACGCGGTGGTCGTCTTCAATTGATCAGCGATAAATTTATCTACGTCGGCTAAGATCAACTCGCCATTAACAACCCAGGCTTTTTCCGTCAGTACGTCGCCGGTCTTTGCTACCGACGCGGGCTGAAGAAAAATATTCCACGGTGAACCCCACTTGCGCGTGTCGCCGGTCAACTGGCGGTAGCCGAAATGGGAAGTCTTATCACGATCTTCGCGTGTTTCCGATTCACTGACGACAGGGTAGGGCGCACCGTTTGGTCCGAAGTAGTTTTTCACGTCGTCGCGCGTTCCATATTCACTAACGCCAATCACGCCAAAGCCCTGGTCCTTATATTTTTCATAAAGGCTCGCAGCCACCGGCGCTTCGTTGCGCCAGTTGGGACACCAGGGTGCAAAGTAAACCACCATCACAAGTTTCTTGCCCTGCATTAGCTTGCGCAGTTCGACCGGCTTGTTGTCCTTCAGATCATTCAGAGTCCAGTTCTTATAGTTAACGGTTTTCTCTACAAGAGGCGAGTACTCGTGGCCGGCCTGGGAGTGAGTTGCGGCCGGCAATAGGGCCAGGGAGAATAGGAGCGCAAATAAGGTTTTCATTGTAAGACTCCTCTGGATCGTAACTAGTTAGTCTTCTGTGCCGTTGCCCGAGCTTCATCGAGCAACGGTCTCACTGCCGCTTCCCAACCGGCGCGGTCTCGCGCGCCGATGATCTTCTGTCGAATACGGCCATCTCGATCGATCAAATATGTGGTTGGTAAAGGCGTGCCGCCGAATTTTGCCTTAGCGTCGTCCCCACCAACCAGCACCTGATACTCAAACTTCCGGACCTCCTGCTGGTACGACTCAACGCCTGCGGCCGTATCTTCCAGGGATGCGCCCACAACCTTCAAGCCCCGGCCCTCAAGTTCATGCTGCATCGCGTTAAGCACGGGGATCTCTTCGCGACAGGGGATGCACCATGTCGCCCAAAAGTTCAGCAATACGACGTTGCCGCGCAGTTGGCCAAGGGTGAATGGCTGCCCGGCCAACGTTTGAAACTGGACTTCCGGCACCGGCTCAAATTTGCCTGCCGCCGGCACACTGGCGGTTGCGGGCGCTGCCGGATTCACCTTGATCCAACCCTCGGCATTTGGCAGCCAGGCGGCCAGCTTGGAACTGGTAAGCAGCGTCGATTGCCCGGTCATTACAAGCAGGCCAACAAGAATCAGCACCACGCCGGAAACGACTTCAACTTTGTGCAGATGTTTGCGAAACCTACCGTAGAAAGTCAGAAACTGATTAATACCGAGGCCGGTTAATAAAAAAGGAATAGCGAGTCCGGCAGAATAAAAGGCTGAGAGCAACAGACCGCCGCGCCAACCGCCGCTGGCAGCAGCCAGGCCGATTATGCCGCCCAAAATCGGACCAATGCATGGTGTCCAGCCGGCGGCGAAAGCGATTCCCAGCGTGAACGAACCAAGTGCACCGCGCGGCTTTTCGTTGGAAAAGAAGCGCGTGTCTTTGTAAAGCGTAGAGATTTTCAGCAGCCCAATTAACTGCAGGCCGAACAGAATGATAATGATGCCGCCAATCCCCCTCACCCAGGGATTGCTGATGATGGAAGCGCCAACCAAACCAGCAGTTGTGCCGAGCGCCAAAAAGATAACCGACAGCCCGGCGTTGAAAGCCAGCGAATTTAAAATTACCGCGCGACGCGCATTTCCGCCCGAGCCGTCTTCCTTCATTCGATCGATACTCACGCCAGACATCAGTGAGATATAACCGGGCACCAGGGGTAAAACACAGGGGGAAAGGAACGAAAGAATTCCGGCAATGAACGCAATCCAAATTGTTATGTTTGCACTTTCCATTAATCACTCACCTGACATTTATGACAACCTCAACAAAAACGGGGAAACCCATTACTGGCTCGCAGTCACAGTGGCCGCAACCTTCTGTTTGTCAATATCCTCGCTGATTACTTTTTCGAGCATCTTACCGAGGCCCGCCAATTCCGCTTCTCCCGCACCCATCGCTACGAATCGTATATTACCGCGACGATCGATTAGAAATGACATGGGAATCGAAAACACGCCGTAGTTCAGTTCGTTTGCTGCCGAGTCGGCCACGACAATGCCGTACGGCAGATGGTTCTGCTTCTTAAATGTGCGCAAATAAGCCAGCTCTTCAGCCGGAGTCGCTCGCCGGCCGTCGATATCGCCCGAATAGTTTGTCAGACCAAGTATTACCAGACCCTTCTCTTTATAGCTGTTGTGCCAGCGCTGCAGCTTGGGAAAGGTGTATCGACAAGGTCCGCACCAGGGCGCCCAGAAGTCGAGCAGCACAACGTGGCCGCGCAGTTCGGATAGCTTAACGGGCGAATGATCAATCCATTGCGTAGCCACAAGCTCGGGAAGTGGCGCAGCCGCGGGGGGCGCCGGTTCGTCAAATATCGCCCTGGGATCGATAGAGCTGTCCAATCCAGCGAGGCGAATGTTGGTAAGCCGCAGCAAACTACCTGAGGGCAGCGCAAGGGCCAGTTTTCTTAACTCGGTAACGGCAGCGAGCGCCTCATTTTTCTTGTTCAACTGCAGATAAGCGTCCGATATGAACGACACTGCCTTAAACAGCATGTCGTCGCGTCGACTGGCGTTAACGTTCTTACTAGCCGCCATCAACTTCCCGACCCTGAGCATTTCCTGCGCGTGCTTTAACACGCCGGCGTAACCCTTTGTTTTTTGCAAGGCCTCGGAAATCAAAGTCTCCATACCAAACCATTCCGTCAGGTTCTGCGGTTGATTTTCAGCGTACGCGGCGACGGAGCGTTCGGCTTCCGGAATTAGATTTTGTCGCGTTGCATAAAGAACTATCACCGCACGCGCTAGTTGGACGTTTTCGCCGGACGTCTTGCCGTTGACATATCGGCGCATCGCCTCAAGCGCGCCCTCGCCATTACCCGCAAGGTGGTGAAGCATGCCGAGATAAAAAACATCAGCGTCGGACAGCGAACTTCGCGATTGCAGGACAATCACGTACTTGGCGGCGAGGTTTTTCTGCTCCTGTTTTGTTTTCGCCTCGAGTTTTTGATCGTAAGGAACTTTCTTTTTATTAAACTCGGCAAAGGCTTTGTTTACATAAGACTGGGCTTCGTCATACAAAACTGACGCGGCACGCTTTTCGTTGGCAGGTTCATCCTTAACTTGCGGCGCAGGCTGAGTGTATTGCGCAAACGCCCGAGCGAACGGAACGGACATTAACAACAGCAGCAGCGAACCAAATGTCAGAAACTTTAGATATCGGGTTCTCATGAAGAAATGTTCTTGCAGCCCTTAGTTAACGGCTACCAGGCCAAACCGATTGGGCGAAAAAATCTCAAGCTCAGCCGGAAAAACCTTATCCACAATTGCTCCGGCCAGTAACTCGCCGGTCACCGGCGCCAGCAATATACCGTTGCGGTAGTGACCGGTGGCATAGTAGACACCACCAATTTCAGCACAAGGACCAAGCACAGGCAACGTGTCGGCAGCACGCGGGCGTAATCCTGCCCATGAATCCGTCAGCGGCAGGGAGGCGATTCGCGGGGCCATCTGGAGCGCTGCCGATAATATCGAATGAACGCCAGTGGCAGTCACTCGTTTCTCAAAACCCGCGTCCTCGGTGGTTGAACCAGCCAGCAACCTGCCATCGCGCCGCGGAACGATATAACCCCGTGGACTGTAAATGACATGGCGCGTAATCGGCGCGTCGGATTCAAAGCAGAGCATCTGGCCGCGAACCGGTTTGATGCGCAGATCCGGCAAGGTTTTGTCTCCCGCTCCCAAAAGTGAACTCCATGCGCCTCCCGCTATTACCAGACAATCCGTCTCGATCATGCCGCGCGAAGTTTCGATCGCGGTAATACGGTCGTGTTTGGTGTGCAAAGAGATTACCTCGGTGTTTGTCTCGAGACGCACGCCGAGACGCTCATCGGCAATGGCCAGGGCCCTGAGCAAGCGGCGGTTTTCAACCTGCATATCAAGCGGAAATTTAAGCGCGGCGCTGACATCTTCGCTGATTGAGGGCTCAAGCCGCCGGACATCAGCAGGACTCAACTTCTCAACTGGAAGTCCGGCAGCACTTTGCCATTGAAAGCGTTTGGTGAGTTCCGCGTCCTCCTGTTCATTGAAAGCCAGGTACAGGGTCCCGGTGGTTTCGAGTTCAACATCAACTGCGGTTTCAGCCAACAATGCCGCAGCGAATTCGGGATACATATCGCGGCTGCGGCAAGTGAGATGGAAAAACTCATGCGCCCGATTCGCTTCTGCTTGCGGCGCCAGCATTCCGGCCGCCGCCCAGGATGACTCCAATCCCAGGTTGTTGCGCTCGAGGAGCAGCACGTCGCGGACACCGCGCAAGGCCAAAGCGCGGGCCACCGTCAGGCCAATCACTCCACCGCCGATAATGGCGACGTCAGCAGTCTTGCTGTTTTGATTCATGCTGCTACTGATCTGTAGTCGGTTCTTAGGTTAGTTGGGGAGGCTCTTTGGCCTTTGGTCTTTGGGCTTTGAACTCTGTATCCTCTAGACCTTCGAAAACAGCACAAAAAACAAAGACCGAAGGCCCAAAGTCCAAAGACCGAACTGATTATGAAACATCGTATCACACTGATTCCCGGCGACGGCATCGGGCCCGAGCTCAGTTCAAATGTCGTCCGCGTCATCGAAGCTTCGGGCGTTGAAATTGAGTGGGAGACTCATTACGCCGGCGCCCAGGCACTGGAAAAATTCGGCGAGACGCTGCCGCAGGCGCTGCTCGATTCGATCCTCAAAAACAAGGTTGCACTCAAGGGACCTGTGACCACGCCAATCGGTAAGGGCTTCACTTCGGTTAACGTCGGCTTGCGCAAGGCGCTCGATTTATATGCAAACCTTCGGCCCATTCGCGCATTGCCAAACGTTCCCTGCCGCTATCCGGAACTCAACCTCGTAATTGTTCGTGAGAACACGGAAAGTTTATATGCCGGACTCGAGCACGTGGTGGTTCCGGGAGTGGTTGAAAGCCTGAAGATCATCACTGAAAAAGCATCCACGCGTATTGCGCGCTTTGCCTTTGAGTATGCGCGTCGCGAAGGGCGCAAAAAAATAACCTGCGGACACAAAGCAAACATCATGAAATTGTCAGATGGACTCTTTCTCGATTGCTTTCGCAAAGTAGCTGCCGAGTTCCCGGAGATTAGCGCGGACGATAAGATCATTGACAACGCCTGCATGCAGCTCGTGATGCGGCCGGAACAGTTTGACGTGATGCTGTTGGAAAACCTTTACGGTGACATCGTTTCAGACTTATGCGCCGGGTTGATCGGCGGACTGGGTCTGGTGCCGGGGGCAAATATCGGCGAGAAGGGCGCGATGTTTGAGGCAGTGCATGGTTCTGCTCCGGACATTGCGGGCCAGGGGATCGCAAACCCAACCGCACTGCTGCTGTCAGGCGTTCTGATGCTGCGTCACATTGGCGAACGGGAGGCCGCGGATAGAACGGAAAATGCTCTGCTGAAAGTATTCGAAGAGGGCAGGGTGCGCACGCGAGACATCGGCGGCACTGCCAAGACGGCGGAGTTTGCCGATGCAATTATTCAGAAGATGAGCTAGTACCCTGACTTTTAGGCCCGTTGCTGGATTTATTCTACGTTTGAAACGGTTTCGCTTTCTTTTTGACATTGCCGTACATCTGGCTGAAGCCTGGTATGAATTAAGCGACACGAACTTTTTGTACAAGACTGTCAAGAGGTAGCCGATTTATCCTGCTCACAAACGAGCAATAATCGGTGCGCGCCAAGTTTGTATGGCTCATCGGCAAGCGAACCATATCCGACGATTGTCTTAAAGCCCGCCGCGCTGAGCAACTCTGCGAGCTCACGGTAGGTGTAAATGCGCTGTGAAGAAGCGCGTTTGTCCTCCACTCCGTTCTGGACAAAAGTGAAATGCGGGAATATGCGGCTTTGCTCGTGATCGTAACGAGTATCTATTGTTGCTGTGATGTCGCCTAATGTGATTGTGCGTTGTTCCAGGAAGTTTGGCAGCAGGCATTCGGCAATGGCGGGAGCATCGATAATAAAGCGTGCGCCGGGTTTTAAGGCGCGCGAAATTGCCGACAGGAAATCTGCGTTACCTGCATCGTCGAGATAGCCAAAACTGTTTCCGAAACAGAACGCACCATCGAATTCATTTGTCCATGGCAAAGCGCGCATCTCACTATTGCGCCAATTGACCGCCACGCCCCGGACTGCTGCGTTGGTTTTTGCTTCTGCCAGAAATTCCGTTGAGATGTCCACTCCGGTAACTGCAAACCCGATGGCTGCAAGCTCAATCGCCAGGCGGCCGTTACCGCAGGGTACATCCAGGACCTCTGCGTTTAGAGGGAGTTGAAGATGATGGATGATAAAAGCGGCTTCTGCATGCGTCTGCTCATCACTGATTGCGGCGCGCCAAAAATCCAGCGCAACACCATGAAAGAAATTCTCCCACCAGCTTGTCTGCATCGGATTGATCAACTCATCAGTCATGTTGGGAAAGAGTTAAGGGACAGACAGGAATGTCTGTCCTACTCATATCGCAGCGCTTCGATGGGATTTAGCCGCGCAGCTTTCCAGGCCGGCCACATTCCAAACGTAAGCCCTAAACCGACCGAAACTATGAAACCTACGGCTGGGGCCCAAAGCGGAATATGAGTAGGCAAGATCATTTGTATCAGCAGCGCAATGCCCGAGCCGACCACGATTCCCAACGCCCCGCCGAGCCCGGTAAGGGTTGCGGCCTCAATCAGGAACTGAACGATGATGTCGCGCCGGCGTGCTCCGATGGCTTTTCGCACGCCAATCTCGCGGGTGCGCTCAGTTACGGACACGAGCATAATATTCATCACTCCGATGCCCCCAATCAAAAGACCGACGCTTGAGATTGCCACCATCAAGACGAAGACGCCGCCGGTAATCGCGCCAAACTGGGAGATGATCTGTTCAGAAGTTGAGATACCGAAATTATCGGCGTTACCAAACGGAACTTTCCTGCGACGACGGAGAAGCTCGCGCACTTCTTCTACGGCCTGTTGCATCTGACCCGGTCTAGCCTGGGCCATGACAAAGTTGTCATTCACTTCCGGATAAAGTTTCCGCAAAGTGAGGTAGGGCATGTAAACCGCTTTATTTTCGTTGTTGGGATCTTCAGCGCCTACAAGAAAAACATCGCGCTCAGCCAGCACGCCCACTACCTCATAGCCTCGCCCGTTAATAGTCACTTGATTGTTGAGCGCGTTGCTAAAGGGAAACAGAGTGTTGGCAACATCGCGACCGATTACCAGCACGTTGGCATGGCGCGCGTTTTCCTCGTCAGTGAAATAGCGACCCTCGGCAATGTTGGTGACTCCCATTTTAAAGTAAGAGGGCGTGGCCCCCTGGACTGCCGCATTAGTCATCTCGATGTCGCGATAGCGCACATTTACACGTTGCGTAAAAGGGCCGCCAAAAAAGTCAACGGGCGACATAAACGCCGCAGCGTAAGTGATCGAAGGACACTCAGCCTCGATAGCGAGCGTGTCTTCATAAGACAGCGGTTTGCGCATCCGTTCTTCCTGCGTGGGGTTAAAGTTGAAGCCGGGGTCGAACCTGTAGATATAAATCGAATTAGTGCCAAACGACTCGATCTCTTTCGAGACGCGATCGTCGATTCCCGAGACGAAGGCAGCGATCACGATTACTGTCATCGTGCCGATGACGACGCCGAGAATAGTTAACAGCGAGCGCAGTTTGTGATGCCAGAGCGTGTCAAGCCCCATGCGCAAGTTCTCGAAAATATTGCTGTTAAAAAGCATAAGCTTACTGACCGGAGCAGGTTTACTCCGCTCTTAAGGCTTCAATGGGATCCAAACCCGCCGCTCGCCAGGCAGGATACACACCTGAGATCAAGCCTACACTGGCTGACACAACGAGCGCCGCACTTACCGCGAACAACGGCAAGACTGTAGGAACTGGCGTAAGCGCGGCTACCAATTTCGCGAGCGTGTAAGCGATGGCGATTCCGATGCTGCCACCCAGCAGCGAGAGCATCGTCGACTCGGCAAGAAACTGCTTAAGTATGTCACCTCGCCGGGCTCCAATGCTCTTGCGAATGCCGATTTCCTTGGTACGTTCGGTGACCGATACCAGCATGATATTCATGATCACAATGCCGCCGACCACCAGAGATATCGAGGTGATGCCAATCGCTGCAACCTGGATCGTACCGAAAATCTTGTCACGCAGTTCGTTAATAGCGGTAGGGGTAATGATCCCAAAATTGTCCTTTTCATTGGACGAAAGCTTACGCCGAATCCGCATCACCGAACGCGCTTCTTCCACCGCGTCTTCGTAGGTGGCGGCACTGGTCGATGTAACACTCAGCGAAATTGAGCGTCGTGAACCGTAGGTAGCCAGAAAAGTCGAAAGCGGTATGGAAACGTACATGTCCTGAGGTTGTCCGAACACTGAACCCTTCGCTTTACCAACACCAATGATTTCAAAGGGCCGGCCATCAATGCGAATTGTTTGTCCGAGCGGGTTAGCTGTCGGAAACAACTTGTCGGCCACATCTGATCCAATAAAGGTGACGTTGCGCCGGCCTTCATTTTCGCTGTTGCTGAAGTAGCGGCCTGCGCCGGCTTCGATACGTTCAATGTCAGCGATGTTGGGGGTTGTCGCGCTGATGTGGACCCGGTAAAGAATAGTAGGCCCAAACTTCACATCGCCGGCGGCGTCTTCCTTGCCACCGACATCCTCAATGAATGATGCTCTGGCAAGAAGAGCGTCTGCATCGTCGAGGGTTACATCCTTGTTGCGGCGGCGGGCGGCATTGAGCGCCTCGACGCTTGAAAAATCATCAATTGAAAACTTAGTGACAGCAAAGGCGTTCGTCCCGATATTTGCGATCTTCTCATCGACATAAGCATTGAAGCCCTCGATCAATGAGACCACGACAATGACCGTCGCCACGCCAAAGATTACGCCCAGCAGCGTGAGAAACGACCTCAGCTTATGGCCGAGAATCGAGGCTACCGCGAGTTTGAGAGCTTCGAGAAAAGGCATGTCTCAACCTGGCTCTAGCAGGAATAAGATTTCGTTTGTAATTACGAACGGGCGACGAGCAGGTTTCAGTTAACGGTCCCGAAGTTTACCGTCTCAACTAGCGCCGCTTTTGCTTTGACGCCTTCTTTGCCGAAGGTTCCAATTCAGCGCGCAGCTTTTTTGGTAGTTTCTCGAGCACAAGTTTGTAGGCACTAGTCAGGAGCGGTTTCAGTTCGCGATCCGGCAAGGCGTCGAAACGTTCAAGTCCTACCCAATGATGCCGGGCCATGTATGGCGCGGGAATGATTCCTTCTCGTTCCACCAGTTCCGCAAATGCTTCCGGCGTGCATTTGAACGATAGCGCCACGCCGTGACCAGGTTCCAAAGCCGCCACCGCAAACATTTTTCCCCCGATGCGGAACAGCAAATCGTTTCCCCACTGAACCTTCTCGTCAACGTGGGGCAGCGACAAACAAAATTTGCGAATAGATTCGATGTCCACAGTTTGGGATAGTAAGGGTAAAGGGGAAAGGGGCAAAAGGGGAAGGAAAGAAACCCTGCACACTGTCCACTGCTCACTGTCGATTACTCTTCCCCTCTTCCCCGCTCCCCTCCCGCATTTACCTCTTCATCAACTCCAGCACGGCTGCGGTCATAGCCTTGATTCCGGTTCGCAACGTCGGTTCGGGCAATGGTTCGAACAGCGCCGAATGCAGGGATGGCAAGGGTGTCCCGGTTTCCTTGCTCTGCCTTATCTTCAACGGATCGACGGCGCCAAGCGAAAAGTCCGTCGAGGGAATTTTCTGATCAAGGCTAAGGTAACCAAAATCCTCGCTAGCCATTGCCGGCGGCATCTTTACGACATTGTCCTGGCCGAGGGCCCTCACAAAAACTGCCGCCAGTCGCTCGGTTAACTGCGGATCGTTGTAGGTGGCGGCGGTGAGTTCTGTCTCGCTGACTTTCACGATCGGCGCTCGCTCTTCCGGAATTCCCGCGGCCAGCGCGATACCTTTCGTGATTCGTTCAATGGCGGCGAGCAGTCTTTGTCTGACGTCCTCTCTATAAGCACGAACGGTCAACTGCAGATTCACTTCATCGGGAATGATGTTCGGACGCGTGCCGCCATGAATCGAGCCCACGGTAACTACGGCCGGATCGAGCGGCGAATTCTCGCGACTGACGATGGTTTGCAATGCGAGGATTACCTGCGCAGCCACGACTATCGGGTCTTTCGTAGCCTCGGGTTTTGAACCGTGACCGCCAAGCCCGCGAATCTTAATGTCGACCGTGTTGGAGCTTGCCAGGGAGTAGCCGGGCGTATAGCCAACTTTCCCCGCCTCAAGCTCTGCACTGTCATGAAGGGCGATTGTGTAGTCGGGCTTCGGAAACTTCTCGTAGAGGCCGTCGCGCAGGACGGCACGCGCGCCGTCTATAGTTTCCTCGGCGGGTTGTCCCAGGATCACGAGTGTCCCGCGCCACTGATCCTTCAACGCTGCAAGCGTCTTCGCCGTGCCAAGCATGCTCGTGATGTGAATGTCATGACCGCAGGCGTGCATAACGCCGACTTCCTGGCCGGCGTCATTCTTTGTTTTTACTTTGCTCGCGTAGGGCAGCCCCGTTTTTTCGTCGACGGGTAAGGCGTCGAGTTCGGTGCGGAGCCACACCGTGGGTCCCGCTCCATTCTTCATTACAGCGACAACGCCGTAGCCGGTCCATTCAGGCTTTTCGTAACGGCCCAGGTGTTCGGTGACCGTATAGCCCAGCGAACGCAATTGATCGGCAAAGAAGGCGGCAGTCTTCTCTTCGTGGTGCGAAAGTTCCGGCGCGGCGTGCAGCGATTTGTAAGTTGCCACCAGTGAAGCAATATCGCGATTGATTATTGCGTCAGGCGTTTGTTGGGCATGAGCAGCGGATGCCAACAAGGGAATACAAAGGAAAACTATTAGATACGTTTTGTTTCGCATGGGTACTCCAGAAGGGTGTAGTTGAAGCGCGCTCATCCTACAGGGAAAGAGGGAAAAAGGGGAAGAGGGAAGGGCAAGGGGCAAAAGGGGAACAGGGGAAGAGGGAATAGGGTAAAAGGGGAACAGGATAGCTCAAGTCCAACGCCTTAGTATCTTCTTTCCCTATTCCCCTCTTCCCCTTTTTCCCCTTTCCTCGTATTCCCTTCTAGGTGTTTTCCTCGTTTGGTTCAGTGAGGCTAAACCAATTTCCGGAATTGTCTTTGAAGACCGCTTCGATGCCATAGGGCCTTTCAGCAGGCTCGGAAACAAATTTAACGCCCTTGCTCTTCAACTCTTCATAAGTGGCGCGGCAGTCGTCGGTATGAAACGCGCCTGCTCCGAGGACTCCCTTGTCCATGATGGCGCGCAATTGGGCGGCGGTCGTTTCGTCCATCAACATTCCGGGCTTGGGTTCCATCAGGATGATCTCGAAGTCAGGCTGGTCGGGAGCATTGACGGTTAGGAAGCGGAAATCTGCGCCCACCATCGCGTCGGTGTGAAGTTTGAATCCTAGTTTGTCACGGTAGAAATCAAGAGCCTCATTTTGATTGTTAACGAAGATCGTGGCGTGGGACATCTTGCGGATCATATGCAGGTTCTCCTCGATGCAGTTTCTCAGGAGAGTAAGCGATCCGAAGAAGTAGTGCTTCTCGAAAATTGCTAAGGTTGGGTCTCACCTGGATCAGAACCGGGAGCGGTAGCTACCCGCCGGGCGTTCAACTGTCTGAGATTAAGCGAATGAATGCGATGCTAAAAGAGTCAACTTCAAGAGTTGCGCCTGTCGCTATCGCTCCCCGTTCTGATTGGTCAATCACTTGGGGCACGGCATGCCGTGCCCCTACCGAGAGGATGTTGTCGCTGGAGCCGGTCGCTAATCGCCCCCGGTTCTGATACTGGCGCGCAAACTCGTTTTATATGAAAAGATTTACGCAGGCATGTTCGGCTCAAAGCCGTACATTACTAAAAAGCATCCCGGAATTTGTGCCTTCGCTGCTTGGGTTGCGCGGCTGTTCTCGCGGTAAGTGATGGGTGGGTGGCCGACGGACCTGTGGAAGAGACTGCTGAACGACCCCAGACTTTGAAACCCAACTTCAAAGCAAACGTCTGTGACCCTGAGCTCATTTGTACTCAATAACTCCTTAGCCTTTTCGATACGGCGCTCGACTAAATACTGGTGCGGAGTTTTATGGAAAGCCTGGCGAAACAAACGCAAAAAATGATAACGAGAAAAACAAGCGTGTTTGGAGATCTCATCCAGATCAAGCGGGAGGTCGTAACAGAGGTCGATGAATGTGCGCGCGCGGTTGAGGCGCTCGAGAACGTCAGGAGCAGTCAAGCGTGATTCGCTTGGTTGATTCAGCTTAGCCATGGGCCGTCACCGCCGCCATTGTTTTTGCAGTAGTTCTTTATCCCAGCCCGGCGCTAAGCGTCAACCTCTAGTTGCTATCGTTCGGTGAAGCGAACACACCGGGTTCCCAAAGCTCGATACGATTGCCTTCGGGGTCCATGATCCATCCGAAGCGCCCGTATTCATATTCTTCCGTGCGTTCGTCCACGGCGACTCCTTCTCTTTTAAGTTGTTCAAGCAGTGCCGGCAGATTCTCGACTCTGTAATTGATCATGAAAGGAGCCTTACCGGGTTCGAAATATTTCGTATCACTCGGAAACAAAGACCAAACAGTCTGAGCGTTCTGCCGCTCTTCCTCACTAGCGGGACAATGAAAAACTACCCCGCCATGAGCTTCGGGCTCGAGGCCCAAGTGCTTTTGATACCAGGCTCGCAACTGCTCCGGATCCTTAGCCTTGAAAAAGACGCCGCCAATTCCTGTCACTCGTCTCATGTTTTTGTTAAGACCTCGTACGGTATTAGGACCGCAGGCGCCCGCGGTCGCATTGAAGCCAGCAGTTCGGCGCACTCCAGGACTTGGCTCGCAACCCTTGCCCGCCAAAGCTTTTGAGTGATATTAGCACTCGCGTCTTCGAATAGCCTACGAAAGAAGGATCACAAAGATGCCGAACAACCTTAAGCACTTTGCCGTTCATGCCGACGATGTGCCGCGCGCGCGCAAGTTTTATGAGCAGGCGTTCGGCTGGCAGTTTACTGCATGGGGGCCGCCAGGATTTTTTCTCATCAGGACGGGAACTGATGAAGATCCGGGTGTACAGGGCGCGCTGCAGGGACGCCGCCAGGTGGTGGAAGGTAAACCAATGTTTGGATTCGAATGTACGCTCGGCGTGGATTCAATCGACGACACAATCAAAGCCGTCGAAGCGAATGGCGGACGTATCGTGATGCCGAAATTTCACATTCCCACGGTGGGCACGCTCATCTTCTTTGAAGATACGGAAGGCAACGTCGTCGGTGCGATGCAGTACGACACAGAAGCTTGAGTTTGGCTTAAATAATTTCGGGGCATTCTCTTTGATCCCATTTCCATTCCGGATGTGGCCGCTTCGGACTCCGTTTGTTCCACCTGTGGCGGATTTCCGGCGGTGGCGTAACGCTTCACGAGTCCTCCTACTTCTCCATACGACAAATATTCGCTCCACTCACAGGAACGCGACTTGCGGAGTCGCCTTGTAGTTCGAATACAAAATTCTAAGTCGAGGAGAGCCATCATGAAGGCAAAACTTTCTAGTTTACTGCTGGCGAGTTCGTTGTTTTTGGCGCAGTGGCCGGTAGCTCTGGTGCAGGCTCAGGGTCCCGGGCGCGATTGGTCGCAGGTTCAAAACATAGGCGCCGATGAGCGTTTGATTGTGAAACAAAAGGACGGCAAGACCATCGAGGGAAGAATGATCGAGGCTTCAGATACTAACCTGACGCTGTCACGCAATGGCAAGGTGGTGAATATCTCTCGCGAGAGCATTCAGCAAATTCATCACTCGAAGGGAAAAGCGGCGAAAGGCAAGTGGGCCTTAATTGGGACGGGAATTGGCGGCGCGGCCGGCGCGGGAATTGGCGGCGCGAAATCCAGCTCCGTCAGCGACGACGGTGAAATTTATGTAGTGGCAGGTCTATTGATTGGCGCCGGTGCGGGAGCCGCAGGCGGGGCGTTGTTCGGAGCGAGCCGGCGCCAACGCGACTTGATCTACACCGCGCCTTAGTTCAGGTGACTCTGGTAAGTTGGTGTCTTAATTCTCAGTTCTTCTCGGCGTAGCCTCAGCGGCCTCTGCGCTCCGTGGTCAATAACCGTTCAAAACACTCCGCCGAGATGCTGAGAACGCAGAGGAAGCGCAGAGAATTTCAAATTAGTCACGACCGTCTTGTGTGGCCGTTCGAGCCTTTCGGAATGGTGAGGTTATAATAACTCCCAGTCTAATCAATGTTTTCACTGGGAGTATTAATGACTGCTGCTAACGACGCACGTCCGGACCGCTTGAAATTTAACGGTCGCATTCTTTTTCTAACTGAAGATACTTCGCTGATTCGGCAACAACTCGAGGCCGAGGGCGACGAACGCCAGCGCCTCGAAGGTGATCTTGCGGAACGTTTGCTCGATGACGATCTGCCGTTAATGAGCAATATCTCGACCGACGAGATCACGCCGGGCTGGGTTTGTTTTTACTACGATGAAACCCTCGGCCAATATGTTTATGTCGGGATGCGCGAAGGCGCGGTCAAGAAAGACGAAGTAAAGAAGGGCGGCTTTGCGGTGGTTGTCTCAGGATTGTCGAAGGGCTGCGGCTCGTCTCGCGAGACTGCGCCTTACGCAGAAAAGGCAGCAGGTATTCAGTTAGTCATAGCTAAAAGCATCGAGAAAATCTACGGGCAAAACTCGCAGAACATCGGCCTGCTGACGTCGACTGACCTTGGCTTGATCCAGCGCATCCGGGGCGGCGAGGAAATTCCGCTTTCAGAGTTCACTAAAGGACTCGACGCAATCTCAAAAGACATTGTCGAGCACGGTGGCCTGTTCAATTACAACAAGAGGCGCGTACGCGGAGAGATAGCCCCGCCACCGCTGCTGTCAGAACCACCTGCGTTAGCGGGCGGGGCGGACCGCGAACCGCGACCAATGACCATCGTGGAAAAGATTATTGCCCGTCACGCCTTTGTGCGCGCCGGAGAAATCGGAGTGCCGGCCGTCAAGCCGGGCGACGCGCTGTTTGCTGTGGCTGATGTGCGCTTCTCGCACGAGTATGTAACGCCGATGGCTGAGTCTCTTTTGAAACAAGCACTGGGTGCGGATGCTCGCGTGACTGAGCCCGAGTCAGTGTTTGCGTTTCGAGATCACCTGACCTTTCTCAATAAAGTGATGTCGCCGAAACATCGCGAGATGGGACTGCTGGAGAGAGCGGAGGGGCTCGCGACGACGCAGGAAGACTTCACTACCAAACAAGGGATTCGACTCTATGGTGAAAATTCTGAGGGTGGTTCAGAAGCCATCTGCCACAACGCCGTAGTAGAAGACCTGGCGCTGCCCGGCCAAATCGTTATCGGTACTGATTCACACACCTGTATGGCAGGCGTGCTCGGCTGTTTCGCTTTCGGCGTGGGCTCGACCGACATGGCAAACGCGTGGTTCACCAAAGACGTCCGCCTTAAAGTTCCCGAGACGGTACGCTACGTTTTAAAGGGACACAAGCGTTCAGATGTGGCGGCTAAAGACGTGATGCTTGTGATACTCGCCAGCGAATACATGAGAACCAGTAAGGGCATCGGCAAGGTGCTGGAGTTTGCGGGCGAGGATCTCAAAAACTGGCCGTTGGACGAACGCGCCACGCTGACCAACATGGCTGTCGAGGCCGGCGGCACCACCGGAATTATTGAGCCCGACGAAACCACGCTGAGTTACATCGTAAGGATGCGCGGTCTTGATCCAAAAGTGGTGCGTGAGGGTTTTACTTATAGCGATCCGGATGCCGAATACGCTGCCGTGTTTGAAATTGACCTCGATGAAATTCGGCCGATGGTGGCAACGCCCGGCGATCCTCGCAACGGCATACCCATTGACGAGCTTCCTGAAGAAGTACGCATCGATGCCGCATACGGCGGCAGTTGCACGGGCGGCAAGATGGCAGACATGGATATGTACGCCGCAGTTTTGCAGGGCGCGCTGAACCAGGGCAAGCGAGTCGCGCCTGGTGTTCATCTATACCTGCAGTTTGGCTCGCAGAAGATCAAGCAGTACGCGAAGCAGCGCGGTTACATTCAGATCTTTGAAAAGGCTGGTGCAGAGTTAATTGACCCCAGTTGCGGCGCGTGCATCAACGCGGGCCCCGGCGCTTCGTCAAGTGCCGAAACCGTAACGGTCAGCGCCCAGAATCGAAATTTTCCCGGCCGCAGTGGGCCAGGCAAACTCTATCTCGCCTCACCTTATGTGGTGGCTGCATCAGCAATTGCGGGGAAGATCGTCGCGCCTTTTGAGTTTCTTAGCGAGCGCGAACAAGAAATGGCCGGTGTGTAGGGGCACGGCATGCCGTGCCCCTACGTTCGGCGAAGTCCCTTCAGAGAGTAATCAAACTTCGAAAAGGGGCACGGCATGCCGTACCCCAACGTTCGACTCTTTTCAATCATTTGGGCAATCCTTAGTCGGCCAGGTTACCCGAGCCGCCGGGTGCGAGGAGCCGCGCGACCAGTTGATGCATGCGGCCAAAGTCGATGGGCTTAGTCAAGTAACCCGAAACGCCTACATCGTAAGCTGCCCGCCGGAAACCTTCGGTTGAGAAGGCGGTAACCGCGATTATCGGTACGTCTCGCAGAGAATCCTTCTGGCGGATCCTGCGCGTGGCGCCCAGACCATCCAACGTCGGCATACTGATGTCCATCAAAATCAGGTTAGGCAGGGTCGAGGAAGCGACGCTAACCGCTTCTTCGCCGTTAGTCGCGGTTACAACCCGATAACCCTCCTGCTGAAGATCCAAGCTGAGCATCGCTACGTTATCGGCAGAGTCGTCAACCACCAGTATCAGAAACTTGTTCCCAGTGCCCCGATCACTTCCAGCCTTGAGGCTTCTTGCTTCGCCCTCCTTTTCGGGAGCGACGCCGGGAAGCGCTGTCGTTGCCAAAGGATCTTTATATTCCATAGGTTTCCATTATAAGTCACACGCAAGGCACTTCCCATCGGTCGTGCTCCCGCGACATTAAAAACAAGAACACTGTTTTTACCATTCAAGAAAGTCAGGATACACTTCGACTGCGACGGTTGGGCGGTCGCAACAGAAACTATAGACTACGTGTGTTGCCCACCGTCGGCGTCTACAAGCCATCGCGCTGCTCGCCGAACGTGAGAAACCTTCTGCGCGTCAGTCGCACGCAAACTCAATTTGTATGCCACTTAAACCGATAGTCGAGTATCCAGCGCCGGTATTGCTAACACCGGGCGACCCCGTTAATAATTTTGACGGCGAACTGGCAGCGCTCGTAGCGGACATGTTTGACACAATGTACGACGCTGGTGGTGTCGGCCTGGCCGCGCAGCAGATCGGTCTGTCGCTACGACTGTTTGTCATGGACTGCGATGGAATCAAGTTAGTCGCCGCCAATCCTGAAATCGTTTCTGAGGAAGAGGAACAAGGCGGCGAGGAAGGTTGTCTTTCAGTCGGGAAAGTGCACGCTGAGTTGAAACGCGCTAACCGCGTGTTGCTGCGCGCGCAGGACATAACGGGGAAAGTTTTCGAACGGGAAGCAACCGGTCTAGCTGCGCGCTGCTTTCTGCACGAGACTGATCACTGCGACGGGACACTCTTCATTCGCCATTTAAGCCCATTGCGGCGCGACCTGGTCGTGCGAAAGTTTCGGAAGTTGGTGAAGAACAAATGAGGCCACCGCAATCGGTCAGTAGCTTCAATTCCCAGCGTTAGCCCGCTTTTTCTTTGCGTCACCGGTTGGGCTGTTTCCCAGGCGTTTCTAACTGCCGAGACGAGAAAAACTTCACTTCTGCGTTGCGACTTTTTGCTTCCATTGTTCACCATTTGTCTAATGGCTACAGTTCAGGCCGTCTACTGCGGCAGTCGAAGTGAAAAAACAAAAGCAAACAAACCTGTATCAAAGGAAGCGCGAGTAAATAAGAATTCCAAGGGCCACGACGAACGCTGAGAGACCGGCAAAGAAAAGGTAATACGGCGCCGCGCTCGAAAAGGGAACGGGACTATTCTTCATAATCTCGTCACGCAATCGTCCATTAAGCGACAGAATTATTTCGAGAGCGCCAATTAGAAACAGAAGTGTTGCTGCAATGTATCGCCACATTAGTTAGACCGTAACTCAACCTAGACTTAAACAAACGCTCGATGACGCGCGCTGGACAAACACGGAACCAGAGTTAGCACATCTTTGCGAATTATTCAGAACATGAGAACCGTGAGCGGTAGCGACCGGCCAGATACTCAACTTTGACACAAACTGCTCCATTGCAAATCGGGAATGAGAATCGAGTGTTCGGCCGGTCGCTACCGCTCGCGGTTCTGATTTTCAGTTCCCCCATTCGTAAAGTTGAATCTTTTATCGCGCCGACCTGTCATCTTACGGTCGCTGGCCCCAGGTTGGTGGTGGTGGCTCCTTCACGGCACGATCAACCGGCCGCTCTTTCAACATGCGCATCGCTTCCGTGATGGCGCGCTCAAGTTGCGCATCATGGCCGGCGATGACATCCTTCGGCCAATTCTCAACATCGATATCCGGGCCCACGCCCTCGTTCTCCACAGCCCACTTGTTATCCCGCGAGAAAAAGCCGCCGCGAGGCGCGATCATTGTCCCGCCGTCAATGAACTGTGGCGTGTCCGCAGTATGAACGAGACCGCCCCAGGTCCTTTTTCCTACCAGCAGACCAAGCTTGCGCCGCTTAAACATGTAAGGCATCAGATCGCCGCCAGAGCCGGCCATCTCATTTATGATCATTACCTTGGGTCCCCAGATACCGGCTGCGGGACTGGTGAATGGATAACGATCGCCGGCCACATTGTTGAAGTAACCATCGAAATCACGCCCCAGCACATCGATGATGTAGTCGGCCGCGGAACCACCGCCATTGAAACGTTCATCGACCACTACTCCTTTCTTATCCTGTTGTGAAAAGTAGTAGCGATTAAAACTCGAGTAGCCGGGCTGCCCTGTGTTTGGCAAGTAGACATAAGCAAGCTGTCCATCTGAGAGTTTTTCAACCAACCTTCGATTCGACTCTACCCAGGCGCGCGTGCGTAGCCCCTGCTCGCTTACGACCGGTACCACGGTGACACTACGCGCACCGGCCATCGCCGGCGAGCTGTTTACAGTCAGAGAAGTTTGACGGTTGGCCGTGCCATCAAGCAGTCGATAAATGTTGTCAGGAGCTTTCAACTCAATCCCGTTTATAGCGAGCACGTAATCACCCTCAGAAACGTTTGCCCCGGGCGTCGCCAAAGGTGCGCGAAGCTCAGGGTTCCAACTTTCGTTGTCATAAATGCGCCTGACTCTGTAGCGACCATTTTCGATGGTGAAGTCAGCGCCGAGCAGTCCTCCCTGGACCGTTGGCACTTCCGGCATATCACCACCACGGACATAGGAATGGCCAATAGCGATCTCGGCCCCCATCATGTCGAGCAGGTAGTTGAGGTCGGCGCGGTGCTTTACGTATGGCAACAGTTGCCCATACATCGTTTTCATTTTCGGCCAATCGGCGCCATGCATATTCGGCACATAGAGATAGTCGCGCTCGTTGCGCCATCCCTCATTAAAGATTTGCTGAAACTCCTGCTTCGGATCGAGATACATCCTCAGCCTGGCGTTAAGCCGTCCCTGCCCAGCTGTGGGCGAAGTTTTGTCGGCGTCGACAATGTACAGGGACGGTGGTTGCGGTGGTCCTGCCGGCGCCTGGCCAAATCCTCCTCCGCTGGTCGGAGTGCGGTAAACGAGCTTGTGGCCGTCGGCGCTCACATCATATTCAGCTACGCCGCTGACAAACGACGCCGCCTTGCGATCGCTTAGCCGATAACGCCAGAGTTCATTACCTCTTGGCCCGGTAACGCCCTCCTGTCCGCGAGGAGAGCTGGACTCGATGAAGAATACCGTGCCATCGGCGCCGGCGCGCAAATCGGAATACTGGCGCTCGGGGATGCCGGGTACAGAAACAATTCTTTGCTGGAGCCCGTCGAAGTCGATCTGAACCGCGATGGGAGTACGCGGACGTCGTGGAGTTTGTCCGCCCTGGCTGTTGTCGCTCGTTGATTCTGTTGCAGCGTCACCACGATTGCCGGCGCCGCCCCCGGGTGTCGGACTCGGCGACGCACTGCCCACGCCTTTATCTTCGTCACTCTCAGGCAACAGGGGACTCGCTTCGGTTCTCTTCAACACCGCAACGTAGAGGCCGAAGTTTTCGTCGTGATCGTAGGACGTCATATCAAGCCATTGCGAGCGCAGCCCAAAATCAGTGGATGCGAGAAACCATAAATACTTTCCACTTGCATCCCACGCGGGCCAGACCGCATCGGCCAGGCCGTCGGTGATTTGTTTGGTCTCGCCGGTTTCGACGTTGCTTACAAATATGGCGTGATACATCGAGCGCAAACGACTTGCATACGCGATCCATTTTGAGTCAGGACTCCAAACAGGGTTGAGCGTGCGGTTGGGAACCATCCAGGGATCGTTTCCCACAACCTTCGCCTGTCCACTCGCAACATCAAGCACCCAAACTCTTAGATTTGTGTCGCTGAAAACCATCTTCTTCGAATCCGGAGACCATGACGGTGTGTAGTAATGGGTCGGATTCTGCAGCACGATTTCACGGGCCGGAGTCAAGCCATCCTGGGCTTCGATGTAAAGTCGATACTCGCCCGACCGATCGCTGAAGTAGGAAACGTATTTTCCATCAGGCGACCAGGCAGGATCGCGGTCCGCTGCAGCGCTTGAGTTCGTCAGATTCCGTGTATCGCCCTTCTCTGCGGGAATAGTGAAAATCTCGCCGCGCGCCTCCACGACTACACGTTTGCCGGTCGGCGACAGCGCCATATTGGTCATTCGTGCCGTGACGTCTTCCCAATTCGGCATCATCCAGGGAAAGTCGCCGGCCGCCGTTATGTTGACGACGTGTTCCTTGTCACTCTTTGGATCGAGTTCATGAATGTATCCGGCCTGCTCGAACACCAGTGAGCCTGCGCCTGAACCAAGGGCTTTGACATCGAAGTCTCTGAACTTAGTCAGTTGCGTTAGTTTCTTTGTACGCGTTTGATATTCCCAAACGTTCGCTACGCCGTCGCGGTCGGAAATGAAATAGACTGCGTCATCGATCCATACAGGATCCACATCTTTTGAGTCGGTCCATGGTGGCGAGATCAGATCATAGGTTTTGAGGTCAACAATCCAGATGGGACGGTTTTGCCCGCCGCGATAGTTGCGGCGCTCTTCGTCCCAGGAATTGTTCATCCGGTAAGCGAGGTGCGAACCGTCGCCGGAAATCTTTCCCTGGTAAGCGCGTGGCAGCGGAAACGGCTCTTCGATGCCGCCGCCTGCCGGCACCGTCCAGAACCGCGGCGCGCCGCTGGGGGCCCAGGTGGCGCGTGTTGATGAAAAGAGCACTGACTTACCATCGGGCGTCCAACCCTGCACGATGTCGCCGCCGGGATGCCACGTCAGCCGGCGCGGCTCTCCGCCTTCGGCCGGCACCACGTAAACGTCAAAATTTCCGGCGTACTCGCCGCTGAAGGCGATCCACTTTCCATCCGGCGAGAAATGAGGGTTCAAGGTTTGACCCTGAAAGCTCGTGAGACGCCGCGCGCTGCCGCCCGAGCGCGGCACTGTCCAAATATTATTTGCATACGCAAAGGCGATTTGCGTTTCGCTCACCGTCGGCGTGCGCAGCAAACGAGTTTCCGTATTCGCATTTTGCGCCTTGGTTGCTATGCCGGTTCCGAGTATGCCCATCACAACCGCAGTGGTCAGCAGAACCCTTTTGTCTTTCAGACGATTTAATAGACAGGATTTTAGACGAGGACAACGGCGGCTTAGCGCCGTCGCAAGACGTAACCTGGTCATGGGGTGATTCCTCCAGAAGAACGGATGATTGCGCGATTCTTTTAGCACGAAGCCAAGTCGTCGAGCAAAATTTTTAGAGAAGGTCACCGCATGAAACAGTAGCGCATAAAAGGTGTCACGAGTTTTGTAACAGAAGCGTTCGGAGAATTTAGCCCGGTTACGAGGAATTGGATTTCACACGAGCATGCGGATTGGAGAATAATTTTGCGGGCGCTGGAAAACTTTAGCGTAGTCAGCGAAACTAATTGCGTTATTCTGCGTAGTAAGCAGACACAACGCCGAGCGAGATCAGCGGGCGATCAGTCTTCCCCCAGTTCGCTGTTAGTTTTCGTATTCCAGATCAACTTTACGGAGAATCGTATGAGGCACTCGCAAAAATCCTTTCTCGCCTTCGCAATTTTACTGGCGGTAAGTCTGATTACAGTATTTGGGCAAACGCGCCGTGGTTTTGATCCCTCAAACATGGACACAAACACTGCGGCTTGCACAGATTTTTATCAGTATGCCAACGGCACATGGCTGAAAAACACTGAAATCCCCGCAGCCTATTCGTCGTGGGGCTCTTTTAACGTGCTGGCCGAGAACAATCGCAAGACACTGCACGATATTCTCGAAGCAGCGGCGAAGAATCCGAACGCACCCAAAGGCAGCAACGAGCAAAAGATAGGCGATTTTTATGCGAGCTGTTTGGATGAAACGAAGCGCGAAGCTGAAGGCATGAAACCGCTGGTCCCGGAACTTGCCCGTATCGACAAGATTAAGAACATCCAGGACGTGCAGGCGCAAGTCGCCTACATGCATCGCCACGGCATTCCCACGCTTTTCAGTTTCGGCTCGCTGCCCGACTTAAAGAACAGCGCGATGGTGCTTGCCTATGCCGGGCAGGGCGGACTCAGTCTTCCCAACCGCGACTACTACACAAAGACTGACGAGAAATCGGTGAAGTTGCGCGAGGATTTCGTCAGACACATGACGAACATGTTTCAGTTAGTCGGCGACTCGCCGGAACAAGCCGCAAAAAGCGCGCAGACTGTTTTAGCTTTTCAGACCCGTTTGGCGCAAAACTCGCGCACGCCGATCGAACTGCGCGATCCCACCACGCAGTATCACTTGATGAATCCGGCCCAACTAAAGGACCTGACTCCAAACTTTTCCTGGGACGACTATCGCCGGGGCGCCGGGGCGCCCACAACCGGTGAGATTAACGTTGCGCACCCGGAGTTTTTCACGGCCGTTAACAAGATGTTGGCGGAAGTGGCTGTTGCTGATTGGAAGACTTATTTGCGATGGCATTTGGTCACGGCCGCGGCGCCAAGTCTCTCTTCAAAGTTTGAGACTGAGAATTTCAATTTCTTCGGCAAGACGCTCGAGGGCAGGAAAGAGCAATTGCCTCGCTGGCGCCGTTGTGTTTCTGCCACCGATGCCAGTCTGGGCGAGGCGCTGGGCCAGGTTTATGTTGCCCGCGCCTTCACTCCTGAATCGAAGGCGCGCATGCGGACCATGGTTAACAATCTGATCGCAGCCTTCCATGATCGTCTGCAAAAAATCGACTGGATGAGCGAAGAAACTCGCAAACAGGCAATCGCGAAGCTTAACGCTTTTGGACAGAAGATTGGCTACCCTGACAAATGGATCGACTATTCGGCCCTTAACGTTTCGCGCGATTCTTACCTCGCCAACGTGCTGCGTTCGAGTGAGTTCGACCAAATGCGCGACTTCAATAAGATCAACAAACCGGTTGACCGTAAAGAGTGGGGCATGACCCCGCCGACCGTTAATGCCGGCTACAATCCGCTCAACAACGACATCTCTTTTCCGGCCGGGATACTGCAAGCGCCTTTTTTCAACCCTGACGCCGACGACGCTATCAACTATGGCGCTATCGGCGCGGTGATCGGTCACGAGATTACTCACGGTTACGATGACTCGGGCAGCGAATTTGATGCGCAGGGGAATCTCAAGAACTGGTGGACAGAGAGTGACAAGAAGAATTTTGACGCTCGCGCCGAATGCGTCGTTAATCAATTTAGCGCCTTCGAAGCCGAGCCCGGTTTGCACCTGCAGGGCAAACTCGTCTCGGGCGAATCAATCGCCGACCTCGGCGGTCTTTACGTGGCCTATGATGCTTTCATGAAGTCGCTTGAGGGCAAGCCGCGCCCTGCAAATATCGACGGCTTTACACCAGAGCAGCGTTTCTTCCTGGGCTGGGCCCAAGTCTGGGCCGAGAAAGACACGCCTGAAGTTGCGCGGCTACAAGCCCAGGCTGATCCCCACCCGCTTTCAAGGTTTCGCGTGAACGGTCCACTGTCAAACATGCCGAAGTTTGCCGAAGCATTTTCGTGTAAGGCCGGCGATGCAATGGTGCGTGACGATAAAGAACGTTGCCAGGTTTGGTAAACGACCCTGCCGTTTGGCAAGTCAGTCATAATTCTTTATGGTAGGCACATCAAAACAATAAAAGGCTCGAGACTAATGAACGGGAGAGACACGATGAGTACTTTCAAGCGCTTCTACACTTCTTCTTTTTTCATGTGGCTATTGGTGTTAGGCACTGCGGGTTACACCATGGCCCAAACGCCCGTGAGACTGCCTCGTCCCAGCCAGAAGGCCAGCGTGATGCAGACGATCGGCGTGACCGATGTGACCATTACTTACAGCCGACCCGGAGTCAAAGGCAGAACCATCTGGGGCGACCCTTTGCCCGAGCAGGCCAGCGTTAAAGGTGAAGCCACGCTTGACGATCAAAACGTGCGACCGAAAGGCGCGCCCATTGTGCCGTGGGGCCACGCGTGGCGCACTGGAGCCAACGAAGCAACCCAGTTCGTTGTTACCGACGATGTTTTGATCAACGGGCAAAAGCTGCCCGCCGGCAGCTACAGTCTGCATACCATTCCTACGAAGAATGAATGGACAATCATCTTCAACAGCGTTGCCAACCAGTGGGGAAGTTTCAATTACGATGCCACCAAGGACACTTTGCGCGTCAAGGCAAAGCCGGAGTGGGTCAGTGACAATAAAGAATGGTTGGAGTATTGGATCGATCCTATCAACGCGAATTCCGCGCAGGTAAACATTCGTTGGGAGAAGGTTCGAGTGCCTTTCACAGTTGAAGTTCCCAACGTCGAAGCAGTCTGGCGGGCAAAGGTTGATGCTGCGATGGCGGCCGCGCCAAACGACGAGAAGATTCCGCTGAGCGTAGCGGGCGCCTACGCCGGCGACGATAAGTGGGACGAAGCGATTGCCTGGGCCGACAAGTCAATCAAGATCAAAGAGACTTTTCAAAACCTGGCGACCAAAGCGCGATTACTTTACAGCGCGGGCCGAAAGGAAGAAGCCTTCACAGTTGGTGACCAGGCAGTCGCGCGCGGCAAGGCTGACAAGGTAGATACAACAAATTTCGAAAAACGGCTGGCGAACATGAAAGCCGGAAAGCTGTAACAACGTTCCGGTAGATCGCGTCTGTAGGGGCACGGCATGCCGTGCCCCTACGGTTTGCGCTGAAGGCGCTGTTTATTTTTCGTACTCCCTGGCGTATGACTGATCCGGTCGCTACTTGCTCCCGGCTCTGAATTGTTAGGTCACGCCCTGCCGAAAACAAATGTCTGTAGGGGCACGGCATGCCGTGCCCCTACGTCCGTCGAGGCCTTTAGCCAGTTAATTTGTAACCGGACGTTCTCTTCCCGAAACAGTTTAGAAGTGCTATCGTTCCTGCAATCCCCAGACCCACTGCTTCTTATTTAGAGGAAAAGATATGAGAACCCCTGCATCCTTCTCCACTCGATCTGTGACAGCGCTGTTGATTACGCTTTTTGCAGTTTCACCCGCGTGGGCCACGTGTGGCGGCGGAGGAGGTGGTGGCGGTGGCGGCATGTCAGGCGGGAGCGGCGGAGCGGCGCCTGAGACTTATCCCGTACCCTGGAAAATTCGCGACGCGAAAACGCCGCCCGCGAAAGGGCTTGTAGTCTACTGGTTTCCCGCCTCGGCTGACGAGCTCAAAAGATCCAGTCTCAGAGCTTCGCGCATACTGTCGCTTTATGCCTCGCAATGCGTTTCGATGGAACTGGCCGACAACCAGGTGCCGAATGCCCAGGAACTAGTGGGCGAATCAAAGCTGCCGGTCGCGGTCATCGCAACCGCTGATGGCAAGCCCGTTACAAGAGTCGAGAACAAGGATGGCAAGCTTAAAGTTGAGTCAGTAGAAAAGGTTCTTGAAACAGAAGTGAAGACGCGCGAGAGCGCTCTCGATGCTCAGTTGAAGGACGCGAAGGAGAAAGTAGCGGCAGGGGAAAAGGATGCCGCTATCAGATTATTCCAAGCCGTCG
>DATGYM010000252.1:0-10259 GCA_035297925.1 Pyrinomonadaceae bacterium | reverse complement strand
GGCTGCGCTTTGCAACTCTTCAATATTGGAAAACCGATTCGGCAACTTCTTGGCGCTACCCGTCTTTTGTCGGTATTCGAGGTGATCGGGAACAGCAATATCCGGTGCGGATGATCCCCCGAGTAGCGGCCCCTTCCTTCAAACGAATGATCGACGGCACCGCCTTTAAGGTTCCGTTTCCCGGTGGAGCCCGCTATATTCCGCCAGCATGGTGGGCCAAGCGAAAACTGAATCTTCACTCGTAGTTGGTGAAAACATTACCTTGCCGGGTTAGGTAAGAGTAGCCCGTCATCCGGGCACAACCGCTAACGTGCAAGGAAATCGCCCGCGGACCGACGATTCTGGTGGTGTGTTTGGCTACTCTTCCATAACGGGTTGTTTCCGAGTGCGCTGTTAGGCCGGCTGCGTCAGGCCAGACTGCCCGTTGGCCAAATGGATCGAGTTTTGTGCCGCTTACGCGGTTCGGATGGAATTATTGGCAGCACACCTCTTCATTTCGGGGAATGTGTCACTCGAGTTCGATCTTCGCGAGCCCATAAATGCTCACCTCATCCAGATCGAGTGTCAGCATCTGACGACCGGCGCTACTCACCGTTTTGTACTTCACGGGTTTCATCTCGGCGAGTGTTCCACTCCAGGTAACGCTTCGCGCAGTCTTTCCGCGAGGAATCGCCACTTGCACAGCCAGATTCCGCGCAGGCGTGATCGCACCGTCGACCGTCACGTCGTAATTGACGACGTGGAGCAGCATCCATCGGTCGGCCTTTTCCGTCATCGTCGTAATTTCGACATACGGAGCAGCAGATGTGAGGCGTGTCACGCGCGGGCCGAGACTCTCCTGCACTTTGCCGGCAACTCGCTCCAGAAGTTTGCGCAAGTCGGGATCGATGCGGTTCCGTGTATAGCCCTCTGGGATGTCAGCAAAGACGTCGGCCATCGTCGGACCAAAAGTCGTATAGTCTCCATGCGACTTCATCGGGATCAGGAAGCGGGATGGCGGAATCTGGACCGGGATGAACAGCACCTGCCCTTTGCCGACTCTCCGCGTGACTTCGGCAGCGGGATATTGTCCTTTGCCCAATGATTGCGCCAAAGCAATCTGGCGTTGCTCGAGGCCGTACTGATCTTTGTTGCCACTGGCACCTAGAACAAGTAGTGTGCCGCCGGCCTTGGCATAGCGGACCAGCGCTTGCTGATGTTCCGAACTCATCAGCGGAAGATATGGAACGATCACCATGTCGAATTGGTTGATTGCCGGACTCGACAAATCGTCTTCGGTCAGCATGACGTGAGCGATCCCGTTGTCCGCCAGCACACGCGAAGCGCTAAACGCAAAGCTCAACTCATCGGCAAGATACTGTCGCAATGAGGTGACCACTGCGACGTTCGCGTGCATTCGCACGTCGCGCAGAATCCCCTCGTTTGCCGCCAGAAACCGGTACATCTGAGTGGCGCCAGCGGGCGTCAATCGCTTCTCCCGAAAGACAGCGTGATTGGCCACGGCCTCCGCGATGTTGATCTGAGACATCGCATTCAAGCAGCCCTCAGTGGGGTGAGGAAAAATCGGCGGCGTGATCTCTGTCGCATACACGATCGCCGGTTTGCCATGTGTGGCTGCGGCCAGGAACTTAAACGCCGGACTATTCGTAATTTTCGTACCCTGCTCATCCTTGCGTGGCGCCGAGTCGAGGTATTCCTGCACTTCGGAGTAGACGAAGTCGTCATATCCATCGCGCCCCAGCATTTCCATGTTGCCGGCCGCGTCATAGCCGATTGGACCGTAGCCGAACCCTCCAAACACATTTCCTGAAATCATGAAATTGGGGTTGTACTTCCGGGCCACTTCGCGCATGCGATGATGGAATTCGGCTACAGAATAACCACGGAAGGTATTCCACTCCGCCCAGAACGGTTCACCACGCTTCTTGGGCAGGGCGATGTGGTCATAGTCGTCCGCGCCATACTTGGCCTGCGCCACCTTCGCGGGAAGGTTCTTCTTCAGATACGCAGCGAAATTCCGCTTGCAGTACCCGCAATAGCACGTTCCGCCCGCGATCTGCGTCCAGTCGATATAGGAGCCGTCGATCCCGGTTTCCGCCTGCGCACGTATCCGGCCTTCCATCAAACGAGTGAAGTACGGATTGTTGGGGCAGCCCCAGGTTTCGAACTCGTTCGTCGTTTCCTGTCCGTAGGGCGCATAGCGATAGTGAGGAAAAGTGCCATCCGGCCGAACCGTGATCCACGTTGTCGGGTCTTCTGCCGGCTTGGGACCCAGGTAGTCCTCATAGGCGTTCCAGCCTTCGCGCCAGAATTGCAGCATTCGGATCTGATCTTTTTGCGGTTCGTCTTTGTTCGACGCCGAACGCCCGTGGATCGAACTCGTGAGATATCGGAGAACGATGTAGCCTTTGTCGTGCAACGCGCGATTGTTCGTCTTCGCTTGCTCCATCCCGCGATTGAACTCTTCGCGAGTCACGTCCTCGAAGCTGGGCGCGCCGCTTCCGAACGTGATGGTCATGTTGTTCGTCTTCAGAAATTCCAGGTCCGCTTTTTGCCCCAGTCGCCAATGCCCCCAGTCAGTGTCGGGCGTCCATGTTCCAGGCTTTTCCTGCGCGAACGTGGCCATCAACGTCGTAACGACAAGAAGTGCGTATCTGATTAGAGGCTTTGATCGCATCTTGACTCCTATGGGTGTTTTCGTGACCGCAGATCATGCCGGTGCGCAAGACCCGGTATGTAAGACAAAGAACTCGTGGAACGATCAGAACTCCTGCGCGACGGTTATGCGCTGCGGACTCGTTCAACGGTTCGTTTCCATGAAATAAAGAATTAGTTCTGATTCTTTCGCGAAAGGGGGAAGTTCCAATTCATACGTCCGGCCGATGTTTCCTATTTTCAGATCCTGGCCGCCCAGTGTCGCTCGACTCAACTGTCGGTCCGATCGCAAGCTAACCTGGGGCGGCTCCGAGCCTGGCACCGCGAGTCGCAATGCCAACGTGCCGGGCTTTTCATTCACTGCGAGGATCGGCAGGTTTGCACGCGTGAGATGAAATCCGGAGGTCGATACCTTTACTAGCTCAATCCGACGGTCCGAGCGCACGAACCCTTTGATGTGACCATTGCTATCGTCCCACTCCTGCCAATCGGCATTCAGTGCGATCGCCGGCTCGGCGGCTGCGAGCGCGAATCTGGCCTTTGATTTCGCTCTCACGTTGAAGGCCAACCCGCTTGGCGTCGGCATCGCCTCGGTCATCAGTTTCGACACATAAGTGATATGAGGCGCAGTTGTTGGTTGAGCACCCAGCTTGATCGTGATGGTGTGCTTCTTGTCCGGTGTGAGATTCGGCAGAATCAGCAGCCGGTCGTCAAAAGCAGGATGCACACGCCCGTCGATCAGAACCGACTGGATGAATTTCCGAGTGTTCTCAACACGGATTCCGATGCCGCCCAACGATTCCGCTGTATCGTTTCGTCGCAAGCTTGAGAGGTCAAGCGTCATCTCGATCGTGTCGTCCGATGCCTTCCATGAATAGTTCCATTGCGCCATCGCGCGTAGTTTCTGTGCGAGCTCCTGCGGTTCGGGGCAATAGATCGGAAGCGTCCCGAATTTCGTTTTCATTGCCTCGTAGAACGGAAAGTTGTTCTCATTGGTGATGCGCTTGTCCTTGCCTTCGTTGACGGGTGCCGACGAGATCGAGTAGTCATGCCACATCTCGTTGAAGATCACACCACGCCCGACATTGTGAAACATGTGGTCGAAGATGGCTTCTTCGTTGGCGGTAATTTGAGCTGTCGTATAGCTCCACGTGGGGTCATAGAACCACTGGTAGTCGGGGTGGGGGGAATTCTCGAGCAGGACAAAATCCTTGTTTGCACCGGTAAACCAGGTCATGTTGCCAAAACCGAGAGGCACGCTCTGCTCCAGGCCATGGGTCATGTAGAACGAGAAGCGCCCAGCTACTTCACCGTAGTCCTCCATCGGGATCGTGTCGCCTGGATTGATCATGGACTGAATCTTGCGGATCGGAAAACCCTGCGCCCGCATGTTCTGCTCGATTTCCTCGACCGACCCGTCGAGTTCCTCGCGCCAGCGATCGGGAGTCATTTTGCGATCGATTTCGTGGAACTTACTATGAGTTCCGATCTCGCCCCCGAGATCCTCGAGACGCTTGCCGGGCGGCGCTAATTTGTCCCAACCTGCCTTCTTCACGAAGCTGGATACCCAGGTGTAGAGCGGCACGACTCCGGTATCTTGCGCGACGCCGGTAAGAAAGTTGAGCGTCTTGAGTTGGTAGTTGAGGTCACCGCTGTTGTCTCCATCGAATCGCACAACTGCGGTCAGGTTGGCATTGGCGATCTGCGGAGCAGGAAACGGGGCGTCCACATCGCCATAGGTAGCCCATTGAGCCGCGTGGATCATCGCATTCCAGAGCTGGTTCGCATAAGCGACCTGCGGCGGGTCATTGCGAAAAAACGTTCCCGCGCCAGCCGAGGTTCCAAAGTCACTCACGAGAACAACGCGGCTACTTCCCCGTGTTGCGCAGGAAAGGTATGGGAAACTCTGCTGGCCATCGGTCGAGACCAGCAGGACCGCTCCGCCGGTTCTCGGCTGAAGGACATTCGTAGAAGACGCGAGCACCGGCGTTAGAAACTGCGAGACCTCGAATCCACGGGTTACATAATGATCATTTGAAGCCACTCGAATCCGGTATTCGGTTCCGCCTTGCAGTCCCTTGTATTCCAGTCCGAGCAGATCATCGAGAGCGCGATGATCGCGCTCGTTCTCGTTCTCGTCTTTGTTGGCGAGTGGCCCGTCGAGGATTACGCTGTGGTTGCCCGCAAGATATGCGCGCAAGCGAAGGACGATCTGCGAGTACGTCGCGTCATCCACCAGCGAAGCCTGGGCAAAGACGAGTACAGAGTACTTCGACAGTTCCTGGTCACCCGGCATGTCCTCTACAAAGAGCGTGTCGTAAGGAATACCCGCCAGCGTCGCGATACCGACCCAGCCGTGTCCAGCCAGTTGACTCGTTTCCCACTCGTGGTGGTAGCTGGTCTTACTCAGGAAGATTGCCAACCGGGGCTGCGTGAACGACCCGGTCGAAGCAAACGCCATTCCGCACAGAAGCAGTAGGACTGCACTGAATCGTAACTTCTTCATCGCCTACTCCTCGGGCAGGAGTTGCCCGCTTGGCACTTCATTGCGGCCGCACTTCCAGAAGCAGATGTTTGTCGAACTCAACCGTCAGGTGGGCATCGTGTCCCGATACTGTTCCCAGCTTCGTTCCGTTGACGTAGTCAACGACGTCATAGGTTCGGCCTTCCAGACCTCGAAGCTTAACGGATCCTTTCCAATGCTTGGCATAAAACGCGTAGTAGAGAGTCTGCTGCTTGCGGATGACGTGTGTCTCGGGCATATCAAAACCAATGTCGTAGAGTTGTCCCAGATATTGACCTTGCGAGAGCATCTTTTCGCGATAAATGCGAAGCCAGGTTTCGAACTCTTTTTCCCGCAGCGGTGTCAAATCAGACTTGCTTCGCTTCTCCGCCAGCGCGGGGAGGACAAACTGCGTCCCCACGACACCGCCAACCCCAACCGTGGAAGCAAAGTCATTTCCTCCATCGCTCAGTTCGACGTGATCGCCGAAGTACGGGATAGAGTCTCCCATCAGAGCTTTTAACGTTTTGGCTTTGGAGCGGACCTGAAACGAACTTCCGGGGTCGGAGGCAACGGACATATTGAAATGCGGCATGGTGAAGAAGGAGTACGCGGTACCGCAAGGGCAGAACTCCACCAACGATCCGGGCTTCACCGTTTGCGCGGTTTCGAAGATCTCACGGAAGAAATCGGGTAAGGCCTCGACAGATTCTTCCGGCTGTTTGTGGTGGTGAGCGGGGTTATAGCAGGCCGGAACCCCATTCATATCCTGTCCATCCAGCTTCAGGCCATCGAAACCCCAATCCACAAGGATCTTCTTCACCAGAGCCTTGTGATACTCCACAACCCGGTGGTCTGCCGGACAGAGGTAGTAGGAATTCCACCAGGAAATTTTTCGTTTGGAGCCATCGCGGTTCAGCAATTCGTAGTCGGGATGATCCTTCAGCAGTTCCGAGTTCGGCACAGCGCTAAGTGGAGACCACCAGAGCTGGGCGCGAAAACCTTCCTGGTGGATTCGGTCAACTAGAGTCTTCATGTCCGCATCGCCGCGAGGGAATTTCTTGGGATCGAGAGCCCAATCGCCGACATTGTTCTGCCATCCATCGTCGAGTGTGACCCAGACGAATCCCAAGCGCTTGACTGTCGGCAGCGTGTCGAGCAACTGTTTGGGCTGCATCGTTCGCCCGTAACCCCACGCGCACCAGATTGCTCCGAACCCGCCGTCTGGCGGCGTGGGAGTCTGGAAGCCTTGCCTCTTCATCATGAACCGCCGGTAGTCGACCAAGGTGCGGAAGTAGTCTCCCTGGTGGACGGCCACGAAAGTACGGAATGTATTGAGACTCTCTCCCGGATCCAGCGTGCTCGCGTGTCGATAATTCACAGCGATCTTGGCATGACTGGCATCCGGCATCGACACAGGCAGCGAAACCAGCCTTGGCCGCGGTTCGACGTGTCCCACTGCGACGCCAACATCGCGGCGCCAGACGTCAACGATCGGCGTGCCGCCACCGTAGTCGCTAGCGTTCATGCCGAGAAAATTCTCCTGTCGGAATTTGAGATTCAACGGGACAATCCAGTTTGGGCGTTTCTCATAGGAACCGCTCTGGTAAGACCAGAAGGCTGGCATGCGGCTATTGTGCTGCGCGTTCAGCGTGTAGGAGTTATTGGTCCAGCCTTTGACAGCGAGCTTGGCCGCGCCAGCGTTGGTGTAACGGACATCAAAGAATGCCATCGCCGGGAATTCATCGTAGATCGTGACGGTCACTTCTTTGGTGAGCGGTCCAGCTTTACCCACGACGATGAGCCGTTCCCCCGCTCCGAAAGCATCGTTCACCCGCTCGCTCTTTTGTGAGGCCAGAGAAAACTCGCTCCATATTTCGTCGGCCATTGCCACTCTTTCACTGGCAACAGTTGGCCCCATCACCGTCTCGTGACCGTCAAAGCGGGCGACCACGCGGCTGTGCAGGTAGCGATCGAATTCAATTCTCAGGTGTTCCCCTTGAATCTGAGGGGTGCTCGTGGAGGAACCCGCAGCGCCGGCGGGTGACCAGGATGAAAGCACAATGGCGAGAGCACTAGTCGTCGCCAAAAGCGCTGAGACCGTTGTAGCTTTCAGCTTTCTAAATCGGTTGCCGCCAGCTTGCGCAACTGCTTTCCCAGTCGGAGACATAGAACACCTTTCTCGTCTGCCACCGCTCACACCCTCTGGTGCAGATGACTCCCATCTTCGCCACCTTCTCTCGTCAATTCTGGACGGCGTTTCAATGTGTGAATGGCAACGCTAAGCAGGCTGTTCTACTGAGCACGCGTTAGCGTACGCACGCAGAACTCGTCGAATGTGATACTGAATCATCTGTTCGGGAACCGCTTGCAGTTCTCCGCTCCGGATTGCTGCGTATTCCAGTGGCAGATACTGGCTAACGAGGGTGAGAGGGATCGGTCTTCGCCCAAGATTGCCGATTAATCGAGCGATCTCCTCCTGGACCCCTGGCTGGTTCCAATAGTATCGGCAGCGATCGCTATAGCCGTATATAAGGTCGCGGCGCACCTCGTCTTCATCGCCGCCATAGTAAGACCGCCAGTAGGCCGGGTTGCGCAACATTGCCGCTTCCAAGGCTTCGCGCACGTGTGAGACCTCCGGCTTCGATGTCGTTGTGAACAACTCGCGCTCGGTGGCACTTAAGGCCAACACCGCCTCCCGGAAGGCAAAAGTCAGCCAAGGACCTACCTTCAGGATCGCGAAATGGTCCTCGACCATCCGGGCTAGGACTTGGGGAGATTGGTAGTCCGTGGAATGTGCTTCGAAGACGATTCCAGCGTGCTGTGACAGGGCAGCAGACAACGACTGGGCTTGGGCACGATCGTAGTCGAAGATCGCGTTGGATCCGAAATCGACTCCAGGTTGAACAACTAACGCGATCACACGTTCCCAGGCGGACGACAGTCCCCGCTCTACAAACGCGAGCCGGAAGGTTTCCAGTGTTCGATGAGCATCCTCGGCCTTGGTTACCGCAGGGGAGTGTGCGTCGACAGATTCTCCGCCGGGCGATGGAACCTCGGTTCCGATCACATAGACTAGTTGCGGGCAGCCTGACGGCAATTCCCGATATGCTTCCTCTGCGGCCTGGCACAAAATCGCAGCCCGGTCAGCCACCGTTCGCTCGGTGATAATTCCCTTGTCGTCGCCGCAAGGCATGCTCGCGTCGAGGTGGATTTTCTGGTATCCCGCCACCACACAATCGTGCAGCAGCGCGCAAGCTTTCCTTAATGCGGAAACCGAAGCCTCCTGTCGCCATGGAAAGGGACCAACGTGATCCCCGCCGAGCACGACTCGCTCTGCTGGTAGTCCGGCGCTTCTTGCAGCGGAATGGACGAACCCCGCGAATTCGCTAGGTCTCAGGCCGGTATAACCGCCGAACTGGTTGACCTGGCTGGAGGTCGACTCCACCAGCAGTACCGAACCATCTTCTAACGATTGCTGGACGGCGGCTTCGATCACTGCAGGATGAGCGGAGCACACTGCATATATTCCGCCTGTCCCGGACTGGCGATTGCTACGCAAAACGTCCGATAGCCGGGTACTTGAATCCTCGATTTGCTGGTTCAGGGTCATTTTTTGTGGACTACTGGAAAATGTTGTCACGACATCCACATAATTGAGGAGGGCAAACGTAACCAATCGTAATATAGCGAAAGCATTTGGAAGTCAAGAGCTTTTTGGTCTTCGGCCGCTACGAGGGTCGGCGCGTAGCAATTCTTCAACTGCGCTGCACGGTCATTGAGTGTAACCGCACTGAGGACTTTCTATGGGCATGCCGTCGGCTGTTGGCTTTGACTGCTCGGTGATCATCTCGCAAATTCGACGATTGTGGATGGGTGGTCGGCTAACCTTCCCTAATCGATAGAGTAAGATTTGCCCGTCAACCGCCCAAAGGCTCATTACAAGTGCGAATAGAAGCGGAACCTAATCGCAATGTTGCGTACCTGACTCCCAAGCGTTCATACTCCGACCATGACACTCAAGGGTGCGGCATTGCTGGCATTCATCGGGACGGTCTTGATAACGGCCTTCCTAACGTGGACGTTCGTCGTCAACGTCCTCAATGTTCTGCGGGGCGCGGAGCCTCCAGTGGTGCTCTTCTCGTCCTTCATCTACGCATTTGGCTGTTTCACCTTGGCGCTGTTCTTGTTCATGTTCCATAGAGCGCAGACGTGATGGCGACCGTAAGCCAAGCAGCTGATCCAGCTCGGACCTAGTAGATGACCGTATCCCTACGGCCAGTTTTGCTAGTGGCCACGTCACTGCACGCCTAGCATCAACCCTGAGCAACGGCTAGCTCAAGTTCGGCAACGTGGGTCGCAGTGTGATCTGTAGCCCGACAAATAAAGCCGCCCAGAATTGGGAATCCGGCACGTTGTGAGTTTCTTGGTGCTTCAGATAAAACCGCGTCCTTCCGGCGAAGCCATTCGGGATCGATCAGCGTGAAATCAATTTGCTGGCTCCCAACCCGCGCCGCCGCGCGGCGTACCGGCCTTCATCCGCAGGTGCATGTACGGGCAACCACACAGCGAGAGTAAAAGGTGCAAGAAGACTTCTCATCGCGGAAACAATTCTTGACCTTGGAAATGGCAACATTATAGGGCCAGCTAACGATCAGTCTGCTCTGGGAAGAGTACCGGCATCTTGAACCAAATCGCCACTCCTTACACCAGGATGCGAATTGGTGAAGACTTCTCGTGCCAGTTCGCGCGTTTGAGCGAGTAAAGAACGTGCCGCCGCAGGGGACTCAAGCTGCCTAGGAGCTTGACTACAGCGTGGTTAAAGTATCGTTCATCAATGGGGGCATGCCTGCCGTCCGGAGGAGGTCGGCAGGGCGTCAATCCTAGCTGAAGAGAATTAGCCTCATCGTGTCCTCCAAAAAAATAGCTTAGCCAGTATTCTGGCCAACATGTGAATCGCTGCGGAGGTGCTTCCGATAGGGATGCTTGCGTAAATCATAACTCGACCTCGGGATGTGTGAACAGCAAACGGCACGCCAACGGGGAAGCGCCGCGCACATCTTGCGCCCGCCGCTTGGGGTGTCCGGGCTTTAGGAATGGG
>DATGYM010000251.1:0-1612 GCA_035297925.1 Pyrinomonadaceae bacterium | reverse complement strand
CAATGACGGAGTTGCCGCACTGCGCAAGGGGGAAATAGATGTCTTCCTCCATGACGCTCCTACGGTCTGGCGGATTGCCGGCAATCCCAACGAAAAGGAGCTTACGGGATTGTACTGGCTTCTGACCAAAGAGCCGCTGGCGTGGGCGGTGAGAAAAAGCGATGAGCCTTTACGCTTCGCGCTCAATCGTCAGCTTGGGCAGTGGCAGGTAAGTGGTTTTACCAAACAAATTTTGTTTCGATGGGTGCCGATAAGAATTTGGTAAGACAAGGGTCCCATTACTCTCACGCCTAGGATGTTTGCGCTTCGGTTCAGTATGTGAAGCGCATTGCGCTTTCCGGTTACTCCAATGCCGCTTCAGAAATGACACAATCGATTGCCGTTCTTCACTAAATTAAACGCTGATTATCACGGCTGCCCTATCTCGTAAGCGTTCGCTATAGGACAACTAGCTGGAAAAATACAACCCGTGGCAAAATCCAAACCCTGTATTGGACTAAGGTCCAATATCCCCACGGGAGAGGGTCTGTTCTAATTGACCTGTGATCGAGATCTACCGAAGGACTAAAGAGTCGGTTGATTCAGAGTGGCATTTCCATACCCAGTGTGCCGATTGGCCCGAACTCAATTATATCCAGGTCCGCTCCTTAACACCGGATGAACGTAGGCGGATCTGTCCGGAATGTGCCAGGCTCGAGGCAAAAATGTTCCCGCAGACCGCCGCCGACAAGCGATAATCCCGGCTCGTCTATCTTAGTTTCTCTTTGGAGAATGCTAGAATCGATTTCTCCTCTAGCTCGGCCTCACTCGACGAGTCTCTTCTTCTCCACCTACCTGCTCCGTTACAACCCGGGCGAGCACGCGCCCGCGTTCGATCTCCAGCAGGGTTTTAGCGTCGAGTCGCCCAAACAAGTCCAGCAGGGGCGCGACCAGAGCGGTCCAGCCCGTCTGGTGGCTAGCTCCCAGCCCCGCGCCGTTGTCACCGTGAAAATATTCGTAAAATAGAATCAGATCCCGCCAATGCGGATTTTCCTGGAACTTGGTCGTGCCGCCATAGACCGGCCGTCGGCCGTTGGCATCGCGCAGGAAGGTGCCCGCCAGCCGGCGGACAAGCTCCTGCGCCACTTCGAACAGCGTCATGTAGCGCCCGGAACCGGTCGGACACTGCACTTTGAACTCATCGCCGTAGAAGGTGTAAAGATTGAGCAGCGCCCGGACGATTAGCGCATTGACCGGCATCCACACCGGACCGCGCCAGTTGGAGTTACCGCCGAACATGCCGGTATTGGATTCAGCCGGCAGGTACTGCACTTTGAACTCCTGACCACTGACGTGAAACACAAACGGATGCTCCAGGTGATAGCGCGAGAGCGAGCGAATGCCGTACGGCCCGAGAAACTCGTTCTCATCGAGCATGTAGCCGAGCACACGCTCGAGCTTTTTCTTGTTGAGGATCGATAACAGCCGCCGTTCTTTGTAGCCGATGAAACCCGAGTCGGTCGGGGCAACATGGGAAATCAACTCGGGATGGCGTTTCTTAAACAGCCCGATCAGCTCCACCAGCCTCGGATAGCGCGTGGTAAAATCCGATTCGACTACTGTCGACGCGCAC
>DATGYM010000250.1:0-10163 GCA_035297925.1 Pyrinomonadaceae bacterium | reverse complement strand
GGGCTACAAATGAAAACGCGTATCCACCTCACAGTGACGCTAATTGTCTTTTGGCTCGCGGCATTGGGCACGACCTTCGCTCAACAGGGCGATCAGGTTGGCAAGATCGAATTCCCGAACTCGTGCAGGCCAGCAGTGCAGGAGAAGCTCCTGCGCGGTATCGCGACGCTTCATTCGTTCTACTACTCCGCGATGCAAAAAGCTTTTCAGGAGGTCGCTGCGGAGGACAATTCGTGTGCCATCACCGCCTGGGGCTACGCCTCAATACTCATGTTGAATCCCCTCGCGGGAACTGGCGCCTCTCCCAAGAACGCGGAGGACGCGAAGGATGCGATCGAGAAGGGCCGCAAAATGGGTGCGAAGACCCAGCGCGAGCGCGATTACCTGGAGGCGGTAGCAGCCTACTACGAGGACTTCGGCAATCGTTCGGAGCGGGAGCGTCAGCTCGCGCGCGCGAAGGCATACGAGGCGCTCGCAGCCAAACATCCTGAAGACGATGAGGCGCAGATCTTCTACGCCTTGTACCTCGCCGCGACGCAGCTGTCCTCGGATCAGACGTACTCCGCTTATCTCAAGGCGGCCGAGATCCTTGAGAGCAGTTCGTCAAGCATCCGAACCATCCGGGCGTCGCACACTACCTAATTCACTCCTACGACGCACCGCCCATCGCCGCCCAAGGTGTGCCGGCAGCGCGACTCTACGCCAATATTGCGCCGGCTGCGCCGCACGCGCTCCACATGCCGTCGCATATCTTTACTCGTGTAGGTGAATGGGCTTATTCCGCAGCGACGAACCGCCGCGCGGCCACCGTTGCCGAGAACAGCAATGAACCGGACCAGGCGCTTCACGCGATGGACTACATGACCTACGCCTACCTACAGCTTGCGCGAGACGGAGAAGCCCGCAAAGTCCTTGCCGAGGCACGCACTATCGACGCGAACCTGCCGGCTGCGACCGCGCCATTTGCGCTCGCCGCGATGCCAGCGAGATACGCTGTCGAGCGTGGTGCGTGGCGCGAGGCAACACAGCTCACGCCTGTGACCACTAAATATCCGTATACGGAGGCAATGACGCATTTCGCGCGAGCACTAGGCGCTGCGAGGAGTGGTGATCCCGCAGCGGCGCAGACGGATATCGATAAAATCACGGCGATCCGCGATCAGCTGAAGGTGGCGAAGAATGATTATTGGGCGAATGAAGTCGAGGTAATGCGGCTCGAATCCGTTAGCTGGGTATCGCTCGCGCAGAAAAAAGATAACGAAGCGCTTAGACTTATGCGCCAGGCGGCTGACATGGAGGATAAAAGCGAGAAGAACATCGTCACACCCGGCAGACTACTGCCAGCACGAGAGCTGCTCGGCGATATGCTCATGGAGCTGAAGCGACCGGCGGAGGCTCTTAGGGAATACGAAGCATCGCAGCAACGCGAACCAAACCGTTACCGCGGCTTGTACGGAGCGGGAGAGGCGGCGGCGCAGTCAGGTAACACTCAGAAGGCGCGGCAATACTTCTCGAAGCTGATCGAAATAGCCGGCTCGGGCGATATCCGCCCAGAAATCGAGAAGGCGCGCCAATATCTCGCGAGTAACTGACTTTGTAGACAAAATGTTCGCCCCTTTGATCTAAGCAGCTGTTAGGAGGCAAGGGCGATGTTTGAAAAGGAACGTTTTGTTGAAGACATTTACAGGGCAAACGATTTAACGATTCTCAATTTATGCTGGAACCTTACATGAAATTCAAGCCTCACGACCACCGGATGTGGGCGGTAATGGGCATCTACGGGGGCGGCGAGCATAATACTTTCTATCGCCGTGCCAAGCAGGGGTTAGAGCAACATGGAACAAAGGAGCTAATGCCAAAGATACGACGCCACTCGGCGCAGCGGTTATTCATGCCGTGACCAATCCGCTCGACCAGATCACCGCTGCGATTCATGTTTACGGGGGAGATTTTTTTGCTACCCCTCGCAGTGAGTGGGACCCCGAATCCTTTGAAGAGCAACCCTACAACATAGAGAACACTATACGAGCGTTCGAGCAGGCTAATGAACGGCTTCGTGAACAGACTGCGCGATGATGAACCGGAGAGCAAGTTAGAGCTCGTTGGGTGGTTAGCGAAGTGTTGGAGCGCCACGGTCGGTTCACACCGCCCTTTCCTGGATGGACTCGAGGCGCAACGTTCTCTTTGCTTGGGCAGATTTCGGAAATCGTTCTGTACTGCTGATCGCCGTCTCTTTCATTTCCGCAGTCAGCGGCAGGTTACACGTGCTATCACAATCATGACGATGACGCTTGGACCCGGCAAAGCTGCGCGAATCTAAGTAAAAGGTCCTATGGTGTCAAGCCGAATTTTGGCTGTGCTGCACTGCTGGGCAGCCAGAGCATCAAACCATTGAACAACGCCGCGAGAATTTCGATGCGATGGTATCCGTAGGTTTCTCGTGTCGGGCTGGTTCGTAAGAGTTTCCAGCTTTTGACTTGGACATATTCAGTTCTTTATAAAAGCTGCGTCGGTTGTATTTCTTATACGTCAGACAAATTAGTCCACCCACCAAACTCACCACCGCCCACGTAATTCCTAAGTTCGGTGTGGCGAAAGCGGAATAGCAAACGCCGCGAATATCCGTGAGCAAATGACAAGACCTTGGCGAAGACACCGAGTTTAACCTCATTCCTTCAAGATAGGATTCATTCCGATGACGCGCCGGTGAAAAACACAGGGCGGCTAAACGTGACTACTCGCCGCCCTGGTTCGTTCTCGACAACTTTACTTGGTTTTGCTGGTTTTCAGCTTTTTGCCACCGTCCTCCAACCCTTTGGTCAACTCCCCGTCGTCCTTCTTTTTTTGCAGGCCGGATGGAAGCTCACCTTTCCTCTCAGTGTATTTCTCCAGCCCGGAAGGCAATGCGCCGGCTTGGCGACCTGAATTGTCTTTTGTTGCCTTTGTTTCCGTGCTCTTAACTTTGGTCTTATGTTCCTGCTTTGCCATCGCAGGATATGCTGTCACTCCCAACGCAAAGGTGACAACAAATGCCGAAATCATCTTTGAAACGTTCATGCTTTTCTCCTTTGTTTGGCCCAGGTTGGCGAGGGTGGAGAGCAGCAAATATGCCATTCTGAAAGTTGAATATTTCGTGACTCTTACAGTTACCAAGTAACGTAAAAAGTTGCAGGACTCATCAATTTTACGTGGTCTTGCATTCGGTAGAGCTTTCGTCGATGCGATAATTTGTTGATTGGCTGCCAAAAATGTAAGCTAAGATGGCTGTACCGGTGCTTAACGCTTTCGAGCGTGAGAGCATCGAAGCGCGTCGTGCAGTACTTAGAGGTCTCCTCATACGGGCAGATCTGCGATGGTCAAATTGGTAAGCCTTAATTATCTGAGCACAGGATTCGGTATTTCGCTTTACCAGAATCTCTTTGGCGAGCTAACGGCATTTGCGTAGACCGGTTCAGTCAATGGAAATCTGCTTCTTCTTTTCTGGTGGTTTATTGTGCCGTCGCTCATTTGGCCCTGGGATTTGTTTTGGGGTTTCTTTCACCGATTCTGCTAATCCCACATTTCTATTTTGAGACCACGGTCGGATTCACACCGCGCTTATGCGCTTGCACTTAGCTTAATCAGAATGATGCCGATCAACCAAAGAAAGCTGATGATCTGGACGGAAAAGAAAGCGAACCGTGTCGATGCCATGGTGTTTGTCTGAACGAAGCACACATGTACCAGCGATTGCAGCATGCGAGCAATCAGGATCGCAATGGCCAAAAAATCAACGAGCGTACTGGCCACGTTGCCAACGTACAATGCAAAGACGATCGCGCCAAAGACAGGAAGATTTTCTACACAGTTCGCATGTGCCCGCATTGCGCGTTTGTACCAATCGTCTCCCTCCACCTGATCAGCCCGGAAGCTGCGTATCTCCACACGTCCCGTCAGAATGCGACTCCATCGGTATACGCCAACCGTTGTTATCAACAACAGCAGGGTCCAAGTCGCGAATCCCAGCAGCATCCACACTGGCACGGTCACGATAACACCTTACGTCTATTGGCAACTGGCATCGAGCTAGGCGCCAACGGGCGGCGGAGCTGGAATAGAATGATGTTCATGCATGACAATCCACTGACCGCGAACCTTACGTAAGCCAACGGTTAAGCGAAATTCCAGATCAATTCTCTCCTGGTTCGCCTCCGCGCCAGCACAATGCATTATCGCAGCGACGAATGCCACATCGTCGCCCGCAGCGATGATCATCTCGTCGATGTCAAAGACGCCGAAATCACGAGCCCAGGAAAAGAAAAGATCCCAGCTTTTTTTGTAGGCGTCTATTCCCTTTGATTGCAGCGGTGGTGGAACATCAAACATAAGTATTTCAGAAGAGTGGTGAGCGAGTATTCCATCAAGATTCTTGGTACGAACTGCTCTTGCCCAGTTCACAATGAGATCACGAATCGCGTCTTCGTTAATCTTCTTCTCTATTTCGTTCATTGCCTCATGCCTTCTTTGATATCGGCGAAGCACAAACGCGGCGATTCTACCTTCAAAGACAAAGATATAACTTCGTGCGAAACGCCGCTACAACTCATCTCCCAAGAAACGGTCGTCGACAGGGCCGGTAGGCCGGCTAAACTGCCGCCATCAGCGGAAGCTTGACCGCCTATTGCTGCCCACTTTGGTCGTGCTTACCTTGAAACTGGTCAAAATCTAGAAGCGTGAAAAACTTTAGAACGAGCGGTTAAACTCGATCGCGACGATCCCTTGGCGCAGCTCTATCTTGGAATCGCTATGTTAAAAACTGGCGAGACAGAGTGTAGCCGTAAAGAAGTTGAAGGCGGGCTCAGAACGATTGACGACACAATGGAATATATCGCAGAGGATCGCGTTCACGGGTTTTATTGGGATCCCAACATGCAAATTCGCAATGATATTCGAACAACGTTGGCCGCCAAACTGGACGATTCCCAGCTGATCGCGGCAGGTGAGAGCATCGGAAAAGAGTTCGACGCAGAGATTGACAAGGTGCGTCGGGATGAGAGACGAGGACGTGGTGGCTCCGATAGCGGGGGCGGCGGCGGAAATTGATCGGCGCTTCCTTTGCCATAATCTTTGCCAAGTATGTGGCTCTATGATTCGAATCGGTAAAATCGAACCACCGTTAGACCCTAGAATAGATACACATAGCGACCGCTAGTGTCATATAGTCTCGGCACCGCAAGACGACTGAAATCGTCCGATCACGGCGGGTCGATTTGTGGGTTTTTTACGTAGCGGAAATACGAAGATTGACAAGCGCTGCCTAACTCGGCCATGTGTGACTGAGCGCTGATATATTCTTTTCGACCGGTCGGAGCGAAATCGATCGTGATGAACACTCTAACGAAAACACTTCACGTGTTCCGCTCGCGCATCGCCGCTCTGACGCCAGCGATTCTTACGTTGATGCTGCTTAACGTAGGCGCCTCTACGGGGGCGGAGCACGGGAATGACAATCGGTCTCCCGATCTGGGAAATTGCCAAAGGTTGCAAGCGCCGGCCGCAGATAAAGTCGCCTACCATGTGTACGCTGAAGGCGTACAAATATTCGGTGGGACGGCACGGCTTGGATGTTTGTGGCGCCAGAGGCGGAGTTATTTGCTGATGCGGGGTACAACGGTACAGTCGGTATTCATTACGCCGGTCTCACATGGGAGAGTCTCAGCGGTAGCAAAGTGGCCGGTACGGTCATCGACCGCTGCACTGCTGAGCCTGACGCGATCCCCTGGCTGTTGTTAGCAGCCGTAAACAGTGAGGGTCCTGGTATTTTCCACGGGTGACATACATTCAGCGGGTGAACACTGGGGGTGGCATTGCGCCAATCGATCCTGGGAAATTTTTGGGCGAGGTGGTGAAAGTGCCTTATAGCGCCGAGTATTTCTTCTATCGTGCGCACTAAATCTCTATGCGCTACAACCTTCTGACAGTACGTTCAGCGACGTTGTTCTCTCGCCCTCGCGTAGAAGTTACAAGACGTAGTTTATTAAACTTCTCGCTATTCTTATTTGGGCACGCTGATGTTTGAAAAGCCCGAGTCTGCCAAGGCGGTCTTTGAGTTGCTCTACACTCAGATCAAAAACCCATCACGGCTGTTGGCGCGATCGAGGTTCTCGAAAATTTTGGCGATAATGCCAGCTACTCTCGCCGAATTTGCCGGGGATCTTTGTCTTTCCCGCAACCCGGCAAAGCTTGAATGTCGCAAGTGACCGTCCGGCGTCCACTCGGTGAACGCGATTGGGCGACTAGCTGCGGTTCACCTCTTTTGTGGAGCATAGCAATAAACCCATAGCTCAAGCCGGACCGGTAAGCTGAAAAAAGCGGCGGTCTAAACAAAAAACATGAAAAATTGGTACGGTTTCGCGCGAAGCCTTGAATCAACCGTAATCGTGCGGCTAGGAATTGTTCATGGCGTTGAAGATGTTGTGAACGTTTATCGAGAACGGCGCGGAGTGCCGTCTCCAGACGACTGGAGAAGAAGATGATTCGCTGATCGGTTTGCGCATCTTTCGATGCCCGCTCGGCCACCGAAGCTACTACGCGCCCAAACTTCCAGTCAGCATCTTACTTTTCAGGCGAACAATCGACGGTGACACTTGGCATTTTCTAACTGAATGTTCACAGTGGCCGACGGTTGATTTCGTTCAATCCGCTATACTATCCAGCACGGTTTGTAGGGAATGTATTATTAGATTACGGACGGCTCTGCCGCGCCGTTCCCGGCGGCAGCAATCTTACCGGTCAGCCCCGGCCTAGTGTGACGGCGGCAGGCAAACATGCTGGCCTGCAGCCCTCTTGCACTCCTCACAGATACGCTGCGCTCCTCGGCTAGAAGATACCGCGACTGGACGTAATCGAATTCTGGCCAATCCGAGCATTGAGTATTGAATATAATCGGACTGGCCTTAAACGCTAAAACTTTATGCCCGGAAATCAGGATTTCAGCTCCGGTTGTGGGATTACGCCCTTTGCGCGAGTGCTTGGTACGTACAACAAAACTACCAAAGCCGGCAATTTTTACTGGTTCACCTCGTCCCAGAGAGGCTTTGATGATCTCGAACATGCCCTCGACCGCGTTGGTAACATCGTCTTTAGAGACGTGCGCTTTCTCGCAGATTCGGGTGATTATATCGGCCTTTGTCATCGACCTGTTAGGCCTCGCAATGCAGTAAAAAGGCGCTCCGCCGGTCTGAATATTTGACAATACTGATGCTCGCCGCAGTTATTTCTCCGGCGCCTCGACAAGCTACTTTTGATGCTTTCGCGCCGGTTGGTCTGCGTTTTGTTCTGAGTTTTCCACGCTGAGTCTAACGCAAATAGGGCAGATGCGGTCCCCTTGATCGGGGTCAACTAGACTTGTTTGGACAAAATCTGCGACAGGCCACTGCGGACACAATTCACTGAAGTGCCAGTCGGAGCCGGGTATGACCTTGTTCCTGCGATACAAGGTATCCATCGTGCCGCTCCTAACGGCAATGCCCTAAGAACGATCAGCGGCGGCTCGTCAACCGACCTGGGAGGCTAACCAGCTAACAAAGCGCACAGAGAACTTTAGTTAACTCGGGCCGCCGCCGTGCTCTTTTCGAAGCGCATAACTCGTACCAGCCGCGGTACTGCAATTTCGTTAAAATTTGCAGTGAGTTTAGCCCGAAATTTTTCGAGTATTTGAGAATCGCTTTGCGACATTGAGAACGACAAGGCGATTTATGAGTGCCAAAGAACAAAGCCGCCGCGACGCTTCTTCATCGCTACGCAAAACCGCAGTGCACAGCGCGAAGCTCAGGAGTCACTCGCCGCCCATGCAGCCAATCGCGCAGGCCAGGGAATAAACGAGCGAGCGTTCGCGCATACACCCGATGCGTAACGGTGTCCTTCGCGCAATTTCCCTTGGCCGCTCGCTACTGTAGTTCCTGAATTCATTGCCGTTCGTATCGTAAGAGATATCCGCAGCACAGATGCTGCAGTTCGGCTTAGAACCAGCGTCCCTATGAAATTTTGTCGAAGTAGATTTAATCAAGAGCTATTCGACTCACCATTTATTAATTTCGCTAATCAGCAGATCGCTTTTTTGCAGTTCCCACAAACGATACACCCCGCATGCCGTAATAACCGATTAAAGTGTAGGTTGAGTGCGGCACATCTGTTGCTGTTAATGCCAATTAGCTTACTGAGCGTACACAGCAAGCGTTAATACCGAGGCGGGTTAGGGACGCATAAAGGCGAGTCGAAGTCAGATGGTTTACCGAAGACGCGAAGGGGGGGTAGATTCGGAATGGCACTTCAACTGTGACTGTCCGCACTGGCCTGCACTAGGCTCTGTCCAAATTCGGTTTCTACGGCCCGATCAGCGCGACCGGATCTGTGCTGAGTGCATCAGGCTAGAGGAACGTTCCAGCAGTGGCATCAGATCTACCCCGAAGGACGAGTAGCCAGTACACATATATGGCCGAACTGGTTGGCATGGGTTCGCCCGATGTATTACATCATTCTGACCATTCCGCTCGCGCAGTACGATTTGTTTTTGGAAAAAGTTCATCCATCAATGCGAGCGTATGAGGTTCTTATTAACGGCTGTTTTCATCAGGACAGTATCGACGGTTATCTTGAACGCAAAATTCAGGTCCTCTGCAGCAGAGACGAGGCGGCTATGCTGCTTCACATAGCCGAGGAACTCTGCCCTAAAATCATTCCTAAAATTACCCGAGACTGGCTGCCGATCTAGAGCGATCTCATTTCGTGTATCAGCGACGACTCACCAGTTTGGCGTACAACGGTTGCGTAGGCTGCCAGAAGTATTTCGCAGCGAATGAGTTAAATTCATGTGTGGACGTTTGGCGTTTCTTAATGAGAGATCAAAACTGTGGGAATCTCCATGCGAATCTCTCGTTCCAGACGCGCTACAAAGATAGGGATCACCAGGACGGTAGCATCGCGGATCACCTTGGTTCGGACGATTACTGGCACTTCCTGGGCACCAGGCCCATTATGTGTATTGCCGTCGACATAAATAGCGGGCCTTATCGCTCCAGTGGACCGAGAGGTCGGAACTATTGTCCACATTACCTCTTTTTGTGACCACAAGCCGACCCTTGGAGTAGCTGCTTTCGGGAAACAAAGAACAAGCTCAACACAGTTGTACCAAGGAGGGAGTATATGTTTCAGCATTCTGCCAACAGAGCTTCGTTTTTCTCCGATCTTATCGCTATAGTCATTTTCTGGCTTTACCTAGCGGGCATTGGGGCGGCGCATACCAACACCAGTCTGTTTTCACGTTCCAGAAGAAGATTTTGATGAATACGAGGATTGTGACGATTGTAGTAATAGCACTGCTGTTTGCTGGATGTGTCTCTCAACCGCAGCGAGCGGAGGTCCCGACATATTGGGTAGCTTCGAAAAACTTTGACCAGCGCCGGCCAAACTTCGTCATAATTCACCACACTGGCTCCGATACGATTGAACAGGCGATACGCACATTGACCGATCCTGTACGAGAGGTCAGTGCCCACTATCTCGTTGGGCGCGATGGCATTATTTACCAACTTGTCGATGAACGAGCCCGCGCTTGGCACGCTGGTAAGTCGCAATGGGGGTCGGACACCGATCTTAATTCCTCTTCGCTGGGAATTGAACTCGACAATAATGGGCGAGAGCCGTTTTCTGATGCTCAGATTACCGCGCTTATCGCCTTGCTTGACGACATCAAACGAAGATATGACATCCCGACGTCAAATTTTCTGGGTCACTCAGATATAGCGCCAGAACGCAAGATTGATCCGAGTCGGTACTTTCCTTGGAAAAGGCTTAGCGAACGCGGCTTCGGCTTATGGTGCGATTCTTCCCCCGTCGAACTTCCAAGCTCATTCGACACTGCGGAAGCATTACAGGCGCTCGGTTACGATGTTTCAAACACAGAAGCAGCGATTCGCGCGTTCAAATTTCATTTCGCGGGCGACGATTCGTCCTCGCAGCTCGATGATGATGAACGAAGACTTTTGTACTGCCTATTACGACGCAAGGAGAACCTACAGAAAGCTGAGTGATGCCAACCAATTACCTTTGGCGTCGGCCACGCAGGACTGGACGTGGTGCGCATCGTCGTACTTCTCAGGATCAATGTCGAGGTCAGGCTCCAT
>DATGYM010000249.1:0-14364 GCA_035297925.1 Pyrinomonadaceae bacterium | reverse complement strand
AACGGTGATGGCGGTGGCGGTGCCGGCGGCAAAAGTACCCAGGGTCAGAGTCAGGTTACCGTTGACGTCCAGAGTAGTGATGTTGGCGGCAACGCTCAGCGTTGAACCGCCGCTCTTGTTAACGGTGAAGTTATTGAAAGTCTCAGTGGTGGCGGATCCGCTGATGCTTTGAGCACCCGCGCCATTGAAGTTCACGGTGCCGCCGGCGGGTGTGAAGGTTCCGTTGTTCACCCAGTTGCCTGAGACGTTCATCGTGCTGCCATCGCTCGCCAACGTGGTGCCGCTGTCGATCTGCACGTTGTTGAAATTGCTGCTGCTGGTAAATGTGCCGGCTTGAATCCGCAGCAGGCCGGTTACCGTCAGTGAACTGCCGGTGGCAGTCACACCGCCAGTGCCCGTGTGGTTGGACGTCAAGTTGTTAAAGGTGGTAGTGCCGGTGAGGGTCTGGGTGTTGTTGTTGCCGTTGAAGATCACTGTGTTGGAAGCGCCGGGAGTGAAGGTGCCACTGTTGGCCCAGTTGCCCGCGACATTCATAGTGGTAATAGTGCCGGCAGCGAATGTGCCCGCGGTAATACTAAAATTACCATTCAGAGTGAGGGTAGTTGTGCTGCCGCCGCCGGTTAGAGTCTGGCCGGTCTTGCTCACCGTTAGGTTGTTGAATGTCTGGCTGGCCGCGGTACCGTTAAGATTCTGGGCCGCCGTCGTGCTGTTGAAGGTCACAGTGCTGGAAGCAGGAGTAAAGGTGGCCCCGTTATTCGTCCAGTTGCCACCCACCCCGATATTCGTAAGCGTGCCTGCCGCAAACGTACCGGAGGTGAGCAACATCGTGCCATTAAGAGTCAGCGTCTGAAGACTGCCGGCCCCACTTAATGTTTGCGCGCCCTTAGCGACAGTGATGTTATTAAAAGTTTGGCTGGCATTCGTGCCGTTGAGGGCCTGCGCTGCCCCCGCGTTATTGAAATTGACGTTACCAGCGCCAGGGGTAAATACTCCACCATTGTTTGTCCAATCCCCACTGACGTTGATTGTGGCCGCGGTGCCGGCAGAGAATGTGCCGGCCGTCAGGGTGTTGTTGTTGACGTTGAGCGTCGTGGTGCTGCCGCCAACAGTCAGCGTGCCGCCACCTTTATTTACTCCAAAGTTATTGAACGTTTGCGTGGCTGCTGTGCCGTTCAGGTTCTGCGCGGCGCCGCCGTTGAAGGTAACGGTGCCGGTGCCGGGCGTAAACGTGGCGCCGTTGTTGGTCCAATTGCCACCCACGTTGACGTTGGCAGCAGTGCCCGCGGCGAACGTTCCCGAAGTCAGCAGCATATTGCCGTTGAGATTCAGCGTCGTCGTGCTGCCTGCGACGCTTAACGTCTGGGCAGTCTTTGCCATCGTGATGCTGTTGAACGTCTGCGTCGCGCCGCTCCCGTTGATGCTCTGGCCGGCCGCAGTACTGGTGAAACTCACTACACTCGATCCGGGCGTAAAGGTGCCGCCGTTGTTGGTCCAGTTACCAGTGGGAAGTCCGATCGTCGTAGCCGTGCCGGCGGCAAATGTTCCCGCGGTGAGTGTCACAGCGCCCGCCATGGTTAGCGCAGTAGTACTGCCGCCCACCGTCAAGGTGCCGCCACCTTTATTGACGATGAAGTTATTGAAGGTCTCACTTGTAGCGGTACCGTTGATGTTCTGCGCGCCCGCGCCGTTGAAGTTGATGGTGCCACTGTTGTGCGTGAAGGTTGCCGCTAAGGCGCGGGTGAAACTGCCCGCCAGGTTCAGTGTGCCCGAGGTCGAAGTGAACGTCCCGCCCGCGATGTTGATACCGTCATCACCGTTGAAGTTTATTGTATTGGTCGCTGTGAAAGTGCCTGCTGACTGGTGCAGGCCATCGCCGTTGGTCGCGCTGTTGCTATCCACGGTCACGCCATCCAACGAGAAGCTGCCGCCGCTAATGAAGATCCCACCGCCGTTGGTAGTAGCTGAATTGCCGGTGATGCTGTTACCGGTAACCGTAACCGATCCGGTTTGGGTGTTGGCGATGCCGCCTCCGTTGACCGCCGTATTTGGCTGGCCCGCTGCCAAACCGCCAATGGTGACGTTGCTGAACGTGGTGACGGACGCCGTAGGTGAGCCGGTGCCAATGCTATCAAAAGCTCCACCATCTCCGGTTGCGGCGTTACCCGTGAATGAGCCGCCGCTGATAGCAAACGTTGGGGCAGGCGTCTGTGTGCTTCCGTTGTTTAGTACACCAGCACCATTCTTTGACGTATTGCCACTGACGGTGCAACCGGTCATCGAGGCAGCATAAAACCCTCCGTATCGGACACCTCCGCCCCCTGCGTTCGCACCGTTGTTAGCGTGATTAGTACTGATCGTCAAGTTGGTCAGCGTCGTGCTCCCGGTCACACCCGTAGCGCCAAGCGTGTCAATCAACACGCCGCCGCCAAGAGACGAGCCCCCGGTGCCGGTCGCGGTATTATTGCTAATGGTCATGTTGCTGATACTTGTAACTTGATTAAAGGTCACGGTAATGCCGCCCCCACTAGTGGACGCCGTATTGTTTGAAACTGACCCGCCACTCACAATTACGGTTCCGCCGAAACTATGGGATATGTGTACGCCTCCGCCGTCGCCGCCAGTGCAGCTGTTTCCTGTCACGGTGCAATTCGTCACATTAGCGTCATGCTTGTCGGCGGCGAGAAACATGCCGCCGCCGCCGTCCGCCGTCGAAGAATTATTGGTAATGGAGCAACCTATGAAACTGATGGTGCCGCCGCTTGGTCCACCGGCGGTCGCCGTGTTGGCCCCGTCTACGTTGACGCCGCCGCCATGACTTCTGGCGCCGTTTTGGGTTTTGTTGTTGGTGATAACGCAGTTCGTCATCGATTCGTTATTGGCCGAGCCAGTCATAAAGAAATCGATGCCACCACCGGTCTCGAAGAAGGTGCCTGAGAAATTAGTCCCGTCGTTGAAGCCATTCTGAATTGTGACCCCGGAAAAACTCACGCTCAGACCATTGTTAGTCCCAAGCTGATTGACGCCGAACACCTTACAGTCGCCGCAGGTGTTCGTGTAGCTTGTGCTAATTACCGTCTGGCTATTTCCCGTAATCGTTAGGCTGCTGTTGATGTCCAGATCGCCAGTCGCCGCGGCGTCCTCATGACCGCCCCCGCTTGGGATCGTAAGGGTGGGATTGATACCCGCGTTGAAAGTAATTATGTCAGCTCCAACACCGTTCGCGTTGGATGCAACGATGGCCTCACGCAAACTGCAATCGGCATTGCACGCACCGTCGTTAGTATCAGTCGCCTTAGTGACGACGAACCCAACCAGCGGCGCATTTGGGAGCAGAACCGGTTCAGTCTGGTTTGCACTCAACACTACTAATCCAGGCAGGGCCATCACGCTCAAGCGCAGCGACAGTGCGGCCACCGGCGCGCCTTCCACATCCAGCGGTATGGACACCAGGTGCGGCGTTGCCGCCTCCGGCGACGATAGTGAGGCCGATTGTGCAGACTGGTCATTCATCACGACTTGAAGTCGATTGTTTGCAACATCGGTCATCACCAACTGTTCGCCGGGACCGGTGGCGATCTTCGCGCTTATCAGAAGCCTTTGTGCGGCTCCTGCATCGGGGATCGAGCCCCCGGCCAGACTCTGCGCCTCACTCCAGGACTGGGACTGGTCCGGTCGCCACGGTCTCGGCGCGACGGCGTCAAAATCCTTTCGCTCACGCAGCTCAGCCAGCTGCTGTCGCTGTTCGAATACCTCACTCGGCGACAGAGGACGAGTATCGAGTTGCCCCTGCGTGAGGACGTGAACGGTTCCGTCGTTTCCGAGCGCGGCCAACTCTGTCCGGCCCTGACGGTCGGAAATAAAATCGCCAACGGCAACCGAAGTGACAACAGACGAGAACCCAATATGTTCGATTTGTGACTGGTTGAAAGCAGCCGAGGATTTTTGATCCAGTACAGTTTGTCCCGCGTCATGAAGAATCAGTACCTCATTGCCGGCTGCCACGGCCAAATCCATGGGCGAACTATCGTCGAACTGACCAATCGCCAGCTCCGTCGCAGTCGCCGGCAATGAATAGATCACCGGAGTATCAGTCAAAACGCTTTGCCTGGCGGCATAAACCAAAACTTGTGAGCCCGCATAGCTCTGGATGCCGACCGCGACCGCCGACAACGCATTATCCGTTTGGCCCGTCACCATCGCCGTCACCGCTCCGGGCAAGTGCAGCGACTGTGGTGCAGAGAAACCACCTTTTTCGTCGCCCAAGGCGAGGAAGATCGTGTCGTTGCCGCGGGTCGCCGTTAATATGTCCAGGTGACCGTCGCGGTCGAAATCTCCCACCGCCAGAAACTCCGGCGCTTCAGGCACCGGCAGCACGGCTACCTCCGGCAGAAAAGACTGAGAGAACTGGCCATTTTTGATGGCTTCGATGGTCTCCGGTTTCGTCGGAGCAAAGGCTTCAGGGTTGGCGAGGCTGACCGTAACAAAATCGCCATTCGCGCTCGCGTACCCCACGACCAGGTCGGGATATCCATCAACATTCAGATCGCCCGAGGCCAGCGACAGAGGCCGCGCCCCGCTCAAAGAGTTAGAGACTGCCTTTGTGTTTGCATCCTTGTAGGTGGCCGCTGCACTGCGCCCATCCTGCAGATTCATCTGCGGATTCCCTCGTTTCGCGGCTCGCACAGTGATGGCCTCTGCCTGGCCGGCTTGCGCGATTGATGCTGAACCGGATGAGCCTGACGACGCGGAGGCGCCAAACTGTGCGATCACAATGGTCGTAACGAGTAAGGCTAGAGAGATTGCGAAAGCGCGGTGTGCGGATATGCGAAAGAGTAAGTGCTTCATGAGTCTATCCCTCCCGATCTGTTTCCCAGGTCGATTTCAAGATCCAGCGACATCTCGCCAGGTTGTGTGTGCGCGACGGTATCGAAGAACGTATTGCCTACCCAGGAGTACGAATTAATAGCCTGTGGCGAAACGTGAAATGAGCCGGCAGTTAGAGTGGTGTTCAAGGCCGGCGTGTCTTCCTTCTTTCGAACTGATTCCCAAAAAGTTCGGGATTCAAAAATTTAATACTGGGTTGGGATCTAACAGCAACGTTATCTCGGTCTGGGCGCGTCACTGTTGACTCAGGTTATTGTCGTTTTTCCCTGCGGTGGCGGCGCAAGCATATTACAGCCACCAAGGGTGGTCAATGCCCTTCAGGTCCCGCGAAGTGATGCAGTTTGAGGCCGCGGTTCAGAGTTCAACCTTCAGGTTGCTGATTTCGCGAGCACATTGACATGCAGGCTAAAGCTTGCACTTGAACTGCATCAGCACCCAGGGCCGGGTAGTGGGGTAATAGTGTGTTGCCGGAGTAACTGCGACGCGATTGTTCGAGCACGTGTTTCTATAAACATTTGGTCCCGACGGGACGCAAACTGAGTTCGAATGAGTGGCTTGTGGAAATGAGGATGATGGTCGGCTTCGTTTCCCTATTTCGGACGAACCGAACCGCTGATTTTCTTCTTCGTAGTTTCGCCGGTCTTCAAAACAGGTAGGCCAATGTCTACGTCGCCATGAGGCTGCGGAATCACGTGAGTGGCAACAACCTGTCCAACCTTTCTGCCCGCGGCAGCGCCGGCATCGACAGCAGCGCGAACGGCAGCGACGTCGCCTCTAACGATCGCCGTAACCAGGCCAGCATCGATTTTTTCCCAGCCAACGAGCCGCACATTTGCAGCCTTGACCATCGCGTCTGCCGCTTCGATCATCGCGACCAGACCCATGCATTCAACCATGCCCAGTGCTTCTGCCATAGACACTCCTTACGTTGCCGCCTAAGCAAAACTTAAGTCTTGCCTGAGAATTTGTCCAGAGCTATGGGGTTGACAGGATTGAATCAGAACCAGGTGCGGTAGCGACCGCTTAATAGTCAACCTTCGGTCTCGATGAACGATTCTAAGACCTGATTCTTGGGCCGGTCGCTACCCTCCGGATTCTAAATAGGAATTTTTGCTCGACGAACGCAAACCACATAACGCTTGATCTCATTCACGATTCAACACGGCGGCTCGATAACGCGGCCATGCATCACACAAGTAGATTGCGAACGGAATCCACCAGACAAAATCATTTGTGACTGACAAGACAATTGTGGCCGGCGGCCAGGCGCCGCTCAAAATCAAATGCAGGAGCCCAATCGGCCCGAGTACTTTTCCCGTCAGCCCTACCGCCGCCAACAACCAACCGCGTTCAGGAACGCGAGCTACCTCGAGATAGATGATTCCGTAAAGGCCCACCACCATACCGAGACAGGCAAAGATCTGTGGATAGTTTTGCAGTGGCAAACCGGAATGGCGAAAGAGCCACTGCGGATCCCAAACGGAATAGAGGCCCCAGGCGATGTTGTAAATGCCGGCCGCGAAGAAAACGAAGCGATGGAATCTTCGTCGCGGCAGAGGTCTGTGAGGATTCAGTTTGTCGCTGGATTCCGCCATCAGTCTTATGAAGAAAGGCCGGGCATTCCGTTGAGCGCCTCTGCGAATGCCAGTTTCATTTCTCGCAGAACCTTTAAGAGATTGAGATTCAGCGGCCTGGCGACTTATGAATCTAATTTCGGAGTGAATGAATAGGTGCGGGGATGCGACCACCGCGGCGAATGAAAGCCGCGGACGAAAAAGAGTTCACGGCCATAATCGGCGCGCTGCCCAGCAAACCACCAAATTCAACCAGCTCGCCTACTGCGCGGCCGGGAACGGGAATGATGCGTACGGCTGTGGTTTTGTTGTTCATGACTCCGATCGCCATTTCATCCGCGATGATGGCTGAAATCGTTTCGGCTGAAGTTGAACCCGGCACCGCCACCATATCGATACCGACAGAACAGACGCTGGTCCAGGCCTCGAGCTTATCCAGCGAAAGCGCGCCCATGCGCGCTGCCTCGATCATGCCGGCGTCTTCTGAAACGGGAATGAAAGCGCCGCTCATGCCACCGACTGAGCCACTGGCCATAGCGCCGCCTTTCTTAACGGCATCGGTCAGCAAAGCCAGCGCGGCAGTGGTGCCGTGCGTGCCGGCCCGTTCGAATCCCATGGCTTCGATGATGTTTGCTACCGAGTCTCCGGGGACAGGCGTCGGCGCCAGCGACAGGTCAATAATGCCGAATGGGATTCCGAGCCGGCGCGCGGCTTCGCGTCCCACCAGCTCACCGGCGCGCGAAAGTTTGAACGAAAGTTTTTTTATGATCTCTGCCAATTGCTCCAACGGAATATCCGGAGCAGCGTGTCGCACGGCGTAATGCACTACGCCCGGGCCCGACACGCCCACGTTGATGACGGCATCGGCTTCGCCAACGCCATGATAAGCGCCGGCCATGAATGGATTGTCGTCAACTGAATTTGCAAAACAAACAAACTTGGCGCAGGCGATACCTCCTTCGCCGCTGGTGCGTTCAGCAGCTTCTTTGATGATGATGCCGACTTGCCGCACTGCATCCATGTTTATGCCGGCGCGCGTGGTGGCGACGTTGACTGACGAGCACAGCCTGCTGGTGACCGACAATGCCTCGGGAATGGTATCGAGAAACTCACGCTCGGACGGCGTAGCGCCCTTGTGAACTAGCGCAGAATAACCGCCTATGAAATCCACGCCGACTGCGCCGGCCGCTTCGTCGATAGCGCGAGCCAGATCGACCGGATGGCCGGACGCGCCTTCGGTAATCAGCGATACCGGAGTGATCGCGATGCGCTTGTTGGCTATCCGGATACCGAATTCGTCTCCGATAGCATCGACAGTTTCGACTAAACGATCGGCGAAGCGATGGATCTTTTCCACGGCCCGTTCGGTGGTGCGGGCCATCGATTCGCTGGCGCAATCTCGCAGGCTCAAACCAAGCGTTACGGTGCGAACGTCGAGATGCTCCATTTCCGTCATGGCGACGGTTTGGAGAATTTCAGCCTGCGAATATTCCATGTGTTAAGTTTCGGGTTTCGGGTTTCGGGTTCCGAGTTCCGAGTTTCAGGTTCCAGGGTTCCAGGTTTCAGGTTTCAGGTTTCAGGTTCCAGATCACGACCGAACTTGAAACTTGAAACTTGAAACTTGAAACTTCTTAAGTAATCAATTTATTCAGCAGCACAATAAACAGAAACAGAACAAAGACTATTGCGGCAACCAACACAAAGCGCAGGCTGGGATCGTCCCCAGCTTCATCCAAGACCACGCTGGAAATTTCCCGCACTTTCTGTACGCGTTGTATGACATCACCTTCTACGCCTCGCGCAATGTTAGTCGCGCGTTGGATCTTTGCTCCTACCGCACCGCGCGCGCCCGTGCTCTCTACAACTTTACGCGGCTCGAGTGGCTTCTGAATCGCCAGCGTGTCAGCCATGGATGGGAGATGGGCGTCACTCCTGGGAGCGCTGTTAGGTCTCTCGATCGTCAGCGTGTCAGACATTGAGATCTGCCGCGACTCGATCTCTGAATCATCCAAAGAAGCTGTATCTTTTGCGCTTGTTTGATCTCCGCCGGCTGGCTGCGTCTCCTGAGATGGTGGTTTATCGCGACGCGGGAGGGCTTTTCCACATTGGGGACAGAAAAACGCCAGCTCACGAATTGAGGCGCCGCACGTGGGACACCGCCGAGCAATTTCCGGTTCAGGCATAATTCAGTGAATCGTAAATCCTAAATCGTAAATAGAAAAGGCCGAACTGTGGTTCGACCCGAGTGTACTCGATGGCGCTTCTGGATGAATGGGCGAACTATTCACGATTCACGATTCACTTCTTAGATCCGGTGCATGGCGTTAAAGAGATCTTCACGTTGTGCGTAGATGCGAACGCCCAGTTTTTCTCCTTCTCGTCGCAAACGTTCTTTTAGTTCCGCAGCGCTTTCCCGCGCCCGCGCACTGTTGGCAATGATCACCATCGCAAATTTACCCTGCACCACGGTTTGATTGATGTCGACAATACTGCAACCGGATTCCGCCAGTATTTGCGAAACCCCGGCGACGATGCCGGGATGATCGACTCCAAACACTGAAATGATCATCCGCTCTGCAGAACCTCCCTGAGATTGCGAGGCAGCGGTGTCGCTGGATGGAAATGACTGTATGGAGGAATACGATGATCCGTTTGCCTGAAGAAAAGGTTCGATCTCGCGATAGACTTCGGTGACGAGTTGTTCGACGGTTTGTTCGTCCGTTTCCGGCCCCAAGCGGCCATAGACGGCCTTCGTTAGCCGGTAGATCAGATCTTCATTTGCCATATAACAGTAGTGAAAAGTGAAAAGTGAAGAGTGAAAAGTAAAGAATTGTCACGTCTCTTAATAGCTTTTCACTCTTCACTTTTCACTTTTCACTCTTCACCGTCTTCAGCGTCGGCCATTGTCGCGAGCTAGTTTCACTGCGGCCTCACGCATCTCTTCCGAAACTGAGTCGGTAATGTCTACTCGGTCAACTATTCCCACCACGGCGGCTTCGATCGCCAGGTCCTGATTGCCCATGGCAGTGCGCGCTGCTTTTCCAAACGCGCAGATCACCATCTCGCCGCTGCCGGCGCCCAACCGGTCGGCGACAATCACTATATTGCGCGTGGGATCCTTTTCCAGATCGTATGGATGCACTACGAGGAAGCGAATGCCTTCGAGATCCGGCGTCTTCTTGGTAGACCAAACTGTGCCGACGACTTTACCGAGGAACATAATCAGTGGTGAAACAATAAAGGTAAATCGTGAATCGTCAGTTTGCGGCTCGCTCTCGTCTATTTTTCACTATTCACCATTTACGATTTACTGAGTTTTTGCAAACACCTCGGCCGGTTCGCCTATATCACGGGCCGCGGGTGTGATTATGGTTTTAGCGTTGATGTAAATCTTCTCGCCCTTTTGAATAGCACGTTTCACGTCGTCTTCACTAACGAAGTCGACCGCCTTCGCGCCGTTGCTTCCGGGCGCTGAAGCCTGAGCAGATGAAATACCCGAAGAGGATCGACTGCCGTTGGCCAACGGCCTGGCTTCACTTTGGCGCCCGCTCTGGCCCGGTCCTGCATACATGCTGCCGGCTTCCGCCGCGGGCTCGGCTGCGGTTTGGGACGTCTGGGCGCCAGCCGTTTCTCTTGCTGCCGGTTCGGGCTGGCGACCAGCAAGGAACTTATCGACGATCGCCGCTATATCTTCACGGTTTATCCTGCCTGCAATTGAACCAGCCGCGGGCTGCGGTTGACGTGCTGCCGACTCCACCGGCGCTGAGGCATATGCCCGAGCTGGTGCGGGCGCACTCGCTGCCTGAGCCGCAACTGCCGGGCGTTTGCTTTTTACCGGACGTGTTTCAAATGCCACTCGTTTGATGTCCAGCAGGTGCAGCGGCGAGACATTGTCTGATGTCACATTGCCGCCCCACGAGCCGCAGCCAAGCGTCATCGATGGTGGCAGCGCGGTTGAAAATCCGATAGCGCCGTGAGTTGTTGGGGTATTGACCGTTATGCGGGCTGCAGGCACCTCGCTGCCAAAGCGCACTGCCGCTTCGCGCGAACGAGTATGCACGCCCGCCGTGTGGCCCATGCCGCCATAACGCAAAATTTCATAGCTGCGCTCCGCGCCGCGTGATAGGCCATCCACAACGTAGAAGGCAAGAATCGGGGAGAGCTTCTCCATTGAAAGCGGAAATTCGCGCCCAACGCCGCCAACATCAGCCATGATGCAACGCGTATCCGGGGGCACGCTCAATCCCGCCATCTTCGCGATCACTTCCACCGATTTTCCAACAATCGCCGGATTGAGAGAGCGTTGCGAAGTTGCCACCACCTTCCCCAATTGATCAGCTTCCGAAGCCGACAGGAAATAACCGCCCTGAGCTTTGAATTGTTCCCGCACGGCTTTTTCTACAGGAGCATCACAAACTATGGCTTGCTCCGAGGCACAGATAGTTCCGTTGTCGAAACACTTGCCGGTCAAAATATCCTGAACGGCTTTCGGAACATCGGCGGTTCTCTCTATGAAGACGGGGACATTCCCCGGGCCGACACCGAAAGCAGGTTTGCCGGATGAATATGCCGCTCGTACCAAACCGATGCCTCCGGTAGCGAGGATGACAGCAGTCTGCTTGTGCTTCATCAGGGCCTCGGTTCCCTCGATCGTGGCCATCGTCATGCAGGCAACGGCATCAGCAGGCAATCCCTCTTTGATTCCGGCGTCGCGCATTACGCGTACCGTTTCATTAATACAGCGCGCCGCCGACGGATGCGGTGAAAGCACAATTGCATTTCTCGATTTAATCGCGATCAAAACTTTAAAAATCGCTGTGGACGTGGGATTGGTAGAGGGGATGATTCCGGCAACAACGCCCCGCGGACTGGCAATCTCTACGACGTCTTTCGACTCTGAAACAACTCCAACCGTGCGCAACCCTCGAAAATAGTTCCAAACATCCTCGGCAGCAAAGCGGTTCTTTTCGCGTTTGTCATCGGGTATGCCGAAGCCGGTCTCCTCCACCGCCATCGCTCCCAGGCGGGCGGCTTCGCGCAGCGCGGCCCGTGACATCGATTCGCAGATGCGATCGATCTTTGCCTGATCAAACTTAGCGAGGTCGGCCTGCGCCCTGGAAGCGGCTTCTACAAAATCGCGTGCTTGTTGTACCGATATAAGATCTTTGTCTGCGGACATGACAAACCTCCCGCATCCGATTGCCCCGATTTACAATTGCCGATGGCTCGACCGACGCGGGAATGTCCTGCAGTCGGAAATCGAAAATCGGAATCTGGCAATTACCTGGCTTTTTCCTTGCTTCCCTCACGCGCGCCCTGAAGCGAGCGCCCCTGATCGCCTTCTCCCAATTGACCTCGGGCGCCGCCACCAAGCGCGCGTTCATCCGGACTCAGGCCGGTGCGTCCATCCACGGGTAACACGCGCTCTACTTCGGCGTGTGGGCGAGGGATGACATGCACACTGATCAATTCGCCTACGCGGCGCGCGGCCGCTGCACCTGCATCTGTCGCTGCTTTGACAGCGCCGACGTCTCCACGCACAAAGATGGTTACGTAGCCGGCTCCGATATATTCTTTTCCCAGCAGTTGCACATTTGCAGCCTTGACCATTGCATCAGCAGCTTCGACGGCGCCAACGAAGCCTTTGGTCTCAACCATTCCGAGTGCTTCTAACGGCATCTCATGTATCCTCACTTTTTATTGTTGTAGAAATTAAAGTCGATGTTCGATTGCTGGCGCAAACCTATCACCGCAGGCGCGAAGAATCAAGAGACGCTCATGTTCGATCGCAGATCCTTCACCGCTTGCGGCGTCTCCCGCTTCGGGTCAGTCAAAACTTCCGAATGAAAGTTTGACAGCGTTTAGCATCGCAATATATATTCGCCCAACAATTAGGGTGTTTTGAGCGAGCTATATGCCTCCGATTCCGACCATGAGTAAATTTTACTTTTGACTGGTATCCAATGAGGCTCACCTCCACCGCAGCGCAGGCAAAGGCTGAAGCGAATTGGTGATGGCAGCGACGATCGGTGAACAGTTGCGACTCGCGCGCGAGGGCCGTGGCATTCCGCTACGCGAGATTTCTGATCACACGCGTATCTCAGTTCACTATCTCGAAGCCATAGAATCCAACGATTACAAACGGCTGCCGGGGGGCATTTTCAATCGCAGCTTCGTTAAGGCTTACGCTCGCTACGTTGGTTACGATGAGAAAGAGGCGGTTGAAGGCTATTCCCGCTATATGCGCGATTCCGGCGATTCGGGAGAAGAAGTAGTAACCACTCCGTATCATTCGAAAGTTTATACAGATGCGCCGGCGACTCGATCGCCACTTTTGACGGTGGTGCTGGCAATTCTGATTCTGGCAGTCTTGACTGCAGTAGCGCTGAGCGTTCTACACTGGGTCCAACGACGTTCAGCGATTCGTGAAGTGCCGAATGCCGCACTGCTGCACGACAAAGTCCGCATTGGGAATTTCAAAACCATTCCCCGGAACGTTGTTAGAGATTTGAAGCTTCGGAAAGCTGATTACGAACAGTTCCTGCAATAAGTGTCGGTCGCTCACACTTGCGCCTGCGGGCTCAAGAAATAAACGTGCGCACACGTTTTTGGAGTCTCGCAACAACCAGGTCGTTAAAAAGATATTCGCGTCGCTGCCCGCCAGGATTGGCGGGCAGTTTTGTTTTTACGATACCGTCTCATAACCAATCTTAAGGAGTTAACAACGCCAAATGATCTCCGCAAATATTCCCGAAGGTCTAACGTTCGATGATGTTCTGCTGCTGCCTGCCCGCTCTGACGTTTTGCCAAATGAAACCGATACCTCGACGCAGTTCACACGTAACATCCAATTACAAATTCCCCTTTGTTCTTCCGCCATGGATACGGTCACCGAGGCAGCGCTCGCTATTGCGCTGGCCCAGCAAGGCGGCATAGGTGTCATCCATAAGAACCTGAGTATTGAACGTCAGGCTGAAGAAGTGGACAAAGTGAAGCGGTCGGAATCAGGGATGATTGTCGATCCGGTAACCATACTTCCCACGAAGCCAGTGCGCGAAGCGCTTCAGGTCATGGAGCGATTCCATATCAGCGGCGTACCGGTCGTCGATGAGGATGGCCACCTGGTCGGCATCATTACAAATCGCGATCTCCGTTTCGAGACGCGTTTTGATATTCCAGTGTCGGAGGTAATGACCAAGCAGCCGCTCGTGACTGTCCCGGTCGGTACGACGCTCGAACAGGCAAAAGCTGTCCTGCAAAAACACCGCATTGAAAAACTGCTGGTCGTGGACGGAGACAAGCGAATTAAGGGTCTAATCACCGTCAAAGATATTCAGAAAGCCATCAAATATCCGACGGCGGCAAAGGACGGTCTGGGACGTTTGCGAGTGGCCGCTGCCATCGGCGCCACCGGCGACTTTCGTGAGCGCGCTGATGTTCTCGTTAAGGCGCGTGTTGACTGTCTGGTCGTTGACACCGCCCATGGACATTCAATCCGTGTGATCGAAGCCGTGCGAGAAATTAAAAAGCGCCATCCGGAGACCGACGTCATCGCCGGCAACGTGGGCACGACAGAAGGCACGCAGGAATTGATCGATGCCGGCGTTGACGCGATCAAAGTTGGAATAGGACCGGGTTCCATCTGCACCACGCGAGTTGTGACCGGCGCCGGCGTGCCGCAGATCACTGCCATTCAATCATGTGTAAAGGCGGCGCGGGCGGGCGGCATACCGCTGATTTCAGATGGCGGCGTGAAATTTTCGGGCGATGTGGCAAAAGCAATCGCTGCCGGCGCTGACGTAGTAATGATTGGCTCCCTGTTCGCGGGAACCGAGGAAGCGCCGGGTGAAGTAATCCTGTTTCAGGGTCGTTCCTTTAAGACATATCGGGGCATGGGTTCGATCGG
>DATGYM010000248.1:0-28112 GCA_035297925.1 Pyrinomonadaceae bacterium | reverse complement strand
CAACGACCAACCGGCTGATCGCGCCGGCAGGTTACAACTATGCTTACGACAATGCCGGCAATCAGACAACGCCAACTACACCGGCCAAGGCGCGCGCACCTACGACGGAGAGAATCGGCTGAAGCAAGCGTGGGCCAATAGCCAGTGGCAGGTCTATACCTACGATGCCGACGGCCGACGCATCAAGCGCAATGTCAATGGCGTGGAAACGTGGCAGGTTTACGGCATGGATGGCGAGCTGTTGGCGGAGTATGCGTCGGGTGCTGCTCCGTTTCTGGCCACCACTGAATATGGTTATCGCAAGGGCGAGTTGCTGGTTACCCTAACCAGCGGCGACGATCAACGGCTCAGGCGCTTCGTTCAGGATGACGGTAAAACTTCCGGGGCTGAGCTCCAGCTCCAGCGGCAATTGTTGATATGAGAGGTTGGCTGTGTTATAGACAGCCCCGGATAGACGCTTCCGCGATCTGGCGATCAACCAGAAGGGCTCGCCCATAATGCGGACCACAAGTGTTTGTTTATCCCTCACGTTCCGAGACTGGAACCCTAATGTAACTCACCCATAGGAGGTACTCCATGCCAACACCTGGAGAAAATAAAGAGTCAACCCAGTCCTCACGGTATTCCGTGGCGAAACTTGGCGAAAAAGTTGACATGAAGAAGGCGATCACTAGCCCGCCGGCCGTTGTCCTGGCAGTCCAACCAACTGCTTACTTTCGTATCGACAAGCCGGAGGAACTCGAGGCCTTCGAGAAGGATGCGCAGCGATTCCTTGGAATAAGAAACCTACGCCGGATCGGAGTAGGCTCAGAATCCTGCTCGTGTGGATGCAGCGACGACTGCGACATGTTGGAAGCTTAATTCGTCTATTACGAGAGAGCACCGGTTTTTCCGCCGGTGCTCCGCTCGTGATCCTAAATTGGGATTTGCCGGTCGGCCTCACCTTCAATGATATTGATCGTAACCATAAGGGACGATCTTCACGCGCTGTCGGTTCAACGCGTCCTGGCGAAGCGCGGATACTCAAACTGTCATGTGTTCGAATGCGATCGTATCTCCGCCGAGCACTTTGTGCAGTGGACAGTTACGCCGGAGCGTGAGCTTGGCATACTTCGCAAGGGTGATGGAACTGAAATTAACGTTGCGGAGATTGACTTGATTTGGTGGCGGCGCATCTACGCGAATCAAGACCTGGACGAAGGCATGGACGATAGCAAACAGCTTAGCCTCATCAATAATGACTGCCGGGGAGCTCTAAATGGAATCTTATCCGCTTGTTTTAATGGTAAGTGGGTATCTGATCCACAGGCGACCGATCGAGCGTGTGACAAGGTATATCAATTGTCGGTAGCCCGGCAGGTGGGATTTAGGATACCCGAGACATTGATAACCCAATCCCTTGAGGACGTAACCAGGTTCTGTCAGCGACTTGATGGGCGCGTCATCGTTAAGCCCGTTGTAGGTGTTGCCGGACCGCTTTTGTTCACACAATACATTGGAGATCCAGGCCGTCTTGATCCCCGATCCTACCGCGTGTGTCCTGCCGTTTACCAGGAATACATTCCAGGCACCCGGCACATTCGGTTGAACTGTTTCGGCGATCGTTCATTCGCGGCGTCGATTGAAACATCGGAGTTGGATTGGCGTCCAAATTTGAATGTACCGATCACGAGTTGGCCGGTTCCCAGCTCATTACACAAGCAGGTTCGTGCCGTATTGGATCGGCTGGGCCTGGAGATGGGCATCGTCGATATTAAGGAAACTCCGGAGGGGGAGTTTGTTTGGCTTGAGGTGAATCCGCAAGGGCAGTTCTTGTTCCTGCAACCTTTAGCTGATATGCCACTGGATGAGCATTTTGCTGACTATCTCCTTAGCTTACTTGATAAATAAGGGATGCGTGAACCCGGTGAATTCTGGCTACTGAACTCAGGCGCTCAGAACGTGATCGGAATCAGCAATGGCCCGGTCGGCGGAGGCTCTCCCGTTTGTGCCCCTTTGCTTTTTGGTGTTCCCTGACCTGCTGCAAGAGGGACAAACACAAAAGTCAACAGTATTGCGCAAATAAGAGATTGGCTTTTCATAGTTGGCTCCTTTTCCACACGATGCCGGAGAATACCGGCAGGTAATATTGCTAACATCGATGTCAGCGATGATTTATCTCTGGCTCTTCCGCAAGGTTGAACATTGGGGCAACAAAGGCGAGCCCATTATGGGATCGCCTTTTTGTTCCGTCGGTCGGTTGCATCCTGCTTGGTCCAGGAAATTATTTAAGGATCAGTTCGCGCATGAACTTCGTGCCCATGACGTCCCGAATTTTCGATCGATCGATATATCCTTGCATGCCCTTTTGGTCGTCTATCCCAGTAGCTTGCCGCAGCACTTCGTCTGCTTTTTCTTCATTCTTCTCAAGTGAGGCAAAACTATCGTATTCACGCAGGATCAGCATATTCCAACCACTATCATCGTCCTGGCCGCGTAAAATCTTGTAGGATTTCATGAAGCCATTCTTGATAGAAATTTCTGATTCTTTCTTCAGTTGCGTGTCCAGGTATTCGAGATAAGCTTGATCCATCCCCGGATGGATTCTGATCGTGGTTACGCCCCACACCGAACCCGGCGTGTAATACTTGTGGACCTGTCCATAGACTGAGACAGCCAGCAGGAGCAGGACCGAGACGAGCGAAGAGAGAATCAGTTTATGTATGCTTTTCATGGGAGTTTCCTTTCCGCTTGGGGAGTGAAGGCCCACAGACAAAAGGGCATGTCTGTTAAAGCCGGGTTGATGTGCAGCTAGTTGGCTATACGGCCAGGCAGCCAACCCTTTGAACGTGGTGGCGAACGATATTTGAATTGATGGTTCGAGTCAATCCTTTTTGGACAGTGACGATGAGCATGATTCAACAGTCAGGTCCCTGGCCCGGATCCCGAAAGTTTGACTGTAGTAAAAATGTAGTAGACACCTTGATTCACGGAAGGCCAGGGAAGAACACGAAAAAATCTAAGCTGCACTCTATGTACGTGCTTACACCTCCATGGTCCTCTGTGAACCATGCCGGTAAATTTCTGCAAAACCTTTATTCATCGGTTCGATTCCGATCGCCGCCTCCAATCTACTCAACAACTTACGGCAGCCAAAGACCTTAGCATTGGACTAAGGAGATAACTATTGGACCATCAAACATTGTGGCTTAGGGAATTGGTTTGCGCGTGACGGTCCTCGGTCGTTCACCGCCGCCAGTTATGGGCGGCGTTTTCGTTTCAACATTTTCTACTGTGACCGGCACCTCGCTTTGCCCGGTTGGTTCGGGATGCATCTCGCGTGGCTCCGATCTGACAGAGGCATTCGACGTCTTTACTAGTTCCTTCACCGCTTTTCTGGCGACCGAAGCCGACTGCTTCTTCGTCTCAATAACACGTTCCTTCGGCGAGTACACACGCGCACCTACCGAATTAACCTCTCGAAGAATCTCCTGACGCACAGCGCCTGATGTTGCACCTCTCGAAGGCGCTTTTCGTGAGTCGTCAGAGCCGGATCTATCAATCGCCTTTGCCTCCGCGACACTCTGCGTCTCTTCAACTGTCGCCACTGCTTGAGTTGGGCTGGCGCTCCCACTTACCTTGCCTTGCGAATTCGAAATCAAGACCGGTTCGGGAGACTCAGTAATTGAAGTCGACACTGATTGACTGGCGGTATCCCCGGTGGTCGGTGGTGGAGCAGAGCTAACTGTCACAACCTCAGAGCTCGCCGTACTCAAAAGAGCAATCACCGCCAGAGCGAGAACTGAAACCAGTGCGAGCATGGCCAGCACCAGTTGTTTTAAGCTCAGTCTCGTTTTGACGAGGAACTCGGTAATTGGCGAGTGGCGAGGCGCTTTCATGCTTTCGCCCAACATGACTGTGGCAAACGATGCTTCACCATCCAGGACCTTAGATTCATCCAGTAATTCAACTCGCGAAGCGGACCTGCATTCACGATAGTCGTCGACGCTACTGGTTGAGATCGGCTCCCAGGAGTTTTGCGGTTTGAGAACACTCTCTGCGAGGGGTTGATTCAGACTGACAGTGGCAAACGATGCCTCGCCTGGAAGCACCTGCGACTCATCCAGTATTCGAACCTGGCGAGGAGTATCAACCACCAGGTCTTCCTTCTCCATGTTCGGAGACGTCAGGTCGAGGTACTGAGCATCGACTCGCTTACCCTGCAGGGTTGTTTCATCTTCTTCCTGATAGTCAGGCGCCCAGACAGACGCAGGCGAAAGGTCAAGGTTGTCTGAGTATTCCAGCCACTCCTGTTCATCAGCAATTCGATAACTGTTTCGTGGCGCTGGAGCGGACATGAGAGCCTCCCTTATTCCTGGTCAACATGCGACGGTTAATGAGCCGGTGCCTGAGCACTGGTCGAATCGCGCGCGTAACGCTTGTCAAAATCGAATTTTGATTGGTTGCCGCCTTAGCGGGCGGCTATCGGGAGAGCGCGAGACCATCTGGATTTCTGCATCCGAGTCCAAAATCGATCTCGTCGGGCTTGGTGGTACTCTAGCGAGAAACCGCGGGTTCAGTCAAACAGGAAAAGCTTCGCCGCCCAGCTGCTACAGAGTAATCAGAAGGCAGTATCCGGCTTGGCAAAATTGTCGAGGCGATTAACCGACTGTCAAGGTTGATTGTACGGTAAAACATAGTTTAGGCAAAGATTTTTGGTAGTCAGATTGATGCAGAATACTTGTATCTTCAGGGTGTGGTAACCGGATGTTGATAGCGTTGGGTGGTTTGAGCGTCGTGAGGCATTAAGGTCTGACAGTGCAGACAAGGTGTGAATTGGCTAACCTTAAACCACTCGCCAAACCATTTGCCCTTGTCTGGATCGTACACGACATACTCTCTCCGGCATTTTCGGACACGACAACAACAGATACCATTTCGCCAGGTAAGAGTTGAACGGGATAACATAGGTAACCCGGTTGTGTATAGACTACATAGAATTCACGTTAGAAGCGTTCCTGCGTTTTAAAGGAGATAGTAAACATTCAATTCAACACAGTGAACGAATCAATGCGCGAGACGCTTGGCGTCAATTCAGTCCTTTCGCATTACCGCATCGTCTCGAAACTCGGCGCAGGTGCGATGGGTGAGGTGTATCTGGCTCAGGATACTAAACTCGACCGCCAGGTAGCGCTCAAGATTCTTCCGCCAGAGTTCGCCTCAGATGTCGACCGAATGCGCCGCTTTGTTCTGGAAGCGAAGTCTGCTTCGGCGCTCAATCATCCCAACATCATCACCATTTACGAAATCGGCGAATCGGACGGGGTGCACTACATCGCGACTGAGTTCATTGACGGCACGACCCTGAGTGAGCGACTAGCAGATCATTCGTTCACGCTGAGCGAAATGCTGGCGGTCGCTACGCAGATTGCCCGGGCGCTGCAGGCGGCGCACGAAGCTGGCATCGTTCACCGCGACATAAAGCCGGGCAACGTAATGCTGCGGCGCGACGGTTATGTAAAGCTCTTGGACTTCGGCATCGCCAAGCTTGCCGAGCACGTTTCCGCGGCCACCGACAGCGAAGCCGACACCAAAGAAAAATTGGTCAAGACTGAAGCTGGCAAAATCATAGGTACTACTCACTACATGTCGCCGGAACAGATACGTGATCAGAGGATCGACGCGCGCACCGACATTTGGAGTTTGGGCGTGCTGCTCTACGAAATGATCGCCGGCCAAAAACCGTTTCCGGACGAAACCTTTGGCGATCTAATCGCTGCGATTTTGCGGACTGAGCCGGCCGCCCTATCGAAAGTTGCGCCGGAGTGCCCCCCGGAACTTGAGCGTATCGTCGCCAAAGCCTTGAAAAAAGATCGCAACCAACGCTACCAACTGGTCAAAGATTTTGCCGCTGACCTGAAGAGCTTAAGGCGACGCCTGGCCTTTGCCGCCGAGCTCGAACGCACGGCGTCCACTGAACGCACTGACGCGCCCACCGCGACAATGACCGCCCAGACTGCAGGCTTAGATATTCATACAACTTCAAGCGCCGAGTATCTCGTCAATCAAGTCAAGCAACACAAACGGGGCGTTGCCCTCGCGCTGATTCCCTTTCTGGTAGCAGCGGCAGCCCTGCTGTATTTCGCCTCCAAACCCAAGCCCACGGTCTTAACTGACAAGGACACCATCCTGCTCGCTGACATCGAGAATACGACGGGGGACCCAGTTTTCGACGGCGCACTCAAACAGGGCCTGGCCGTTACCCTGGGGCAGTCGCCTTTTCTCGACATTTTTCCCGAAGCGCGCGTGCGTCAAACCTTGCAGTTGATGCAACGAGCGCCGGATGATCGCGTGACCGAAGCGGTGGCGCGCGAGATTTGCCAACGGCTTGGTTTGAAAGCCTTTCTCTCCGGTTCGATAGCGCCGCTGGGCAGCAATTACTTGATCATTCTCAAAGCGGTCAACGCGCAGTCGGGCGACGAAATCGCGCGCGAGCAAACCGAGGCCGAAGGAAAGGAGCGAGTGCTAACAGCTCTTTCACAAGCCGCGGTCAGGCTGCGCAAGCAGTTGGGCGAGAGCCTGACTTCAATTCAGAAATTCGATGCGCCCATCGAACAGGCGACCACCGCATCGTTGCCGGCATTAAAGGCCTATTCGCTCGGATTAGCGCAAGCCAACAGCGGCAATTATCCGAACGCGATTCCGTTTTATCAGCGCGCGGTCGAACTCGACCCGACGTTTGCGGTGGGTTATCAAGCCCTGGCGCGCGAGCAACTCAACAGTGGTTTTCACAACGAAGCGATCACTTCGGCGAGCAAAGCCTACGAGTTGCGCGAGCGCACCAGCGAAAACGAAAAGCTGTATATCACGCTGCTCTATCACCGGGCGGTCACGCACGATCTGGAGAAAGCGATCGAAGTGGGCGAGATTTGGAAGCAAACTTACCCGCGTTTCTGGCGCACGTATCATGCGCTCGCAGACCTTTATATAGATCTGGGTGAGTTTGAAAAAGCCGCCGCCAACGGACGCGAGGCTGTCCGGCTTAATCCTAAAGTTGCCGCGACCTATTCAAACTATGCCGGCGCGTTGATGTATCTCAATCGCTTCGACGAAGCTGAGCAGATCTATCGCCAAGCGTTTGCCAACAACCTTGATGCACCCGAATATCACATGTATCTCTACTGGAATGCTTACCGTCGCGGCGACGCGTCGGACATGCAGCGGCAACTGGATTGGGCGCAAGCCAGTTCCTTTCCCTATTGGTCATTCGCTTTGCAGGCTCAATCAGCCGCGCTCGCGGGCCAGTGGCGCAAGTCATGGGAACTTTCAAACCGCGCCATTGAAATGCAGGAAACCCGCGGCATGAAAGGATTGGTAGCCTGGACGGCCAGTCATTGGGCTTTCTCCGCCGCGGCCTTTGGAGATTGCCAAAACGCGAAAAAAAAAGCGACCCAGGCGCTTGCGAATTCGCAAGACAGTACCTTTTCGGACAGCATTAGTGTCTTTGCGCTGTGCGGGGATGCGGCGCAAGCGCAGGCACATGCCAATCGTTTCACCGCGCAATATCCCAGTGACACGAGGCTTAACGGCATCTGGCTGCCCGTCACACGGGCGGCGCTCGAACTCCAGCGCGGGCAACCGGCGAAGGCTCTTGAGTTGCTCGCGCCGGTCACACGCTACGAAGCCGCCGCCGACTTTCAACCGCAATACCTGCGCGGTCTGTGTTATCTACGCTTGGGAAAGGGAGCAGAAGCCGCCGCCGAATTTCAGAAGATACTAAGCAGCCAGGGGCAGACCGATTTCCTCGTCTCGACGCTGTACCCGCTGGCGCGTTTGGGTTTGGCACGGGCCGCCGCCGTCAAAGGTGACAAAGCTGAGGCGCGCAAGTTGTATGAAGAATTCTTCGCTCTCTGGAAAGACGCCGATCGGGATCTACCGATCCTGATTGAAGCCAAAAACGAGTATGCGAAGACGAAATAAAAGTCGAGGCACCAGTCTTCCCTCAGAATCACTTTCGCCACGCAATCCAATAGGAACTACATCGCGAAAAGCCCTGCTTTGACCCATCAACTCTTTGATCTTCACAACGTCCACGCCAGCATCGGCTAGCCGAGTACCAGACGTGTGATGCAAGTCATGAAAGGTAAAATTGGTGATACCCGCTTCTCGGCACGCTGCGGAGAAGGGCTTCTTGATGTCGATATAGCGTGTGCTGGTATCCGGATTCGTGAAGACGTATTCCGCATCGCCGGCTTGATCCCGCAGGTCTAGTAGAGCTTCCTGCACGATTGGTCCCATTGGCCGTATTCCGCACGGCCTTACTCATGGGAATACGTCGCTCGACGTTCTTTCTCTTCTCAATGAGCAACCAGTTCGGCTCCTCCAATACAAGGCGTTCTCCTCTGACGTAAACGCCGGATTCATAACCTCGAGGAAATTGCCGCGGTTGGAAGCGGAATTCTCCGCATGATCCGCAGTCTGTCTTACAAACATGAACGTCTAACGTGAGAATTGAGACGGCTCGCAGCTTGCCTAAGATTAGGTCGTTTCCAACAAATCGAACAACCGATGATGGACTCGACAAACTACCGCTTGCGCGTCGTCGTCGGTCGGGTTTGCATGCCACGAGCTCCGAATGGTTCTCGTGACATAGACGTATGACCAATCAAACAAGGAGACCTTCAAATGCGCACGCACAGTGATGCAAGTGTCTTAAGTTTACTCGTGAGTTTAGTGGCGTTGATAGCAATTCCCGTGCTTATGCGAGGGCCCAATGCCAATGCGCAGACCTCCTACGAACACGAGGACACTCGCGAACTCGTTGTTTTGGTGAAGGACGCGTCAGAGTTGGTCCGCACCAAAGGAGAAGCGGCGTTTAGCGATTTCCGTACCCCTGGCACACGCTGGCGGCAAGGAGAGAAGTACATCTTTGTACTGGATCGCGAGGGGAATATGCTGGTCCATCCAGATGCAAACATGGAAGGGAAAAACCAGCTTGAGCTCAAGGATATCAATGCGAAACCGATCATCCGCGGACTTATTGGTGCTGCAACCACGCTACCAACTAAACCGGAAGGCTGGTACCACTATGAATGGCCCGTTCCAGGCGAAATTCTGCCCCGATGGAAAAGTACCTATGTGCAGCTTGTAAAGGCCCCGTCCGGCAAGAGCTACATCGTCGGTAGCGGCTTATACAACGATCGAATGGAGAGGGCCTTTGTCGAGGATATGGTGAAAGATGCTGTCGGACAGATAGAGAACAATCGTGAGACTGCTTTTCAGCTCTTCCATAATCCGACAGGTCCCTTCATCGCAAAGGACGCTTATATTTTTGTGATCGACTCGAATGGCGTCGATCTCGTCAACCCGGCCTTTCCAAACCTGGAGGGACGCAACATTCTGGACGTGAAGGACTCGCACGGCAAGCAGTTGATCCGAGAGATGCTTAAGCTGGTGCAAACCAGTGGCTCCGGCTGGGTTGATTATATGTGGCCCAAGCCGGGAGAAAGCGTCGCCACACAGAAGTCCTCTTATGTCAGCAAAGTGAAGATGGGCGATCAGTGGGTGATGGTAGGTGCGGGTGTCTACCTCACCGATGCGCCAAAAGCGACCCCGGTCGCGAAGTTGACCGCTCCGGAGCTAATGACGCTTGTTCGCGAAGGAACGACAGTCCTGGAAAAGCAGGGCGAAAAGGCTTATCCCGAGTTTCGCAAGAAGGGATCTAAGTGGTTCAGTGACGATACGTACTTTTTTGTTTGGACCATGGACGGCACCAGAACCTTCCATGCCGCCGATCCTCGACTAGAGGGGCGGGATGACGGCGGTATTAAGGATGTGCTGGGAAGGCCTTATGCGCAAATGTTCCGTGAGGTGGCTGCCAGCACTTCGGGCGAGGGTTGGGTTCACTACATGTATCCCGAACCGGGGGACATCTTTCCAACCTGGAAGTCGGCCTTCGTCAAGCGGCTTACTTTTCCTTCCGGAAAACAGTACCTCCTCGGCAGCGGAATCTACAACATGCAGATGGATAAGGCGTTCATCGAGGACGTAGTCAATCGTGCCGCTGCTCTCGTAGGACAAAGAGGCAGAGAGGCATTCGCTCAATTACGTGATAAGAAGGGCCCGTTTGTCTTTATGGATACGTACGTGTTTGTTGACACGCCAGATGGCATCGAGTTGGTGAATGCCGCTCAACCTAGTTTGGAAGGAAGAAACATCATCGACCTGAAGGACATCAAGGGTAAGGCGCTAGCCCGTGAATACATCTCTGCTGCTATGAAAGATGGCAAGGCCTGGGTGGAATATTACTGGTACAAGCCTGGCCAAAATACGCCGGCGCGGAAGCACGTATACGTGCGAAAGGTCCAATCAGGCAAGGATACTTATATCGTGGGATCGGGATTCTACCTGGCGGATGAAGCCACGACCTCTACGCTGGGTGAATCAAAAACCAGCGAACAAAGCAGAAGGAGATGAGTGAATTAAGAAGATTTCGCGGAAGACTATTGAGCCAGAAAAATTAAGTGCTTATCTGCCGCGGCAGACCACTCATGGAGAACAGGGGAAACTGGCGCAATTTTTTACCAGGCGCGAAGGCGGAGCGTCGCGCCATTTCCATAACAATGAACGGTGGAGCTGCTTCCGTTATCGCAACGTTCACGGGAACGGAATTATTGAAAGTGTGTGTGTGTGTTCTTTCAGCGACTACGGCAGCTTTCTAATGCGCTTCAATCGATCCTGGCGTCTCGCTTCCTTGCTGTAGGTCTTGAAATCGATCGCATGTCGGATTTTCAGTTTTGCCTCAGTTATGAAGATGGCGGCATCGATTCTAGTCTCAATGTTTTTGTACTGTTCGATCCAGGCGTCTCTCTCCGGATGACGAGCTGTTTGCAGAGCCTTTAGCAAAGCTACCTGTAGAAACCCAATCTGCGTTGCATGAACTCTCATCTCCCTAACCTGGCGTTCCTGGTAAATGCCTTCTTTCTGCGCCATCCTCAAAGTCGATCGCAACAACAACAAGTCATCAACCGTCTCAAGGATCCCACCGCAATCAAGTGGATTGGGATTAATCGCCTCCGTCAGCGTGGTGGGAGCATCGGTTCGTGGCTGATCCAAAGACAGCAGATGCAGAAAGTCGTTCGCGTTTTTGTCGCGGTTAGTCAGGTTGGTCATCCCGAACATACGTTCGACGGTGGCCAACATCGAGGTGTGGTCATAAGTTGTGTGATCGATGACCCCCTTCTTTGTGTACGGAGAAATAACTATCGTCGGCACACGGACTCCCAACTGATCAAACTTGAAGTTATTCTTGACATATTCCTGAGTAATCACATCTCCAGGAGGAACCACCGGCGGAATCGAATCCGCGCCGGGAGGAATCACATGATCATAAAACCCGCCGTGCTCGTCCCAGGTGACGATCAGCAAACTGTTTTCCCAGTGCGGCGAATTGCGGATCGTCTCATATACTTTCTTGATAAGCCGCTCGCCCCGATTAATGTCATCGAGCGGATGCATCGAATTGCCGCAGGTGAAATCTCCGGGTCCGGTTACGTCGAATTCAAGCGAACCATATTTCGGTTCGATGAAAATGAAGCGTTCCGAAAACGAAGCCTTGTTCACTTCCGTCGCAAAGTCGTCAAAATCCTTTAGCCTTCCCTGCAGCTCATTCAGATTCATTCCGCTCATAGCAAAGCTGACTGGGAAATCATCTCCTTCAAATATTTTCCAGGGGATGCAGTACTGATCGAGCAGATCGAAAAAGTTGCCATTCTGAAAACGATAGCCATCGACGGTGGTTGACGTAACTACGTCCAGCTTGTCCGGACTGCCGTCCAGGCCACCCGATGAAGCGGCTAGCAAAAAGAACCTGTTCGGCCACGTAGGGCCCGGCAATGAAGAAAACCATTGGTCGCAAACCGCAAACTCGCGCGCGAGAGTGTTGATAACCGGCAATTGATCGGCGCTGTAACAATGCATTATTCGGTCGGGCGTGGTGGAACCGCTGTCCACGTAGTTTTGAATGAAGCCCGAACAATCGATCGCCGGATAACCTCCAGGTACCGGATTGTAGACAGCTCCGGCCCCACACAGAGAAGTCAAAACGTCTTCAAATTCGTGGCCGGGATCTTTGTCGATGTCCTTCAACTGAAAATCAGCGGGTTCACTGACAAAGACGTTAGTTGAGGTGAGCGGATCTAAATTGCTATTGATCGTGGGACCAAAACCGAGGTTGAAGGTGGTTGGATTTCCGTCGGGGTCTACTCCGGTTATGCCGCTAAATCCCAGCACGTGATCAAGCGAGCGGTTCTCGAGCATCAGAACAAAGACGTGATCAATCTTTCGCTGCCGGCGGCGGCCCCTTGAAAAGAAGGACAGCAGCCCGCTGGCAATCGCCAGTAGCAGGCAGCGCAACGTGTCCCAGGCTTTGCAAACCAATTTGAGACCCCAGGACCAGGCCACGCAAAAGGTCTTCACCACCCAGGCGAAAGCCTTACAGACCCATTTCGCCACCCAGTAATAAGCCTTGCACACCCATTTCGCTACCCAATACCAAACGCGGCAAAAAAATCCGGCTATGCAGTTCCAGGGCGTGTACCAGTGACACTTTTTCCAGGAGGTGCATTGATTCGATCCTTCGTCTGCCCATTCCGAACATTTGTCTGATCCTTCGTCGGCCCAGTTGGTGCATTCGTAGTCGAGTTTTGAAGACCAGTTCTTGCAGGTGATGACGAACTCATCGACCCACTTGGTGCAGGTAGACATGGCTATTCTCCTTCAAGGCGGTACTTGAATCTCAAATGACGGTAGAGCAATGCGAGCCGGATTTTGGCAACCGTAATTCCGGTCAACTTTCCAAGGATGCTCGAACAGAAAATAAAAAGAATGCCAAGGACTAATTGCTTAAAAAGGTTTGCGGGACTATGCGGTATGAAGAGGATCCAGCGAAGCGCCCAGAGCGCTGCCGAAGCGATGAGAAATTTGCCGCCGAGTGAACATCCACACTCGCTGCTATATTTCTTCACGTCGGCGACGTAAGGAAGTAACTCGTCTCGTCTGTCGGGCAAAGAGCTGAGTAAATTGTCTAAGATGGGTCGTGAGTCTTTCATGCCAGCTTCTCCGAAGTGGATACCAGGCATCGGCCGTGGGATGAGGAAGCTATCTAACCGGCTGTCTTTTGACTTCGCTCAGTGAGTAATGCGTTAAGACCTCTGGACGCTGAGAAAACAAGCTACTTATACACCAGCATGCGAACCAATAACAGTTTTTCGGGCCGATGAAACGTGGGAAACCGAGACTCTTCAGCGACCGAGACTCTGGCTGATGTTCGACTAAAGTTTGGAGGTAAATCGCGCAAACTGGTAGGCGGACCGGAGAACGGGAGTAAGGTCGTAGGGTTCAACTACCGCCCTCGGCACCGTAATAGAACCCATCATCTCTGATGCCTCGTTCTGCCCCAAGTAAATTCATTCACTCTAGCATCCGCAGCATTATTGCGGATAATATGTGCGCGCTCGGTAAATAGCCAAGATCTGATAGATGAGCATGTCATTCGGAATGGCCCTCCAACCCGTGAGGTCGGCGGTGAAGTTTGCGTGCATTATGCATACACCGAACAGCTCAATGGCGATTGGGATTATTCCCGCAGCGCTAGCCATTACCGTAATCGCAGCTTTTCAATGATTTGTTAACCGCATTGCTTCAACAGGGAGCTAAAGAAATACAAGCATTGTCCCCCAACACCACTCTGTCGCATTACCACATCGTCTCCAGGATTGGCGCTGGCGGTATGGGTGAGGTGTATCTGGCGCAAGACACAAAACTTGATCGCAAGGTTGCTTTGAAGATTCTGCCTGCTGACCTTGCTGCAGACCAGGACCGCATGCGCCGTTTCGTTCAGGAAGCGAAAGCGGCGGCCGCTCTCAATCATCCGAACATCGCTCACATCTACGAGATTGGTGAAAGCGACAGCACGAACTTCATCGCGATGGAGTTTATCGAAGGCGTAACTCTCCGCGAGAAGATTCACCATGAGCGGACCGAATTAAGAAAGCTTTTGCGCTACCTGCAACACGTGGCCGAAGGACTGGCGAAAGCTCATGCCGCGGGCATCGTCCATCGAGATCTGAAACCCGACAACATCATGATCACTCAGGATGGCCACGCAAAGATTCTTGATTTCGGCCTGGCCAAGCTGCTTGAGACGGCAGGGCAGAAGGCCGACGATGAGGGAGGGCTCGGTTCGAGCGAGATGGCGACCGCGATGATGCCCGTTCAGCATTCCACGCCCGGCGTCGTGATGGGCACGGTCGGTTACATGTCTCCCGAACAGGCGCAGGGTAAGATAAAGGAAATCGATCAACGCTCCGACATCTTTTCCTTTGGTTGTGTCCTTTTCGAGACTGCAACCAGCCACAAGCCTTTCGAGGGTGAATCGATCATCCAGTCTCTACACAAGCTGATTTATGAACCGGCGCCTCTTGTTAAGGATCTTAATCCTTTAGCGCCCGCGGATCTGCAACGCATTATTCGTCGCTGCCTCGCTAAAGATCCGGAGCAGCGCTACCAGTCAATTAAAGAAGTGGCGATTGAATTAAGCGAATTACGACGAGAGCTGGAGAGCAACATCAACTCTGAAAGAGGCGCACCGTCGTCATTTAGTTCTGAGCGAGCAGTCAGCATTGACAGCCACCGGGATTCGTTAGGTGCAATGCTCAAAACAATCGCCGTCCTGCCTCTTCAGAATCTCTCGGGCGATCCTGAACAAGAGTACTTTGCAGATGGCGTCACTGAAGAGATCATCAATGCGCTCGCACAGATACCAGGACTGCGCGTAGCGGGGCGAAGTTCCTCTTTTTCTTTCAAGGGGCGTCACGAAGATCTCCGCTCGGTGGGCGCCAAACTCTCCGTTGCCAGCATTCTTGAAGGAACGTTGCGACGTTCCGGCAATCGTCTCAGAATAACAGCCCAGCTAATCGATGCAGGAAGCGGTTACCAACTCTGGTCCGAAAGATATGACCGAGTGATTGAAGACATCTTCACTGTGCAGGACGAGATCGCAGCGACGATCGCCGGACGCCTGCAGCTATCTTTTACCGGAGCAAGCGAGGCCCAATCACCGCAACCTGCGACTCGTCATATGGGTGCGTATGAACTGTATTTAAAAGGCCGCGCTTTGTTGTATCAACGCGGCCTCAGTATCCTCAAAGCAATTGACTGTTTCACCCAGGCGGTGTCTCTCGATCCGTCCTATGCTCAGGCATGGGCTGGTTTGGCTGATGGATACACAACTTCCGGATATTCGGGATTCAAACCGGCGGCCGAGGTGATGCCCCGCGCAATAGAAGCAGCCCGAAGGGCGCTCGAGTTAGATGCGAGCCTGGCTGAGGCACACAACGCGCTCGCGTGTGCATCGTTGTTATACGAGCGCGACTATGTTCTTGCCGAACGAGAGTTCCAAAAAGCACTCGAGCTTAACCCCAACTATCCTCAAGCCCGCGCGTGGTACGGTTTATTCTTTTTGCTTTGGGTATCAGAGCGCAATTCGGAAGCATTCGATCAACTTTCGCGTCTCCTTCAAATCGACCCACTGTCCGGTTATGCGAATGTAATCTTTTCCTTCGCATGTCTTTCAAGCGGTCGCTTGCCGGAGGCTGTCCAACATGCTCGACGTGGGGTTGAATTAGATCCCAATTCATATCTCGGGCAATGGGCTCTCGCAGTGGCTTCAGAATGTAGCGGTCAATATGAAGAAGCCGTTGTCGCCGCTGAACAGGCACTGACAATGTCAGGCCGTCATAACTGGGCGCTAACTACCCTGGTATCGACCTATGCAGCATGGAACAAACCCGAGAACGCACTTGCAGTATACCGTGAATTGGAGGCGCGAAGATCGCGCGAGTACATTCAGCCGGCGATGCTTGCGACCGCGGCAGCTGCTGTAGGGGAGATGGATCGAGCAATCGCGTTTGCGCACGAAGCACTCGAGAAAAGAGATCCTTTGTTTGTCATGATCGCGCGCACCTGGCCTGAATATAATGCCCTCTGCAAAGATCCTCGATTTCTCGACGTAGTTAGCGGGTTGGGCCTTCCGGACTGGAAAGCGTAAGCGTGTTATCACATAGGGCCATGAGGTTAGGCCGATAGCTCTCTCTCTCACGAGCTGTTTTTTCTGCCGCAGGAACTTTCCATTTTGGGCTTTGGTCATCCGGTTTTCGGCAAGAGCTTCTGGGCCTTACTTACCGCCTCTTTGTATTCAGGCAGGTAACCTTGATCGGGCGTCATGGAGAGAATCTCATTCAGCTGCCGGCGCGCGTCAGCTGTGCGCCCGACCCTCAAGTAAGCTTCAGCCAAATGCAAGTGCAGTAATGCGTTCGTTTTTCCGAAACGCAAACCTTTTTCCATCTCATCGACTGCCTTCTGCGGATCGCCTCCTATTAGCTTCGGTGCCTGAAGGTTGACTAAGCCGAGAACCATGTATGCGCTCCCACTCTGGTACCCTTCATCGAGCCGCAACACCGTCTCCATTTCATTGCGTATATCGTCAACACTTGCGAGCCCGGCGAGCAGGCTCGATTGCGCTCTACCGCCGTAGTTAGCACCCAGCCAGAAGTGGCCGTCCGGTTTCCCGTCTTGTAATTTGACCGCAATTTTTCCGGCGTCAACTCCATCGCTGAAGGCCTTATCGCGCTCGGCGTTGATATCCGTATGAGTACCCAGATAATAGTCAAACTTGCTGATTCGCCAGGCGGCATCGTAGTTGCCGGGTTCGGTGGTGAGAGCCTCTTCCAGCAAGATGATCCCCTGGCGCACTCGCACCAGATCGTCACGCTGAGCATAATCCTGATCCGCCTGGGCAATATATTCCGCTGTCGATCGCGTATTATCAGCTGGTGATTGTTCATTCGAGCGTGAGCTACAAGAGCTCACTGCGCAGATGAGTCCAACTATCACCAGGTAAGAGATTGCATAATCCTGGAATCGTTCAGACATCTTCATCATTTAGCTGAAAGTAATAAGGCTGCTTTGATTTCAACCAGTCTTAGATCTTCTCCGGCATCACCGCGTGGGTGTCCCGACGTCGAAAGGTTCAAAAGATCCCTGAATGCTTGTAGGTGTTCGTCCTTTAGCTTCGTGACGTATCTTCCAGCTTTTAGTTCGGCGGATTGGCGCGAGATACCCTTTCAAGCACTTCCGTCGTGATCACCGCGTTAAGTTCTTCGGATACGCCCCTTCTGACTTCGCCGATTTGTCGTGCCGGAAGCAGGGCCGCTCGCCGTCGAATCACGTCTTAGGGCGTCTTTCAATGTATCCTGATGCCGTAACTAGCCTCGCTTCCTTCTGTGCGTTTGAACGAGCACGTCGCCCGGTTCAACCTCCAGCGCTGTGCAGATCTTGTCCAGAGTTTTCAGATTCATCAGCGCTCGTCTCCCCCATAAACGATAATAAATCGTCGAGAATGAATCACGGCTCGAAGCCGACGCGCCGTAGCAGATCTGTAAAACGCGGGTCCGATCGAAGGCTATCAAGCCTCCGATCAAAATTAAGCCGCACCATCCAGACAGAACGCTCGTCGTATGCCTTTTCGAGCCAGGCGAACGCCTGATCGTTTTCCCTGAGTCCTATATATACAATCGCGACATCATACGGCGAGATGTAAATGTGCTCTGATAGCTCGTTTAGCTCATCGAGCACGGCCCTCGCTTCATCTCTCTTTCCTGATATCGCAAGAGCGTGTCCGAGCGCGGCTGTTGCCAGCGGAAGGCGAGGTGTAAGACTTAATCCCTTTTCATACGCCGCGATGGCTTTGGCAAATTCGCCCTTCTGTTCATAAACCCATCCCAGAAAATAATACGCCTGAGGATAGCCGGGATCCATTTCAATCGTCTTCTGGAGTTGCGCTAGTGATTGATCGTATTGTCGCGCGCAGTAGAAAGGCAATGCTAACATCGTGTTGATCTCCAGCGAGAGCGGGTCGAGTTGTTGAGCGCGTTTCAACTCTAAGATCGCCTCATTCAGCCGCCCCTTCTCATTCAGATAAGCGCCATACACAAGGTGACCCAGCGCATTGTTCGGATTGAGCTCAATCGCTCGCTTGAATTCTCTCTCGGCCCCCAACCAGTCCCAATCACAGTACTCCTTAGCCAGTCCCATCGAGGCGTGAGCTTCAGCAACAGTATCGTCCAATTCCAACGCCTTCATCGCTGCCGCCTTCGCCTTCGGCATTGCTTCCCCAGGAGGCAAGTACACGGTTGCGGCTCGGTAGTAGGTACCCGCCAGCCCTGCGTACGCCAGCGCGTAAGTTGGGTCTATCCTGATCGCCTCAGCAAAATATTCAACCTCTTTCTTGAACCCTTCAGGCGTCCACTTCTTCGAGTAGTAGCAACCCTTGAGGTATGCCTGATATGCTTCGATGTCCTCGGTGTGACGTTTGGTCAGTCGCTTCTTCTCCTGACCCGTCAATTTGATTCGCAGCCTCTCCGACACCTGCCTTGCTATCTCTTCCTGCACTACGAAGATATCCGAGAGCTTCCGCTTATACTGCTCGCCCCAGAGTTGCGACCCGTCAGCTACGTCGACCATTTCCGTTCCGACGATAAGGCTGTCACCTAGTTGAAGGACCCTCCCCGTCATCACCGCCCGCACACCCAAATCGCGCCCGATCACTTGTGGATCAACATCCTTCCCCTTGTATCGGAATACGGTGCTGCGCGCCATCACTCTCAGTTTGGGCAGTTGCGACAGGTTGTTGATTATGTTTTCGGTGATGCCGTCTGAGAGGTATTCCAGATTAGGGTCTGCGCTCGCATTCGTAAGCGGCAAGATGGCCAATGAATCAATTGCCTTGCTGCGGCGGAGGAGAACGATCCGTCGCGCGGTCGTTAGTTGCCCGGCCAACAGCGCGCCCGATTCGGCATCTCGCTTGAGATTCCCCAAGTCTACCAGTAGCTCGCGCGCGGATTGATAACGCCGCTCTCGATCCTTCTCCAGACACTTGCGCACAATGCGCTGAAACTCTTCGGGCACATCTGAAGCGTACCGCGCAAGGGGCGGGGGCTCGTGCGTTAGAATGGCCGAGACGGTTGCCGCTGCACTCTCGCTCGTGAAGGGCTGCCGTCCGCTAATCATTTCGTAGAGCACCACGCCAAAGCTGAAAATGTCGCTACGCGCATCAAGCGACCCACCTGTGACCTGCTCGGGTGACATGTAAGGCATGGTCCCAACGATCGTGCCCGGCCTGGTCAACATGTTCTGCGTCTCGGCTTCACTCTCCGCCGCTCCGGCAATCACCCTTGCCAACCCAAAGTCCATCACCTTTGCCTGGCCGCGCGAGGTGATCATGATGTTCGATGGCTTGATGTCACGATGGATGATTGCGTGCTCGTGCGCTTCCACCAGCGCGTCGGCGATCTGCGAGGCGATGGTGAGCGACTCTTTCAGTTCATACGGCTTTCGCTTGATTCTCAAATCGAGCGTCTCGCCCTCGACAAATTGCATCACGATAAAACTCTTGTCGCCTTCTTCGCCGACTTCGTAGATCGAGCAGATGTTCTGATGGTCGAGCGCGGCTGCGGCTTTCGCTTCACGAATCAGACGCTTGATTGCGTGTTTATCTTCGGCGCTCTCCGCTGGAAGGAATTTGATTGCGACCCTGCGACCGAGCTTGGTGTCTTGCGCTAGATATACTTCGCCCATCCCGCCGGCGCCAATCTTTGAGCGGATTTCGTACCGACCAAGTCGAGTGCCCTCATCAATGGGCATAAGAAAGGAAGAACACGAAAAAATCTAAATTGCACCCTATGTACGTGCTTACACCCTCCATGGTCCTCTGTGAATGACGGGAGATAATTTCTGCACAACCTTTATTCATCGTTCGATTCCGATCGCCGCCTCCATCGTTCTCAAATCCACCTTGCAGCTTAGTGACATATGGAGGCTAGTTACGATTAGATTCGAGTGGAGGGACACCTTTGTGGGGAGAAGTCGCAAATTGTCGTGCCTTTGAACCGAATGGAAGCAGACCGGCCCCGATTCAAATACCCATTGAGGTCTCACAACTTGAGAGCCGCAACCGCCTTCTCGTAATCATCCGGCCTCACATAGATAATGTAGCCGTAACTACCCTTGCTATTAGCGACTCCACTAGATGCATAGACATTAACGTTAGCTTCATACAGCTTCATATGCACCTCAGCCAGCGCGCCTAGCTTGTCGTCACCCTGAACCAGCAAGGCCGGTTGCGGTCCATCCAACTTAAGGCCGGACTTCTCCGCCTCACTGCGAAGTTTTCCGGCATCCTCAGGAAAAATCGTCAATTGCGTGTTCATCGGTCCGTAAGGAACCGCGGTGATAGCCAACAGATTGATCCCGAGACTGGTTAAGAGTGAGAGCAGCTTGTAAGCCTCTCCGGGTTGATCTTTGACGGTGGCGTAAAAATAATCAACGCGGCGAATCTTGAATGCCATGGGCTCCCTCCTACCACTTTCGCGCTGGTGAGAATAACCATATAGTACCGAGCCAGTCATTCATCAGGCAATGGCAGCGGCATTCGACGCTAGCGCCTTGCGAGAGGCGTAAACAGGGAGCATCATCTTTTCGTTAAATCAAGTTATGGAGAGGGCAGCATGAAGAAGACTGAATTGACGCTTCCGGAACTCGGGCTGATAGCTGGCACTCGCGGTCTATTAGGCGCAGGAGTCGCTCTGCTGATTGCAGGTAACCTGAAACAGAGTCAGAGAAAGACGATCGGTTGGACGTTATTTCTTATCGGCGCCATTAGTACAATTCCTCTCGCGATAGATGTGCTTAGCAAAAGGAAGTAGAACCGGGTTCACTTGCGTAGGTGCTAATCCCAATTTCGCTAAGTCTACCGACCAGGTTGTGCGCGGCCACGTTAGGAGTCCAACGGGTTCGCCCGCCGCAGCCACAGAAGAAAGAAACCGCATTAACCTATAAGCGCTTGCAGCGGACTCGGTTGAGGGTAGCGACTATTGAAAGTTGAAGCGAACGTTGCGCCGAGCGGCGGCTCCAGGTAACTGCTTGGTCTACGACCTAACGCGTAAAGACCCACAAATAGAGACCCACAAAAATAGAAGCGGCAACCTTGACCGCCCGCCGCCTTGAGTGTGCTAGATTGTGACGTAAGCTAATTAGAAGCGGAAGACAAATACGAAACCCGGTTTCGTAACTATGCGAATCCTGGAAATAGCGGCAGGCATAATCCTGTTAGGTGGCGCTGCGTGGACCACGGTTAGAACCTATAAAGGGAGCGGTAAGTCATCATGGGCCATTCTCCTGTTCGCCCTCTTTCTTGTAGCCCTGGGCTTCTATTTCCTCGTTGATGCCGTCGGCGCGTGGCTGCGGGATTTCAGGGTAGGCTCGGAATGGATCAAGTAAAATCAGGGCCTCGTAGGTTGCTTTTTTGAGGTTAAGGCAGAAAAAAGTACGGCCTTGGCACGAGCATTGCCATAAGGGGCGCCTGCTGGTTCAGCGGCAATCGCCATGATTCCAGTCAACAGTTGCCTCCCGAACGGTGCCGTAGTCGGCGACACAACTAACTCCCCGTTGGGCCAACATTAATATCACCCCATCGACACGTCTCTCTTGCTCGCCCAGTTAGGTTCTCCCGATGTCCACTCCAATCAGCTTTAGTACCAACGAACCTGAGCCCCACTCCTTCCTGGTATGTGACGACGCCCAAGTGGACGCCGAGCTCCAGGGGATATTACTGCGTCATGAAGTCCCAGCGGATCCAAAAAGCGAACTTCAGCGAGAGCTTCACGCTAATCTGCAAAGGGAAATCGCCTCGGTAGTGAAGCAGATTGACGACCCTGAGCTGCGGGAGATCGCGCAGAGTATTCTCGGGGAGCTGGTTCGATTCTTCGATTGGTTGGCTCAGATTGATAGTAACCTGCACAGACTAGACACGCTGCTCGAGAGCCTTTCCATTCTCGAAATCCTGCAGTTCGAAGCCCGTTGTTTAACGGACTTCATTGAGACAAAAGCTATGAAGGCGAGAGTTGTCAGCGACAGAATGCGCGAGGTTCTCGATGGAATTAGCTATGGAATTACCCATGATCTACGACGGATTTTTGAGCGTGAGCTTGTAGGGGAGCAGCAATCAACTCCCCTCGTCTACGGTAAAATTCTCCACGCCCACGGTCTGTTGACCAACTGCTTCCAGCAATCGATCATAACGGTCCTACAGTTTTTCAACCCCAATCTGGATGTCTTCACGCTTTTCAATGATTCAGAACTGAGGCTACAACAATCACTCATCCTTTGTAGTGACCTATCATCGCTAATGAGGATCATTCGGCGCGCCCAAACGCAAACTGAGCCCGATAACCTCCAGAAAGTCTACGCGCGCATTTTGGAGTTTCGAGATGGGACCATGGAATACCTGATGTACAAAGACTGGCGGGGTTACGAAAATCTGGCACTGGAAGTCATTACCGCAATTGATAATAACCTTGACCCAAAGCCACTACTCCATCGTTTCCTGTGCTACCTGGAAGTATTATATGGGCACGTGAAAATGCGTGCGGTGCTCTCGCATAATTTTCCTTTTTCTGGAAACGGCGAGAATTAGTATCGAGCTTGGGGATCGCTTTGCAGTGTAAAGTGCCGGAAATTGTCACGATCTACTTACAAAACCTGTTAAGGCTGACTTGAGTATGCTGGTGAATCAGCCACGGAAAAGTGACTTGTCGTAAGAAATGTTGTAAATCGCTGCATAGCTTCTCTGAATTTCTGCCGCATCTCCCCTTGTAACCTCAAAAACGTCTGTCAGCTTTCGGTTATATCGCTCCCCCAGAGTTGCGCCCCGTCAACCGCGCCTGGCAATTCTTGTTGATGACTAATCTGTCGCCGAGTTGTGCGACTCGCGTCAAGGTGGCCCGCCCCTCCTAAATCGCGAGCAACAATTTGAAGATCAAGACGCTCTCTTCCGAGATCTCGCTGCGCGCATGACCTAATGCACAATCCCGCGCCTGGCTTACACGTTCCTCACCCTCAAGCGGGAATTGCGCCAGGGGCCGCCTCTCCCAACTCGGGAATGGGAATTCAAAGCAAATTACTCCTTTTAACTCTCTGTAAAGAAAATCAGGAGACTGCATGTTCGTCGTCAGACTTTATGTCACTGCGCTGACATTGATGTTTTTGGTGTGCGCTCTTTTGACCAGAGGCATCGGGACGTTAGAGGGAGTTATTACAGTGTGCTCCATGCTGTACTTAATTCTGGACATGCGGGCGGAACTTTCGGATTTGAAGCTACTCGAGGCGAAGGTCTTATCCCTTTCAAGCGGATCGAATTAGTTGCTAATGACCATGTACTTTCACATCATCAATATTGGTCTGACCTTTGTTGTCGCCCTCGTACTTCATGAGATGGGACACTTTCTTGCGGCTCGTGCATGCCACATTCCAATAACACAAGCCGGATTCGGTTGGGGTCCCAAGGTAGGTAGTCTCCGTCTGGGTGAAGTTGAGTATGTTCTGCGCCTCCTGCCGCTCGGCGCTTATATCCGAATGGACATGGCCAGTCTTCAGAGACGCCGGCTAATCCAGCAGCTCTTCATACTCCTGGCTGGTGTTGCGGTGAATTTCGTTTTGAGCTTCCTAACCTGGGGGACGATGTTTGGAGCTTTCAATCTGGCGTTGGCAATCGGGAATCTCTTACCGTTGTACCAACAGGACGGATGGAAAATCGGCATGGTGATTTGCCGACGCGCATTCGGACGTCCCAACCCGTTCGTAGAATGGTCCTTCACTATCTCGGGGGTGCTAATTGGTTTTGCCGTGCTGATGCGCGCATTGCTTAGCGTCTGAGAATTTGCCTCTGCGGCGACTGGCGGCAGACGATTATAGTTTGTAACTTACCAGGGTGGACACACCGTGAGCGAATTGTTTCTTGAGAAGGCCGATACCCGCAAATTGGCACACGCCTACGTCGCCTTAGCGCTGGCCCAGGATGTTGCGAAACGTGACCTCAACGATTCTGCAGCAGCTACGCGCCCGTTACTTTCTATCCTTGAGATGACAGCCGACCTGCTGGAAGAAGTATTGCAAAAGGCGCTGCCCGAGGAATGTTCCGAGGCCCCGGAACCCATTTGGAATGCCGACATGATCATGTAACTTGTCGTCGCCAAATCAAAGACAAACATTTCGGAGTCACTACTGAAAGAGCAAGCGGGCATTTACTAATGTGCCTGGAAATGCCTCGACACTAAGCCATCGATCGTGACGAGGTCGATGGGCTTGCTCACGCAATCGATGCAGCCTGCCTCCAGAGCCTTGGATCTGACGCGAGAGTCGCTAGAGGCTGATACCGCAACGACGGGCACTCCACCCAGCATTGGTAGAGCCTTTATTCTGCGGGTTGCCTCGTAACCGTCCATCACGGGCATGCTCAAATCCATCAGGATCAGGCCGGGTTCGCTACGCTGGACGAGTTCAACCGCCTCCTCGCCATTAGCCGCCCCGACCACCCGGTAGCCCCTCCTACGTAGCTGTATGCAGATCATTTCGCGGATGTCGTTCGAATCGTCAACGACCATGACCGTGCCGTTGTCCCAGCGAGCGAAGCCAAAACTCACCTCCTTAGGAACCAAAACGATTAAATGAGGAAACCTGACGGGACTCTATCGGGCAGACTTGAGGAATCCTTGAGAAATCCTTGAGGTACGGATGTATTTAGCCGCATTCTTATTTGAATGAGGTGAATGCCGCTGGCGTCACCACCTTCGTAAACGCAAATAATGATCGTAATCAAATCGTTGGCACTGGGTTCGATTTCAGCACGCGACGACAGGTCGGATATATCGGTGAGTGACCTCTGAAACGCGACAACGAATAAAACTACGCCTCCGCGCCTTGCCGCGTTGCGCTGCGTTGCCGGTCGCTAATGTTCAAGGATGCTGAGGTGAAACTGCAGACAGTATACGCGCTCTAATTAGTGTGATGCGGTTGGCGACGAGGTGGGCGTTGCCGCCGGCGAGGATGGGGACGGTGAAGCTTGCTCGACGGCTCGCTCAATCGCTTTCACCTTGTCGCGCTCAAGAAGACTAACCACTCCTCGCCGTCGATACCAGATTCCTTCTCCTGTTTCCCACACCTCATCCGCCTCAACGGTGGTGCCGTTTGTGAGCCGAATTGTGATCTGCCCACGCCTGGCCTTTTCGTTTCCGCCAGTCGATACAGGGCTGGAACTCAGCGCAACGCGCGCAGGTTCGGCTTGAACCGCAGGGGACGGCATCACACTTGGCGAGGGAGACGGTTCGGCCGAAGGAGAGGGGCTGGCGATCGGCACAGAATACAGAGGAGGGACAGGCACCTGTGGCTGCGCTACCGACAAATTCGTTGCTGGCTGGTCGGAACTGTTTTGAGTTTCCGGCGTCATCCACTGGTAGACAAGAAAGAGGACCAAGCCAAGGGCTATCAACACTCCTGCCACCAAAGCCGAAGCCTCCCAATACTGGCGGCGGCGCGGACTCTGCGCCCTTGCCGTCAAAAGCGCGCGGAGCTCTTCTTCCGTCTGCACACCAGCAACACGATCATTCTCTCCAGGCTCTGCGACGAGAGTAGTACCATCGAGCTGGCAGAATCGATCCGTCTCGGGATAACTCGAATAACATTCCGGACAACGTTTCATAGTCAGATCTCAATTCCTCAGTTATCGGTCTCTCTACTCGTCCACTACAACTTTTCCTCCTGAGAACTCAGTGTTCGCATCCACACCACAAAACCCCCCGCCCAAGGGAGGCCCGGAAATCCGCAGCCGGATGGCACAAGAGTAGACCACAACCCTGGCACGTTGGTGGCGAAAGATATTTGAATCAGCCGGGGGAGTCAATATTTTTAGGCCGGAGCGGTAACGAACGGCGAGTGTCAGAACCGGAAACGGTAGCGATCGGCCAAGGCACAGCCCTAAGTGTCGACTCTTTAAGCATCTCATTCATTTTCTCAATCTCAGACAGTTGAACGTCCGGGCCGGTCGCATCCAGCGCGCCACACCGGCTGCTCGCGCCGGAACCACGATCCGTTCCCGGTTCTGGCAGTTCGATTACGACCGCCGCTTACGGTGAACTCTAGCGTTATCAAGAGCTAGCGATGCGACTGTCGCACGGATCCAGAGGTGGATTGCTCACACTGCGCTGTTAAACGTTGAGGTCCTGCCTACGCTGCCTTATTCTACTAACCCGACTCATCTCCCCAATTGAGTAGTCTCCCAAAACTTGAGCAGAAAGTTCCTGTCATAGCAACGAGGACTCTATTGAAAGCAAAGCCGCAGAGAGACAAATCCGGTAGTACACCAGCACGCGAACAGGGGCGTGTGCTGCTGATCACAGACAACTCGCTTGTTCCTTTCCAGGCGGCCCTTGAGGCTGTGGGACATCAGGTAGTAGGTGTATGCACTGCCATCGCCGCGCCCATATCGCTGCGGCGCTCTCGGCCACAACTCGTTATTGCAAACACTCCAATTAAAGGGATCTCAGTCCCGGAACTTGCGCGCGTACTCGGCCAAAGCCAGGACGGCGTGCCACTGATATTGGTTGGAAAAGACGCCGCGACAACGGAACAGCGGCAAGCAGCAATGTCGGCCGGAGCCTTCGACTACTTTCAAGTTCCCGCAGAGATCGATCTACTGATCATGAGCTCTACGAGATTATTGACACTGGTTAAATCGATGGATCGGTTGCGCAGCGAAGCGGACCTCGATCACTTGACCGGGTTGGCAAATCGCCGCCGCTTCCGCGTTGCGCTGTCGCGAGAGGTTGAAAGATGGCGTCGCTATGGAGCGCCCTGCGCACTGCTCTTGCTCGATATCGATTTCCTGAAGTCGATCAACGACACGCATGGGCATCCTGCCGGCGACCTGGTAATCCGGGAGATCGCAAATACATTGACCAGGGTCTCGCGTGAAACCGACACCGCAGCCCGTTTGGGAGGCGAAGAGTTTGCCCTGTTGTTGGCCGGGATAGACGATACCAAGGCCGGGTTGGTCGCCAACCGCCTACGCGCAATCCTGGCAGAACAACCGATTGAAGGAGTGGGAAACATTACTGTGAGCATAGGTGTGGCTGCCTGTCCGGCCCACGCGAATTCCGAGCGGACACTTTATGCTGCGAGTGATGCCGCGCTTTATGTGGCGAAAAATAAAGGACGCAATCGTGTTGCTGTCGCGCCGAAGATCTCCTAGCGGATGGTTACGACCCGAATCGATCTGCGCCCCCGGGTTGCACCCGACTGTAGATCCGCGTTGAACCAAGTTAAGCCCTCAGTGTTTTATCTCAGGTCGTTTTATTGACGTAGGTTTTGTTTTCCACTTAGACTCCGCGCATAGATTCGAGTGTTGCGCGTTGGTACCGACGTGAGACATCGGGTTAAACGACGGCGCAATGTTCTTAGGGCGATCCCCTAATAGCATTGCGCCGTTTGTTTGTCTTGTGTCCACGACGCGCCGTGCTCCTAACGGCCCAAGCGTATGACCGAGAGAGAAGAAGGTGTGTCGGCGCACGCGCAGCTTCCTGCGGCGCTTTACGCCTCTTTCATTTCCCGCTACGCTTTCCAGCAAATCATGCCATTTCAGCAAGCACCCCCGGCGCTGGGTAATCAATACGATGATGATTCGGTCCTGCGCTCTTATTTAAAGCGCAGCCTTCCCACCGACGTGCTGCGTGAGATCAAGCCGACGCTCGTAACAATGGGAGCACTCGCCGGTGGCGATCTCTATCAACTCCAACTCGCCGACAGACTCAATGAGCCGACGCTGACACAATGGGATGCCTGGGGAAATCGAATCGATCGCATTGAGTTGACGCCTTTGTGGCGCGTCGCCGAGCGCATCGCCGCTGAACACGGCGTGGTTGCCACCGCTTACGAACAGAGGCACGGCAGGTTCTCGCGCGTACATCAGTGCGCGCTTGCATATCTGTTCACACCTTCAACGGACATTTACAGTTGTCCTTTGGCGATGACCGATGGAGCGGCGCGTACCCTGCTGGGCTCCGGTAACACGGCGCTAATCGAACGCGCTGTCCCGCATCTGACCAGTCGCGACCCAAAGGAATTTTGGACCAGCGGCCAGTGGATGACCGAACTCACCGGCGGCTCAGATGTTGGCACCTCAGAAA